>JBEKZL010000036.1:0-35562 GCA_049509915.1 Bryobacteraceae bacterium | reverse complement strand
GCGAGATCGGCGTGGATGTCCACCCGGTGCATTTCGAATCGCCCCAGGAAAAGGAATGGTATTACCGCTGGTTTCAGCCGGACGTGGTGGTGGGCATTGGATTCTGGGGTCATGTTCCGCACCTGGTTCTGCACCCGCAGCAGTTTGGGATGAAGTGCGTGCCCTGGCTTCTGGCCGATGGTTATGTCGCCGCCCACCGCGAGGTATTGAACGCTCTTCCGCTGATCTTGGTCACCTCCAAGTGGGTGAAAGAGGTATACATCAGGGATGGCATCCGGGGTGACAACATCGAGGTGCTCCCGGTCGGTTGCGACACGGACAGTTTCGTGCCGCGCGGAGCCGGCGACCTCAAGGTCCGGTCGATTCGCGAGGCCTTGGGAGTGACTGACGACCAGATCATGATCCTGACCGTCGGCGGCGACGCGGCCTCCAAGGGCGCCCAGGAGGTGATGCGGGCGCTGGCGCTGATGGATGCCGAACTGCCCGACTGGAGGTATGTCTGCAAGGTGTGGCCTCAGCCGCGCACGGTGAAACAGAACGCGATCGACCTCCAACTGGCGGCGGATCTGGGCATCGCCAATAAGATCGTCTACTCCACGAATGTGGTCTCCCAAAATTTCATGCCCTACTTACTGGCCGCCTGCGATATCTACGCCGCGCCGTCGCGGCTGGAGGGATTCGGAATGATTCAGGTGGAGGCTAACGCCTGCGCCAAACCGGTAATCGCCATCGATGCGATGGCATTTCTCGACACCATGGTCCACGGTGAAACGGCCTTCCTGGCAAAAGTAGCGGAAGAGCGGAAGATCACCGAGGCCGTGTTCGGGGAAGGCCACGGGATCGACAACACCAATCGCATCGTGTTCCCAACTCCACGAACAGCGGAGTTCCGGGCGAGCGCTCCCGACATTGCCAAATACCTGCTGGTACTCATGCGGGACAGCGGTCTGCGCCGGCGGATGGGCGAAGCCGGCCGAAAACACGTGGTCGAGTTGTTTGACTATCGCCATGTGGCTCGGCGCTTCGTGAAGATCGTGTCCGATCGATTGGGGATTCAGTAAGGTGGCACCGTTCACTATCGATCAGGCTAAGGATGCTGCCTTAAGGATCCTGCTACACAACTCGCGGGGGCCATTTCAAGGACTGCCGCGGACCGCGGGGTGGGGATACCCGGAGCCTTACACGCGAGATCTCATGATTTCCGCCCTGGGTTTTTTGGCCACCGGTAACGCACAGCTTGCCGACGCTCTGAGACGCACTCTGACGGCGCTGGCAACCAATCAGACGGCGCGCGGTCTCATCCCGGGCCTCGCCCACGATCCTGCCGACCGTGGTTCCAGCGATACCACGCCGCTCTTCCTCTTCGGCCTGGCGTTATACAGAAAATCGGCCAGCCAGCCCGAATTCCTTGATGAGGCGGCGCACAAAGCCCTGACGTGGATGAAGTACCAGAGCCCTGACGACATGGTCATGGTCTCTCAGCTACCGACCAGCGACTGGCGCGACGAGCAGTGGGTGATGGGTTATGGGCTCTACGTAAACACTCTGGTGTACGCGTACCTGGTGCTGTACGGCGAGCCCGAGTCCGCCGGTCAACTGCGCGGGTTGATGAACCGCCTGGAGGTCCTCGGCGAGGCGAAGAACCCCCATGAGCACGAGGGTCTGGTAGTGCCATCCAAGCCGTATTACGCCCTTTACTCCTACAAAATCTTTAACAGCGACCGTTTCGACCTGCTGGGCAACAGCCTGGCGATCCTGACTGGAATTGCTCCGCCCGATCGGGCTCGCGATCTGGTGGCATGGGTAGAGGCCGAGTGCCAGGCGATGCGGGACCGGAAAGAACTGGCCGTGGATTTACCGCCTTGTTTGTTTCCCTACATTCTGCGCCAGGATCCCGACTGGCGGCCGCGATACGAGAAGTACAACCGGCCCGGCGAGTATCACAACGGGGGTGTCTGGCCGTTTGTCTGCGGATTCTATGTGGCGGCATGCGTGGCGGCGGGGCGGATGGACCTGGCGAGACGGAAGCTGCTGGCGCTGACGGAACTGGTGAAACCGTGGCACGAAAACGAGGCAGAGTGGGGATTCAACGAGTGGATCAAAGCGCAGACCGGTCAGCCTAGCGGACGGGATTGGCAGACCTGGTCGGCCGCTATGTACCTCTACGCGGCGGAATGTGTGCTGCAGGAGCGTACGCCGTTCTTCGGCGAAGTGCGCGGCACTGGGATTGAGACGGGGGGCGATTGAGTCAGAATTCTTCGGGAGCGAAGGCGGCCCGACGCGTGTTTGTCCTGCAAGGCCGCTTCCGCAGGTTCTTCTCCAATCTTGGCCCCGGATTGATTACCGGCGCCGCGGATGACGACCCATCCGGCATCGCAACCTATTCGGTTACCGGCGCCGCCTTCGGCTACTCGCTCTTATGGACCGCGATCTTTTCTTTCCCGTTGATGGCGGCGGTACAAATAATGTGTGCCCGCCTCGGCATGGTCACCGGGCTCGGGTTGGCGGGCGTGATTCGAGTACGCTATCCGCGGTGGATATTATGGGGCGCCTGTGCGCTGCTCCTCATCGCCAATATCTTCAACATCGCCGCGGATCTCGGCGGCATGGCTGAAGTCACGCAGCTTCTCACCGGTGTCGGGTCGCTCTATTGGAAGCCCGCGTACGCGCTCCTCCTGGTATGCCTGCTGTTCTGGACCAGTTATCGCGTCATCGCCCGGATTTTCAAATGGCTTACGCTCGCCTTGTTTGCCTACATCGCCGCGGCATTTTTCGCGCACCCGAACTGGTCCGCCGTGGTTCGGGCGACCCTGATTCCACATGTGCAATGGACCGGCGCGTATTGGGCGACACTGGTGGGCATCCTGGGAACTACCATCTCGCCATACCTCTTCTTTTGGCAGGCCGCGCAGGAAGTTGAGGAGGATATCGCCGCGGGAAAATCGACCGTCGCGCTGCGCGAAGGCGCGTCCCATCGGGAACTTCGCCGCCTGCGGAACGATGTCCTTACCGGCATGTTCTTTTCGAACCTGGTGATGTACTTCATCATTCTCACGGCAGCCGCCACCCTGAACGCGCACGGCAACACGACCATATCCACCGCACGCGAGGCCGCCGAGGCGCTACGGCCTTTGGCCGGCGCCGGCGCGTACTGGCTCTTCAGCCTGGGTTTACTCGGCGCCGGCATGCTGGGAGTCCCCGTTTTAGCCGGATCTTGTGCGTACGCGATCGCCGAAGCGGCCGATTGGGTTGGCTCGCTGGAGGTGCATCCTCCTCTGGCTCACGGCTTCTATGGTGTCATTGCCGTGGCCATGGCGCTTGGCCTCGGCCTGGATTATGCGGGCCTGAACGCCGTCAAAATGCTCTTCTGGTCCGCTGTGCTCAATGGAGCATTGGCGCCACCTCTGTTGGTCCTGGTTGTGCTGCTCACCAGCAGGGCCGACGTCATGGGTGAGCACCGAAACGGGGCTCTGCTTCGCTGGCTTGGATGGACCTGCGCTGGTGTTATGCTGATCGCCTCCGTCATCATGCTAGTGACAGCGGTGGCCGCATAAGGCAACGCCTGTTAGCCGATTCGATGACGCGCCTCGAAACCGTTGACCACCGCATCCGTAACCAAATGGCCGTCGAAGGTGGCTAACTGCCCGCCATGGGCGCGGGCCAGAGCCAGGAGATACGTGTCGGTTACCTGCCCGGAATCCAACAGGCGCGCCGGGTCGATGCGTTGACGATCGAAAAGCGTGAGATCGTCGGGCCAGAATTCGTGGCCAGGAAGGCGGCGCAAGCCGGCCATCAGCTCGGCCACCGCGGCCGGAGTCCCGGGAGAGTTGGGATACCGCGCATGGCCGACAATCCGGAGCACGCCGTTCTCGGTCAGCGGACAGGTGGCCCACGCTTGAGCGCCCAATTCGGCGAACCATTCATGGGCGCGGTCGTGCTGAACGTGCGCAGGATCGATCAGGGCGATCAGCACGTTCACATCGAGCAGAAAGCGATTCAAGGCAACTCCTCACCGAGCCGACGTACCAGCTCGGAGGTCACCGGCGGAGAACCGGGACGGACCGGCAGGAGAGGCACGCCGTTGCGAGTTCGGCGGCCGGATTCAGCCGGACGCAAGGCCCGCCTGGCCAGCGAAGAGATCACCGCGCCCACGCTCTTCCGCTCTACCGCGGCCAATTCCTTGGCGGCAGCCAGTACGTCGTCGTCGATCACAATAGTGGTCCGCATAGAACGATCTTCTCCCGAGATAGCATCACGCATCATTCATCATACATCACAGGTATAGGTCTTGGGGGCGATAGGCCGTTCGGCGCCTCAAACCGCTCCTCGCGGTCGCGGCCATGTTATTGATTCCTCCTGTTTTCAATTACTTACAGAGCTACTACCGTAAGGAGCGGGAACGAATTTCGCCCGATCTCGGTCTGTTGTATGGTAGGAATCTGTGATCTTCATCGAGCGCACACCGGCCGCACCCTTAAGCGAGTGCGTTCGCCTGCTGTGGTATGCCCGCGCGCCACGGGTGGGGCACCAGCGCGAACGGGTTCTGCCCGTCGGCTCGGTGGAGGTGATCCTCAACCTGGCGCGGGACTTCCTTTTGGAGTGTCCGGAGAATGGACCGGAACGCGCGTTACCGCCTTCTCTGGTGGTGGGGGCGCGGTCGGCCTATGAAATCGTAGACACCTCCGACATGGCGGACCTGATCGGAATCAACTTCCGGCCCGGCGGGTTTGCGGCCTTCTCTCCCGAACCTGTCGACACCTTTAGCGAGCATTTCACGTCGCTCGAAGACGCTTGGGGCGCGCCGGCAAGAACGTTGCGCGACCGGTTGCGCGAGATCCCCGATCCGGCCACGAAGCTTGGCGCGCTGGAGGATTTCTTGCGCGAGACTTTTCAAGCCCGGCTCTTCTGCAACGCGGCGGTGAAATTCGCGTTGCACCGGTTCGGACAGGGCCCGGTGCTTGCCAGCGTCCAACGGGTGGCGGAAGAGACGGGCTGGAGCGTGCGCCGATTTTCTCAGGTTTTCCGCGAACAGGTGGGCCTTTCGCCCAAGGTGTGGTGCCGTATCCGGCGTTTTCAGCGCGCGGTCGGGCAATTGCATGGCGGCGCGGACATGCGCTGGGCGGAGTTGGCTGTGGAGTGCGGGTACTACGACCAGTCGCACTTCGCCAATGAATTCCGGGCATTTTCCGGTATCGATGCGACTACCTATTCGGCGCGGAGGCGCCGGTGGGCGAATCATATCCCGATCGAATAGAGCCGGGCGGCAGTTCCGATTCTTACAAGACACGGGCGCGGGGATGCGCCAGAATGGCAGGGTTGGGTTCTCAACGAGGAGGGTGCTTTATGTCGACGTTTGCAAAACAGTGCCGATCGACGGTGATTCCCGCGATGCGCTACCGGGATGCGCCGGCGGCTATCGAGTGGCTTTGCCGGGCATTCGGTTTCGAGAAACAGGCGGTGTATCCCAACCCCGATGGAAGCATTGCGCACGCGCAGCTTGTATTCGGCAACGGCATGGTGATGTTGGGCTCGGTGAACAAGGGGACGCCACACGCCGAACTGATACGGCAGCCGGAAGAGGTGGGGGGAGTGGAGACACAGGCGCCGTGTTTGATCGTTTCCGATTGCGACGGCATTTACGCCATGGCCAAAGCCGCCGGCGCTGAGATGGTGATGGAGATCGCCGATATGGGTTACGGAGGACGAGCCTTTTCGTGCCGCGATCCGGAAGGCCACCTGTGGAGCGTCGGCAGCTTCGATCCGTGGGCGGACCACGCCTGAGGGTAGCTTCGCGCGTCCATTGGAATCTCTACGGATAGCTGGGGCGGACCACGGAGAACCGATGCTACGCCCGGCCGGCGTGCCGGCGGTATATGATGAACTTCGTGACCGATCGCGAAGTGGCTTGGAAGATCCTATGTGAATTCACGCAGTCCGACAGCCTGCGCAAGCATGCGCTGGCGGTGGAGACCTGCGTGGCGGCGTATGCCAGAAAGCTGGGCGAGGACGAGCGGCAGTGGTCGGTAACGGCGCTGCTGCACGACTTCGATTGGGAGATTCATCCGACACTGGAAGAGCACCCACAGAAAGGGGAGCCGATTCTGGCCGAGCGCGGGGTGGAAGAGGAAATCCGGCGGGCCATCCTGTCGCACTCGAACCACACCGGGGTTCCGAGACAATCGGCGCTGGAAAAGACCTTGTACGCCTGCGATGAGCTGGCCGGTTTCATCACTGCCATTTCTTACGTGAAGCCGCACCGGAGCGTGTTCGAGGTGGACGTGGCGTCGGTGAAAAAGAAGATGAAGGACAAGGCGTTTGCCCGTTCGGTGAACCGCCAGGACATCGTCGAGAGCGCCGCGGAAATGGGGGTACCCCTCGATGACCACATCGACTTCTGCGTGAAGGCGATGCAGGGGCGGGCGGAGGAGCTGGGGTTGAAGGGCGGATTGTGAGAGGCAGCGCGGCGGGTCGCTTGCGCCCGCCTGCCCAAGGCACACACGCCTGCCCGCAAGAGGGGGCACGCTACCAAAATCCCCGCGGCAGCGCCGGAACCTGGCTGTGGCCCAGATTCGGACCCAAAAATATCCTCAGCTCCGAAACACGGGCCTGATAAAATGGAGTCGGGAATGGCTTCTACCACGGCCGCGGCGGGTTTAGGACGCGCTTTGCAGGAACATGTCTCGTTCGTCATGGGCGAAGTGGGCCGTTTGACGGCCGAGGCGCGCGCCCGGGCCCTGAGCGACACGGTCAGCCGACTCAATCAGATTGTGCGCCGCATCCGGCAGGCTGGCAGCCGCGAAGAGCTGTGCCTGACCCTGGTGGATGCCGCCGCTTCGTTCGCTTCCGGCGCCGCCCTGCTGGTAGTGGAAGGCGAGAGCGCCCGGATGGCCAAGGTGCGCGGTTTGGACGAAGCGCGGGAGCAGGCGTTGTCGGCTCCCATTGCGCTGGCGGGAGCGGCCGCGCTGGCCGACGCGGTGGAACACCGCGAACCGGTGATCGCGTCCTCCAGCCCCTCCCAGGTTTCGGCGGCTTTGGCCGCGGCGGCCGGCGACGGGCCCGAAGCGCGCGTGGCGATATTTCCAATCGTGGAAAAATCGGCCGATAAGGAAGATGTAGCGCCGGCGCTGTTATGCGCTTGGGGCGCGATGGAGATGGCGGCCCTGGAATTGGTGGCTCAAGTGGCTTCGCCCGTCTGGACGGCGACAGCCGCGCCGCCCGAAAATCCGGCCGGCGACGCTGCCCGCCGATGGGAGGACCTTTCCGACGAGGAACGGCGGATTCACCTGCGCGCGCAGCGGTTCGCTCGCGTGAAGGCGGCGGAAATCCGCCTGTTCGACGCCGATGCCGTGCAGTTAGGGCGCGCGCGCCGCAACTTATACGCCGCGATGAAGGACGCCATCGACCGGGCGCGGGCGGAATTTCAGGCGACTTTTTTTGCCGCCACGGCCACCATGGTGGACTACTTACATTTGGAACTGGTGCGCACACTTGCCAATGACGACCCGGAACTTATGGGCCGCGACTATCCCGGCCCTCTGGCTTAGCGCCGCGATTTACGCGTGTGTTGGCGCGGCTGCCAGCCGTCCGCGCGCGGCGCACCCCTCCGCCCCGGTCACCGGCAACGATCTTCCCGGCCTGGTGCGCGCGTATCGCGAATCCGGGAGCGCGGCGCAGCGGGGCGCCATCGAGCGCTACGCCGCGACTCACCCGGCGGAAGCGCCGCTGGCCGCACTGGCACTGGGGGTGGCGGCGTACGAGCAGAGGGATTGGCCGGGAGCCGTCGCGTGGCTGCGCAAAGCCGAGCCCAAACTGGCACCCGTCGCCGATTATTCGGCTGCTTACCTGGCGGCCGCGCGGCTTGAAATGGGCGACGACGCCGCGGCCGTCATCGGCGAACTGGCGCCGGTCCGCGCCGCCGCCGCGCCCACGCCGGTATCCGGCAAAGCCTGGCTGGTGGAAGCGCGAGTTCGGAAAGCGGCCGACCCGGCCGCCGCCGTGCGCCTGCTGCGCGATCACTATGCCGAACTGCCACAGCCGGACGGCGACATCACTCTGGCCGATTGCTATCAGGCCGCCAATGAGTTGGCCAGCGCCGTGGAATTCTACCAGCGCACATACGATCGATACCTTTCCGGGGAAGCAGCCGAGCGCGCCGCCGCGGCCCTGGTGACCCTGCGCGACGCCATGGGCGCGGCGTTTCCGCAGCCTTTGCCGCAGCAGCTTTTGCGCCGCGCCGACCGGCTGCTGGAGGCGCGCCGCTACAGGGATGCCGAAGACGCCTACCGATCGCTGGAAGCCACGGCGCCGGGCCTCGAACGGGAGCAGGCCGAGGTGCGGGCCGCAGCTATCCCCTTCTTCCGGGGCGATGCCGGGCAGGCCGACGAGGCCCTGCGCGCGCTTCATCCCTCCCAGCCGGAAGCCGAGGCCGAGCGCCTGTACGAGCTGGCGGAATGCGCCCGCCGCCTGCGCAACGACGACGACATGATGGCCGCGGTGAAGACTCTGGGCCAGTTCCACGGCGGCTCGCCGTGGCGATTGAAAGCCCTGGTCGCGGCCGCCAACCGGTACCTGGTCGACAACCGCGCCGAAGAGTACGTGCCGCTCTACCGGACCGCGGCGGAAGAGTTTCCGTCGGCGCCCGACGCGGCGCTGTATCACTGGAAGGTCGCCTTCTACGAATATCTCCATGAGAAGATCGACGCGGGCGCGCTGCTGCGGGAGCAGGTGAGCCGCTACCCGAGTCAGTCAAACGCCGCCGGGGCCATCTATTTTCTCGGGCGGCGGGCCGAAGCGGAGCACGACCTCTCCACCGCGCGAGTATACTACGAATGGCTGGCGGCGGCGCGCTCGAACTATTACTACGGCATGTTGGCCCGCGCCTGCCTGGCCCGCGTGGAAATCAGTAACGCCAAGCCCATGCAGGCGGCGCGGCAATTTCTGGCGTCGGCTGGTCTGGCCGCGCCCCAGCCGTTGCCGACGGAACCCACCGCCGCCACTACGCTGCGCATCCACCGCTCCCGGTTGCTGCGCTCGGCGGGATTGGCGGACCTGGCGGACGGGGAATTGCGTTTCGGCGCGCGCACCGACGGCCAGCCAGCGCTGCTCGCTTTGGAATTGGCCGAGGCCGCCCCCGTGCCGTTTCAAGCCGTGCATGTTCTCAAGACGATCGTGCCGGAGCACCTGAGCCTGGCCATCGATCAAGCGCCGCGCAAATTCTGGGAACTGCTTTTTCCTTTGCCCTATCGCGGCGACCTGGAAGCCGCCGCGGCGCGCCACGGACTGGATCCGTTTCTGGTCGCCGGATTGATTCGCCAGGAATCCGAGTTCAACCCCGCCGCGCGCTCGGGTGCGCCCGCTTATGGCCTGACCCAGGTGTTGCCGGCCACCGGACGGCGATTCGCGCGCAAGGAAGGAATTCCGCGTTTCACCCCGGCCGTGCTGCTGCAGCCAGCCGCGAACCTGCGCATCGGCACGTCGATCTTTCGCTCCATGCTCGATCAGACCAATGGCAGCATCGAGGAAACCCTGGCGGCTTACAATGCCGGCCCCAATCGCGTGGCCGAATGGCTAACCTGGGCCAATTATCGTGAGCCCGCCGAGTTCGTCGAATCCATCCCCTTCACCGAGACCCGCGATTATGTTCAGGCGGTGATGCGGAATGCGGATATGTATCGAAGGCTTTACGGGAAGTAGAGCGGGTCGGACCGTCGTGGGCGCCAGGCCCCGCCCAAGGGTCGGCGCCGCTCGCGACAGCGGGAGAAAGGCTGCTCCGAAACCTCTCTCCCTTGACCAGATTTGTAGCATTCCGGCCCTGGCGAGCGGGCCCCGCCAGGGCGTCGAACTTGGGTTAAGGCCTACCTCATCAGTCGCTTAAGAATATTTGAAAGTCTTGTGACCGATAAAGGTCTCGCCGTGTAAGGCTCCGCCAAAGCTCATTCAGACTGCTGCCCCGCCCTCGCCCGGCATCTTTCAAATTACCCTGCAGCTTGGGCGACGACCCGATCATAGAGGTCCTGATCCATGAAGAACCGGACTGCCGGCAGACGGTCCAACTCTGGCCTGATCTTGGCCAGGAAACCCCGCTCTTTGCTCGCCATGAGGAGCCCGACTGTTCCAATCACCCGAAGACCCAAAGATGCGGCAAGCCGTCGCTCAGGCTGCTCATCCAAGATCAGAAGGGAGGCTCCCAACTCCAGGCCCAGGCTGATGACCTCCCGTTCTCCTGGACCAATGGAAGCGCTCACCGTGCTGGGTTGGAGCGGATGTGCCAGGTCCTGAACCAGCATCCAGTCGGGTAGTTCTGGTAGCGTTGGCTCCACTTCCGCCGCAACGGCTGGGGGAATTAAGATACAGGTATGAAGCCGGTATAACAGATCGAGCCGGCCAATTTGAGTAGGTGCGATTAGCGGACTTGAATTAGATATGACCGGCACTCAGACTCGCTTGCTCTCAGCGACTTCCGATTGCCATTCGTCTTCTGTAAAGCGGAAGTACGGGATGCCCAACTCCGAGGCGCGCCGGATGAAGTCCATGCGGGGAATTCCCAGAAGTTCGGCAGCCTTGCCGCTGGAAACCAAGCTTCGCCGATACAGCTCAAACACAATCATTTCACGTGCCGCCTGCCCGACTGGTTGGCCTAGAGTCGCCAGGAAACCGCCAAGATCCTCGCCGAGAACCAGAATTGTGGAATCCATTGGGTTATTTCTCCTATATAGGACCGCTCACTGCCGGTCTCCAGCCGCAGATCGCTCGCCACTCTCACCGCAGATTCCATCGTTCAATCACTCTGGTATCGCGTTCGTAGCCGAGCACGCTTACCGAGCCGGTTTCGAGGGCGAAACGGCGGGCGGCGATGGGCGGCATTTCAAGCCAGCGCGCGGTGAGGATGCGCAATAAGTGGCCATGGGCGAACAGCGCTACGTCGCCGTTGGCCGCCAGGGCGCGGGCGATGGCTGAGTCGGCGCGGGCGGCTACCTGGTCGATGGTTTCACCGCCGAGCGGTCCATCGTCCCAGATTGTCCAGCCCGGACGTTCAGCCTGGATCTGGGCCGAGGTGCGGCCTTCGTAGCTGCCGTAGCACCATTCGGCCAGGTTCGGATCGACGACGGCGTGGTCCGCGTAGCCCGCCAGCCGGCAGGTCTCTCGAGCGCGATCGAGCGGGCTTACCAGCACCAGGGCGAAGGCGCGGCCGGCGAGTTCGTCGCGCACGGCCAAGGCTTGTTGTTTTCCGTTTTCTGTCAAAGGCAGGTTGGTGCGGCCGGTATGCGCCCCGGAAAGGGTCCACTCGGTTTCGCCGTGCCGGATCAACCAGAGATCGCCGCGGATTTGGGGCATATCGACTCTTCCCGGGGACAGTAAGTCTTGGGTGAGCAACCGCTCCCTGACGGTCGCGGCTCGGTTAAATTACTCGACCGTCATCAAGAGCGGTTGTCACTCCAAGATTGCCCCACAATTTCAACATCCGCTACTGCACGTCCTTCGGCAGCGAGGCGGCCACGAATTCGCCGAAGTCGTGTTTCAGCTTGGCGTGGGAATCGCTGTCGATGTATAGCATGTGGCCGGCCGGGTAGAAGTCCCAAGTGATGCGCTTATGCATGTCCGGCAGCAAGCCCATGTGATTGAAGGTGTACTCCACGGCGTAATACGGCGTGGCCAAGTCGAAATAGCCGGCCGCAATCATGACCTTCATGTAGGGGTTCTTGGTCATGGCATCGCGCAGCAGCGCGGTGGTGTCGCCGAAACTGTTGCCCTCGCCGAAATCCCACGGCTGAACGCCGCCGCTGGGGTAGTAATACAGGTCGGTCTTGTAGCCCAGCTCATCGCGAATGTAATGGGTGAAGATAGCCGTGAAGGGCGGCGTGATGAGCGAGCTCGAAGGATCGTACTCGCTGGTTTCGCCGGCGTTCATGCCGGTCGGCCCCGCCAGCCGCCCATCGTAACGGCCGATCACCTCGTGCCGGTCGCGCAGCAACTCGCGCGTGAAATGCGATACGTCCCAGCGAAGGTTGGTATCTTCCAGGTACTTCGGGTCGAGGCCGGTGAAGCGAACCAGCTTGTCGAGGACGGCCTTCCTTTCGGGCGCCGGCAGTTCGTCGCCTTTGGCCAGCGCCGTGGCGTACTCGCCCATGGCGAACGTTTCGGCCTCTTTCATGAAGCTCTTCAGGTCTTTCTTTTGCAGATCGGCGGCCACTTTCTTGTGGTACCAGGCGTCGTTAGCGTAGGTGGGAAACTCCAGCTCGTAGACCAGGTCGTCGCTGCGGCTCCAGATGGTTTCGAGGTTGAGCGTGGTTCCGATCAGCACGATGCCGTTGAAGGCCAGGCCGCGCTCGATCAGATATCCCGCCAGGCCCGCTGTGCGGAAAGTGCCATAGCTTTCTCCGGCGATGAATAGCGGCGAAAGCTCGCGGCTGTTGCGCTCCACGTATGTCTGGATGAACTCGCCCACCGACTGGATATCGCCCCGCACGCCGTTCATGCGGCGCGCCACTTCGAGCGTCTTGGCGCGGCTGTAGCCGGTGCCCACCGGGTCGATGAACACCAGGTCGGTCACGTCCAGCCAGGTATCCTGATTATCCTTGGCCTGATAGGGGGGCGGGGGCATGCCGCCGTTCGGCAACAGCTTGGGACTGCGCGGCCCCATGCCGCCCATATGTACCCAGAGCGACGCCGAGCCCGGTCCGCCGTTGAAGCAGAAAGTCAGCGGGCGTTTTGCCGCATCGCTAACGCCATCGAGCGTGTAGGCCATATAGAAGATATGCGCCTCGGTTTCGCCCGAGGTGTTCTTCAGCGGCATCTGTGCCACGGTAGCGGTGTAGTTCAGTGTCTTGCCGTCGACCGTGACTGTGTGGTGGGTGACCACGGGCGTTTCGTCGATGTCGCCGCCGATCGCCGGTCCGGGGCCGGGAATGCCGCGCCCACCTCTTCCGCCGGGAGCCGGAGCGGGCGGCGGCGTGGGCGTTGTGGAGGGAGCCGGAGCGGGAGTCTGAGCCGGGGTTTGCGCTTGAGACCTCCCCTGGGCCACGGCCGGCGGCGCCTGCGCCAGCGATAGCAAAAGACCGGAAGCCACCAAAACATACGAACTGCGAAATTGAGATTTGACCATTGGGTCAATGATATTCCAAATCCGTATCCTGGCGCTCGCCGGGTTGGGTGCCTACTCCGGTTTGCGGAGCCCGTCGCGCCACCGCTCCAGCCCGGTCAGCAGTTCGTCGACGAGATTCGGGTGCAGCCGGCGTAGATTGCGGGTCTCACCCGGGTCCTCCTCGAGATTGGAAAGACAAACGGCGTCTTCTGCTTCGAGCGTTACGGAACTTGAGCCCGCGCTCCGCGATGGCGTCGATGTTCGGGGTCCTCAAGTCGTCCGCGCCAAGGTACCCCAAGTCGTGACACCCGAGATCGTCGAGCACGACAACCAGAACGTTCGGCCGGCCCGGGGCGGCCGCGCTCGCCAGCAGCGGCGAAACCAGGCTGACGGAGATGAAATCGCGGCCGGTTGTATCCATGGGTGATTCCCCTTCATCCCGGACCGAGGACCGGTAGCGTATTGGCCGGTCCGTCGAGTTCCAGTTTGACGATGGTATCCACCGCTTGCCGGCTCGCGGCGGGCACGCTCACGCTGATCCCGGCCTCGCTCTGCCGCACGTTGGCCTTGCCGCCTCCCAGCAGGCCGTGGCGCACGATCCTGGGCGCCATCGCAGGCAGGTGGATGGTTTCCGAAGGCCAGCGCAGAATATGCAGGTAGATGGTGTTGCCCTTGTGCGTGCTGCCGCCCCACCAGTTGCCTTCCGCCAGGACGAAGCTCTCCGTGTCGGCGGGCCGCTTCTTCTCGTCGGGCGCGACGAACGGGCCGCCGCGAGTCCCGTAAATGCTCTCTCCGTATTGGTTGAGAAACGCGCCCATCTCGCGCAGGCGCGCGGCATGGGATGCCTCGATCCGGCCGTCGGGCCGCGGACCGACGTTAAACAGCAGGTTGCCGTCGCCGACGGCGCAGCAGACCAATGCGCGCAGGCACTCCTCAATCGGCCGCAGCGTGTCCTCGGGCTTGTAGGCCCACTGCGTTCCGACGGTGGCGCAGGTTTCCCAGGGACGGTTGATTTGGAACATGCCGATGCGCTGTTCTGGCGTATCCAGGTCGGCCGGCAGACCGGCGCGGTCGTTGATGATCAGATCCGGCTCGATCTGACGCATCATAGCGAGCAGCCGCGGCGCATCCCAATCCGCCGCTGTCCCGTCCAGTCCGTCGAAGAACCACTCCCTGGTCGGACCGTAGCCGGTCAACAGCTCGCGCACCTGGCCGTGCATATATTCGATGTAGCTCGCGTGCGCTGCGCCGTTGCGATAATCCGGGTGATGCCAGTCGGGTTGCGAATAGTAGACGCCCCAGTCTAGTCCGGCGCGGTGGCAGGCATCCGAGAGGAGGCGGACGATATCCTTGCGGTACGGCGATTTCTCGCTGGTGATTTTGTAGCCGGTGAGCTTCGAACCGAACTCGCAGAAGCCGTCGTGGTGCTTGGTAGTAAACACCAGGTACTTCATGCCCGAGTCTCTCGCCAGTTGCACCCATTCATCGGGGTTGAACTTCACCGGATTGAACATGCGGTAGAGGTTGTCGTAGACCTCCACGGGGACATTGCCGGTGCCTGACCGGCCGCGCCGTTCGCCGCCGCGCGACCAACTGATCTCGGTGCCGACGATGCTGATCGGGCCCCAGTGGATGAACATGCCGAAGCGCAAATCCTTCCAGCGCTCGATGGCCGCTTTCGGTGCGCCCGGATCGGCGCCGGGCGGGCCGCTCGCGGCCGCAAGCGGGACCGCAGCAGCCAACGGGAGGGAGCAGAATGTTCGCCGGTTCATTTCACCTCAATCTTTAAGCGGCTTTGGGCCCGCCTCAACGTCCTTTATTATAGGTTGCATCGGAATGCGGCTAGCCAACCGCTCCCCGTCCCGTGGGAAAATCGCAGGCGGAACCGCCTGCGCCACCAAGGCAGGTGCATCGTTTTCAATGGTGGGGCAGGCGGAACCGCTGGCCCAGCGCATTTCGACGAGTTTTTTCGCAGCTCCCAAGCGGTTGCCCCGCCTAAACCGCGAAATCCCCACATCGGCTAATCGCCCCTGCTCGACGGATGCTACCGGCGCGTGCCCAGATAGACGTCGTGCAGCCGCAACAATCCCAGCGCTCGGCCGTCGGAGTCTACCACCGGCAGCACGGAAAGCTGCGACGGGCGGCGCTCCATGCGGTCGAGCGCCTCCGCCAGGCTGGCTTCGGGCGCGATCGCAACAGGAGTCCTGGTCATGACGTCGCCGGCGTTGAGGGTGCGGATATCGTCGTGAGTGGTCAGCGCGCGGCGCAGGTCGCCATCGGTGAGCAGCCCGGCCAGCGTGCCCTCCGGCGTCACCACCAGCGCCGCGCCCAGCGGCCGCCGCGTCATGACGATGATCACCTCTTTCAACCTGGCTTCCGGCATTACCACCGCGGCCTCAGCCACCGGGTGCATGGTCTCGCCGACCAAAAGACGCAGGTTGCGCCCCAACTGGCCGCCCGGGTGGTACCGGCCGAATTCTTCGGCGGTAAAACGGCGCGCCCGCATCAGCGCGACGGCCAACGCGTGGCCGACCGCCAGCGCGGTTACGGTGCTGGCCGTAGGCGCCAAATTGTTGGGGTCGGCCTCGCGCTCCACCGAGGCGTCCAGCAGCACGTCCATCCGCGCCGCCACCGGCGAAGACGCGCTGCCCAGAATCCCTATCAGGGGCGAACGGAAGTCGCGCAGCAGCGGAATCAAATCCTGCAACTCGGAAGACGCCCCGTTTTTCGAGATCAGCACGGTGGGGTCGCCCGGCGTGTAGACGCCCAGGTCGCCGTGCGCCGCTTCGGCCGGATGCAGAAACACAGCCGCGGTTCCGGTGCTGCACAAGGTGGCCACCAGGCTGCGCGCCACGTGCCCCGACTTGCCGATGCCGGTGATCACGACCTTGCCGGGATGGCCGACGATCAGGTCCACGGCGCTAATCAATTCATCGCCCAAGCGCGCCGCCGCGGCCACAACCGCGGCCGCTTCGATTTCGAGCGCCGCGCGCCCGGCCTTGAGCCACTCCCGCTCCTCTTGCCCCATGGGAAATCTCATCATCGCACGGGATAGAATGATTCGAGTGAAGCGAAATTCCTGTGGTGGGGCGGACCCCCTGGTCCGCAGCCGGCCCCCTGGCCGGCTGATCGCCGATGGCAGGCGCCCGATAATTCGACGGGAGAGCGGATCCAGGAGGACCCGCGCGGACCAGGGGGTCCGCCCCACCGGGTTGGCAAAAGCATGCGGCATGGTGCTGGCCTTACTGGCAGCCGCCGTCTGCCAATTGAGTGGCGAGGTTCGCCCACTCACCATTCTGCACATCAACGACATTCACGCGCACCTCTCGCCGCTCGATAACGGCGACGGCGGATTCGCCGCGCTGGCCACCGCGATCCGGCGGGAGCGCGAAGGCTGCGCCGCCTGCATTCTGCTGAACGCCGGCGACCTGGCGCAGGGCACCCCGGTTTCGACCATCTTTCAGGGCCTGCCGGTGTTCGAGCTTTCGAATCTGCTGGGGATCGATGCCGCCACCATCGGCAATCACGATTTCGATTACGGCTGGATGCAAACGCGCAAGTTCATCTCCACTGTCAACTACCCCATGGTCAGCGCCAATATGGTGGGCAAGGACGGCCAGGCGTTCGCCAAGCCCTACGTCATCCTGCGGGTGAACGGCCTGCGCGTGGCCGTAATCGGCGAAATGACCGAGACCCTGCCCACGCTCACCTTTCCGAGAGCGCTGGGCGAATGGCACGCCATTTCCGTCGTCGAGACCGCGCGCCGTTATGCGGTGGAACTGCGTCCCCAAGTCGACCTGGTCGTGCTGCTGGCCCATATCGACGGCCGCGAAGAAACCGCCGTGCTGGAACAGGTGCCGCAGGTGGCCGTACTGGTCTCCGGCCATATTCACAGCGGGATCGCGGAACCGCGCGTGGTGGATGGCCGCATCATGGTGCGGGTGAGGAGTTACACCGAGGAGCTAGGCCGGCTCGACCTCGAGGTCGATACCGAAAAGAAAGCGCCGGTGTCATGGAAATGGAAAATCGTTCCCATCGCGGCCGGCACGCCGCCGGCGCCGGACGTGGCTACGAAGGTCGCCTATTGGGAAGACCAGGTGAAGGCGCGCGTCGACCGGCCGCTGGCGATGGCGCGGCGCGCGTTCAACACCAAGGACGAGATCAAGGCACTGATGGAGCAGGCGATCCGCGAACAGACCGGCGCCAGTTTCGCCTTCATCAACCGTGGCGGCGTGCGCGACGTTTTGCCCGCGGGTCAATTGCTGGAGCGGAACATCTGGAACATCATGCCGTTCGATAATCGTGTGGTGGTGGGTACCTTCAGGGGCCGCGACCTGCCGCCGGTGGTTCTGGGCGGAAGCGCGGTCGAGCCGGATCGCGAATACACCCTCGCTGTTTCCGATTTCACCGCCGCCAACCAAGGCACCGCCGAGAACCTTGGCACCACCGGCCTTCAGTTCCCCAACGACGTCGGCTTGCTGCGAGATATTCTGATCGATTGGTTCCGCAAACAGAAAGTAATCGAGTAAATTGTTTCCATGATTCCGAGAAGCGCGCTCGCGGTGGCGCTCGCGCTCGCCGCCGCCCTGGCACAAAACGAACCGAAGCCGGAAAAGCCGGATCTGCCGTACCTCAAGCACGCCACCACGCTGATTGCGACCGAGGCCGTGGCCGCCAAACCGGAAAAACACGGCAACAATACGCGCTATATTATCGCCGGCGCCAATTCGCCGGCGCGCACGCCGCTGGCCGCGCCCATCTTTCTATTCGAGAGCGATAAGATTGCCGCCGACAGCCTGGAATTCTACCGCCTGGAATCGAAGGGCGACCATCGCGAGATCGAGTATTCGAAAGGCGGCCCCGAGCCGCTGCGGTTGATCGTCACCCGCCTGCCCGGCAGCCTCTACCGCGTGGAAGCCTACGAAGGGCAAGAGGAAGGCGAATACGCGCTGCGTCCGCGCGATTCCGCCACGTTCTTCTGCTTCGCGATTTATTGAGCGGGCGCGGAACGCCGGCTCGATGGCCGACGCTGCTGGCCAGAGGCCCGCGCCACGGAGAATCGTCGCGGCCTCGGCCGTTTTCTACCGGGCGGGCGCGGGCAGAACATGGATAGTCCGCAGCCAGGTCTCCACCAGCCGCGGCCAATGGGTGACGGGCAGCTCGGTCTGGCGCAGGCCGTAACCGTGTCCGCCATTGGCGTAGACGTGCAGTTCGGCGGGAACCTTGGCGTTCTTCAGCGCCTGAAAGTAGACGGTGGCGTTTTCGACGCGTACCGGATCGTCTTCGGCTTGCAGAACGAAAGAGGGCGGGGTCTTTTCGGTGACGTGGATGTCCGCATTCGGGGCGAAGCTCTGCTCGGTAATGGCGAGATAGCCGGGGTAGACGATCACGGCGAAATCGGGCCGGCAACTGAGTTGGTCGGCGGCGTCGATGGGCTCATACAAACGCTGATCGAAGTGGGTGCTGAGGGCGGCGGCAAGGTGCGCCCCGGCGGAGAAGCCGAGCACCCCGACGCGCTTCGGATCAATGTGCCATTCGGCGGCATGGGAGCGAACTATGCCGACCGCGCGCTGGGCGTCCTGCAGCGCGGCGGAGGACTTGGGATAAGGCCCGGAATCGGGTACCCGGTACTTGACCAGGACGCAGTTGATGCCGGCCGAGTTCAGCCAGTCGCACACTTCGGTGCCTTCGAGGTCGATGGCGAGGATGCGGTAACCGCCGCCGGGAAAGACGACCACGGCGGCGCCGGTGTTGTTTCGTTTGGCCGCGTAGAGAGTGAGGGTCGGCGCGGAGACATTCCCGAGCCGGATGACGGGCTTTCCGGCAACGAGATTGTCCTTGGCAGTGGTGGTGTCGACCTCGGGGGCCGCGTTCGCCGGCGCACCGGGTGCTCCGTTCGGCCACAGGGCGAGAGTAGTGTGGCCGGGTGCGGGCTGCCAGGCCGGCTGCTGAGCGAACAGGCTCATCGAGAGGGCCGCGCCCGCGGCGAGAAGTAGCAAAAGCTTACGCATGATTGTGCCTGGTTCCACTGTATCAGCCGGATGGATTATGCCACGGGGAAGGGAGCGGGCCTCACGGATGTTGCCCTCAACCTTAGCGGCTCTCGGCTGTCGGCGGTTCGTCACATCTGCCGAAAACGACCATAGCCGCGGCCGCCTACCGCTTTGCACCCCGCGCCTGCCTGCGGTCGGCAAGGGCTTTGAGGGCTTTGGCCAGCCCGGCGGGTTCACTAACTGCAACCGTTTCTCCACCCAGCATAGCCACAGCTCGGCTAATGGCGTCGCGAACCGCGGCTGGAGATCGGCTAAGCCGTGGATCGAATGCCGGAGGCGGCGGGGGGCACGGTCTACCCAGAACCCCGCAACCCGGGCCCTGCTCGACATTGGAGTCCGGCGCGGGCGAGATGCGCGACTGAGTCGTACTCGAGAATGCCGCCGCCGTGAGTTGAAGGTAAGCGAAAACAGGGTGCGGCCCGTCCGGTGAAATCGTCTGACGCACCAGCGGGACTTGCTCCTGCAGAGCGGGTCCCAGAAACACGACGAGATCCGAGGCATTGCCGTCTCGAATCTCCCGATCGATCAAGCCGGCGAGGAACTCCGATACCGACGCTGGTCTCTGGAGATTGGCGTAATCGACCGTACCGGCCTGTATTGTCTGGATCGCCTCCGCAGCGTCTTTGAGCGCAGCCGGCTGAAATCCGTCGGAGCGGAACAGTTCTTTTCTCTGCTCCAGATTGAACACAACCAACCGCGTCGATTGAGCTGGAAAGAACCGCAGCAGCGCCGATAACGAACCGATGAACATATCGAGGTCCAATGGCGGCAACGATCCAAATGCCTGATGGATCGGGGCCGTATCGACCATAAGCGCGAGGCGGCGCAAGGGGTACCGTGCGGTCTTCGAAGACCAGCCGGACACCGACGAAATCCTGCCGTCGCGGCTCGCCGCCCTCCGCCGGTTCCGGCCGCGATTGTGCCTGAACCTGCACGGTGGCACACGTAGCGCCTGGATGACTCGCGCCTCGGGAGCGCGCTGGCGCGCCGGCTTTGGCCACTACCGCATGCAGTGGGCATACAACCTGCGCATTCCGCGGGCGCAGCAAATCCTGGGCGCCGAACGCATCGGGATTTCGCGGGCCGGAGGCCCATTCAAACAGACGACAAGAAACGATCGTCTGTCCGCGTCTGTCCCACCTCTGGGTCAGTGAGCGGCGGGCAGAATGTGGATGGTGCGCAGCCAGGTTTCCACCAACCGTGGCCATTGGGTGACCGGCAGCTCGGCTTTCGGTCTCGATTGACGGCTTCTGGCTATTGAATCCGAAAATCTACACCAATAAACATTCTAACGTTCACGGCTCTACCATCCTTACAGCCTGGACTAAATCGCCACTTGCGCACCGCTTCAATCGCTGCTTCGTCCAGGCCCATTCCGAGACCCTCGACGACCTCCGCATCGCGGACGCGCCCCTCCGCGTCAACAACGATGACAGCTCTGACCGTGCCAGCCAGCTTTGCGTCTCTGGCCCGCACTGGATAGTCCGGCTGGACCTTATTCGAGAACCTCGGGGTGGTGGGACACCTCCCTATGGTCGTAAACCTTTCCGTGCAGTGCCTCATAGTGGGCGTCCGTGCTCCGCCCTTTTCGCTGTTCAGCCTGTGCGACCTTTTCTTCCGGGTGCGCGTTTGCTGCGCCGGATGGAGGCCCCCCGGCGTTGCGCTGCGTGCCGAGAACGATGAAATACTTCCAATCGGAGAATCTGCCCAAGGACTCCGGGGGTATTCGCTCGCCCGTCTATCTTGCCAGGATGTATCGAGGGTGACTGCCGAGCCTAAGCTCGGTCACCACTGCCTCCCCCTCCGTCACCGGGTTCACCTCAATTGGATAGCCGTCGCTGTTCTTAACAACCACCACAAGCTTTAGAGCGACGTCGAAGCGATCCCCGATCTCGGGGAGAGCCTTCAGAAACACCTGCCCAGTGGCGCCCGGCCTGAGGTACAGAGTTGAACCGTTCACTCCGTCCACTTTTGCTGCGTGGCTGTCCATCCAGGTGGAGTCGAATTCGCGCGGCACGACAGTAGCCGCTTCCGCCGGGGCAGTCTTAGCGTGAGCGGTCGCATCTTGGCCAAAAAGGGCGGTCGGCGCGGATAGCAGCACGGTGACCGCGACAACGTGTCTGTGGGAACGAGCGCGCATGATTCATGACGCATGCTATCGCGCGGCGCTCCTGCCGGCACTCTCGGGCGGTCGCCGACGACGGAGGGGCGTTTCCTTTTAGGAAAGCGGGTAACGCCCGTCTGTCACCGGCTCTGTCTATCGGCGCTGGCCCTCTCCATCGATCTCCGCAAAAGGGCGTTGATTCGCGTCCGATAATCGTCGCCTTGTCCTTTAAGCCACGCCAGAACGTCCTCGTCCAACCGGATCGTAAGCGGCTTCTTCTTTGGCCTATAGAACTTGCCGACAACCGCCTTGCTCCAATCGAGAGCCGGCGGAATGTCGGTGGTATCGATTTCCCGTTCCTTCATCCTCCGAAGGGTTCGGATTTCATCCGCTTGAGCGCTTTGACTCTTTGCATATTCTCGCCTTTCACGGGCCACTGCCTTTCGTGCCGAAATCAGGCGGATCACCTCATCGCCAGCCTCGTCCCGATAGGTGTGCGCGACCAACAATACCGCGCCGGACACCATTCCCATCGTCTGCCATCGCTCTTCCCCTTCAACGACGCGATCCTGGATGCTGCGCAGGAGGGGATCGTTGAAAACCAAGCGGGCGGTTTCGAAGCTGACCTTAGTGCTTTGCGAGATTGCGACGGCTCTTGTCCTCATCCCATTCGAAGCGCATCAAGCGTACTTCACATATTGCACCTACATTTTAGTACATGCCCAAACAGAAGATTGCGGCGGGTCGGAGACCCCGAAGGGGCACTGTGTCCCGCCCCCAGCGGGACCCGACGATGATTCCGAGGCTGCTCCGCCTAAACTCGCCCCCCGTCCCTCTCCACACCGCTTGCTACACTGTAGTTTCCTTATGGCCGTCAGCAAAGAATTGTTGGAAATTCTGGTGTGCCCGATCTGCAAGGCCGCCCTCGACCTGAAGCCCGACGGGAGCGGCTTGAAGTGCGTGGAATGCCGCCGTGTCTACCCGATTCGCGACGACATCCCGGTGATGTTGGTGGATGAAGCCAGGATCGAAGATTAGAACGTCGTGGCGAGTGTTTTGGACGATGTCGAACCGGGCGGCCGGGTGGCCGTGGTGCGGTTGCGATCGCTGGGCGACTCGGTACTGACGACGCCCGCCCTGCGCATCCTGAAGCGCGCCCGTCCCGACCTGCGCGTCGCCGTGATGGTCGAAGACCGGTACCGTGCGGTCTTCGAAGACCAGCCGGACACCGACGAAATCCTGCCGCCGCGGCTCGCCGCCCTCCGCCGGTTCCGGCCGCGATTGTGCCTGAACCTGCACGGTGGCACACGTAGCGCCTGGATGACTCGCGCCTCGGGAGCCCGCTGGCGCGCGGGCTTCGGCCACTACCGCATGCAATGGGCATACAACCTGCGCATTCCGCGGGCGCAGCAAATCCTGGGCGCCGAACGCGTCGTGCATACCGCCGAGCACCTGGCCAGCGCCATGTTCTGGCTGGGCGCGGCGACGGGGGAGATTCCGCGCGCCAGCCTCGGCAGCCCCGCGCCGCGCCAGCCGGCGTCTTCCACCGCCGTGCTTCATCCCTTCGCCGCCGCGCCGGAGAAAACCTGGCCTGCGGCGGGCTTTGAAGCCGTAGCCAGGCATCTCCAAAACTCCGGCATGGAAGTGGTCGTCATCGGCCGTGCGGACGACGATTTCGCTCCGTTTGCCGCCTGGCGGACCCTGCCCGGCGCGCCGCTGGGCGAAGTGAAAAGCCTGCTGGCGACGGCCGCGCTGTTCGTCGGCAACGATAGCGGGCCGGCTCACCTGGCCGCCGCCTTCGGGCTGCCCGTAGTCGCCATTTTCGGCGCGTCCGACCCGGCCATCTGGGGACCCTGGCGCACCCAGTCGGAAGTGGTCGCCGCCCCTGCCGGCATCGCCTCGGTCGGCGTGGATAGCGTCCTCGAAGCGCTGGCACGGCTGGGGGTGCGGGCGTGAAGGAACTGGGACGGCTGCTCGCCTACGCCCGCCGCTACGCGCCGCACCTGGCCGGATCGTTCCTGCTGATGGCTGTCGCCGGCGCCGCCCAGGGCACCATGGCCCTGCTCACCAAACCCATTTTCGATAAGGTACTCAGTTCCCATCCGGCCGCCGGCCTCACGCCCCTCCTGCCCCACAAAGTCCTCGGGCACCAGATTTTCCTGGAACAGCTCGTACCCATCCACAAACCCGTCTGGACGCTGGTCGCCATCGCCATCGTGGCGGTTTTTCTGATCAAGGGGCTCTGCGACTACCTGGGCAACTATCTGGTGAGCTATGCCGGCCTTTCGGCGGTCACCGACCTTCGCAACGCTGTGTTCGACAAGATTCAGCGCCAGGGCGCGCAGTTTTTCGAGGCGCATTCCACCGGCCAGCTCATGTCGTCCATCATGAACGACGTAGACAAGGTGCAACTGGCCACCTCGCAGATGCTGGCCGATTTCCTGCGCCAATCCTTCAGCGCCATCGCCTTCAGCCTGGTCGTCCTCACCAGCGATTGGCGGCTGGCGGTGGTAAGCCTCACCGTATTGCCCTTCGTGATGCTGCCCACGCGCCAGATCGGGCGGCGCATTCGCCGCATCAGCCGCGGCACCCAGGACCGCCAGGCCGAACTCAATCAGATCCTGCAGGAAACCCTTAGCGGCCACATGGTGGTGAAGGCGTTCGGGGCCGAGGATTACGAACTGCGCCGCTTCCGGGACGCCGCGCGCCGGCTGCTGAAGAGCAACGTGCGCTATACCCTGCAGCAGGCCATTTCCTCGCCCCTGATCGAGCTGTTCGGAGCCTTCACCATCGTCGCCCTGCTGACCTACGCCGTGGACCAGATCAAAGCCGGGGTCATGACGCCGGGCGATTTCACCGCCTTCGTCACCGCCCTGCTGCTGCTCTACGAGCCCGTCAAGCGCCTGGTGGGCATCCACAACATTTTCGAGCAGGCCTTGGGTGCGTCGCAGAAAGTCTTCGAATATCTCGACCACCGCGAAGAGATCGCCGTCCGTCCGGACGCCGTGAAGCTCGAAGCGTTTCGCCAGGGCATCGTTTTCGACGGCATCTCTTTTTACTATCCGTCCGCCGAGGGCGGTTTCCATCTCGGCCCGCTCACGCTCGAAGTAGAAGCCGGAACGGTGGTTGCGCTAGTCGGCCCCAGCGGCGCCGGCAAGACCACGCTGGCAGACCTGGTGCCGCGGTTCTACGACGTTACCGCCGGCGCGGTGCGCGTGGACGGGGTGGATGTGCGCGGCCTGGACCTGGCCTCGCTGCGGGCCCACATCGGCATCGTGGCGCAGGACACTTTCCTGTTCAACGATACGGTGGCCAGAAACATCGCCTACGGCCGGCCCGATATCCCGCCCGTAGCGATCCGCCGCGCGGCCGAAACCGCCCTGGCGCACGACTTCATCGAGCAACTGCCGGAAGGCTACCAGACCGTGGTGGGGGACCGCGGCTTCCGCCTGAGCGGCGGCGAGCGCCAGCGGCTGGCCATCGCCCGCGCCCTGCTCAAGAACGCGCCCATCCTGATCCTGGACGAGGCCACCTCGCACCTGGACAGCGAAAGCGAGATGCTGGTGCAGAAGGCGCTGGCTAACCTGATGGAGCATCGCACCGTGATCGTGATCGCGCACCGGCTGTCCACCATCCGGCGGGCCGATAAGATCGTAGTCCTGGAAAAAGGCGGGATCGCCGAAATGGGAACGCACGAAGAATTGGTGAATCGCGGCGGCGTGTATCAACGGCTGCATGAATTGCAGTTTGCGAGCGCCGGACCGGCGGTGGACCTATGAGTTTGCGCAGCATGACCGGCTTTGCCAGGGTGACCAGGCCGATGGGGACCGGCGAGGTGGTGGTCAGCCTGAAGAGCGTGAACCATCGCGCCTTGGACGTGCATTTTCATCTGCCGCCGGAGTTGGACGCGCTCGAAAGCGAGCTGCGCGTGGTGCTGAAGGCGGGCGTGGTGCGGGGCCACTTGCAGGTGCATGTCGACACCGGCGCGGCCGCGGGCGCCGCCATCGGCCTCAACCGCCCGCTGCTGGACGCCTACATGCGGGCGTTCCAGGAGGCGGCGGCAGCCTACCAGATCGCCGGTCAGCAGCCCGACCTGAACGCAGCCCTGCGCCTGCCCAGCATGCTGAATACCTGCCAGGGCCAGGATCCGGGTCCGGAAACCAACCGGGCCGTGCTCGAAGCCGCCGCCGAAGCCGTGACCGTACTGAATGAGTTCCGCGAGTGCGAGGGCGCCGCCATGGTCCGCGAAATGTGCCAGCGCACCCAGGGCGTGGTCAAACTGGTGGACCGCATGGAGCAGATCCGCGGAGGCGCCACCGCGGCTTTCCAAAGGCGATTAAGAGAGAGGCTGGCCGATCTGTTGCACGGCGCCGGCATCGACCCGCAGCGCCTGATCCAGGAAGCCGCACTGGCGGCCGACCGCAGCGATATCTCCGAGGAGTTGGTGCGTTTGCGTACTCACGCCGAGCAGCTTGAGCGCCTGCTGGGCGGCAGTGGCGAAGTGGGAAAACGGCTGGATTTCCTGCTGCAGGAAATGAACCGGGAAGCCAACACGGTTCTGTCCAAAACCGGCGGCCTGGGCGACCTGGGGCTCACCATCACCGACTTGGCGCTGGCGGCCAAATCGGAAATCGACAAAATCCGCGAGCAGGCTCTCAATCTGGAATAGACCGAACCACCCCATGACCACCGTGTTCATTATTTCCGCGCCCTCCGGGTCGGGTAAGTCGACGCTGGTCGACCGCCTGCTGGCCCGCGTCGAGAACCTTATGTTTTCGGTTTCCTTCACCACCCGGGCCCGACGAGGCCAGGAAGTGGACGGCGAAAATTACCGCTTCGTGAGCCGGGCGGACTTCGAAGCCATGATCGGGCGCGGCGAGTTTCTGGAGTGGGCGGAGGTTTTCGGCAACTATTACGGCACCCACCAATCCATTCTGGAGGAGGCCCGGCGGCAAGCTAAAGACCTGGTACTCGACATCGACGTGCAAGGTGCGAGACAATTGAAGGGTCGGATTCCCGAGGCCGTGTCCGTCTTCATTCTTGCTCCCTCCCGTCAGGTTCTTGAACATCGCCTGCGCGCCCGTGGGGAAGATGGGGACGAAGTGATCGAGAGGCGCCTGGGGGAAGCGGCCGATGAGATCCGGAACTACAAAGACTACGACTATATCCTGATCAATCGGGACCTGGACGAGTCCGACCGGGTATTGAGCGGTATCGTAATCGCGGAAAGAGCGCGGCGATCCAGGATCGAGGACCGCATTCCGGCGATCCTGGCGACATTTGAACGTTGAAGAGGTATCGAGGTTTATGGACAAGCCACCACGCAACAACGCCCATTGCACCATTCCGGACGATCCGGATCTGAGCACCTACCGGTTCATCATCGTGGCCGCCAAGCGTGCCCGCCAGTTGCAGGGCGGGGCGCGGCCGGTGCTGCCGACATCGTCGAAAAAATCCACCATAATCGCCATGGAGGAAGTGCGGCGCGGACTGGTGAAATACAGCCTCACGGGCCAGGCACCCGAGAAGCCTCTGGTGGAATCCGAGCCGGTCCTCTAGCCTTCGCGGGGAACCGCTCCCTCACGGTCACGGCTCAGGCTTGCGTGTTTCCGAGCCGCGACCGTGAGGGAGCGGTCGCCGGATATCGCGGCAAATCCTTGAACCCTATGAAAATCGTACTCGGTGTTGGTGGCGGCATCGCAGCGTATAAATCGGCCGAGTTGGCCCGGCTGCTGATGCAGGAAGGGCACCAGGTGCAGGCGGTGATGACCGCGGCTGCGCAGGAGTTCCTCCGGCCCGCCACGCTCGCGGCCCTTACGGGGCGGCGCGTGCTGGCCGACCTGTTCGCCATCGAGAACGCCATCGACCACATTCGCACGGCGCAGGAAAACGAGCTGATGGTAATCGCCCCTGCCACGGCCGACCTGCTCGGGCGGCTGGCCAACGGGCTGGCCAACGACTTCCTCACCACCCTGTACCTCGCCTTCACCGGTCCGGTGCTGCTGGCGCCCAGCATGAACGTGAATATGCTGGCGCATCCGGCTGTGGTGGCGAACCTGGAAACCCTGAAACGGCGCGGCCACCGCATCGTCGAGCCGGGGGTTGGCTATCTGGCCTGCGGCATGACCGGGCCGGGACGCATGGCCGAACCGGAAGAAATCGCCGCGGCGGTGGGGCGGGAAGCGCACCGGCGTCGCGATCTGGAAGGCGAAGTGATCTTGATCACCGCCGGTCCCACCCAGGAGCCGCTCGATCCGGTGCGTTACATCACCAACCGTTCCAGCGGCAAGATGGGGTACGCGCTGGCCGAAGAGGCCGCGGCCCGGAGCGCCGCGGTGGTCCTGATTTCCGGGCCGGTGGCGCTTCGTCCGCCGTTCGGCGTGGAACTGGTTCCGGTGCACACAGCGGCCGAGATGCGCCGCGAAGTGCTGGAACGGCTGGGTCCGGCGACCATTGTAATCAAGGCCGCCGCTGTAGCCGATTTTCACCTGAGCCGCGTTCCCGCCCAGAAAATGAAAAAGACCGCGGCGCGGCTATCGCTCGAGCTCGATCCGACCCCCGACATCCTGGCCGAACTCGGCGGCAGGAAGGGCGATCGCCTGCTGATCGGTTTCGCCGCCGAGACCGAGAACCTGGTGGAAGAGGCACGCCGCAAACTGCGCGTCAAGAATTGCGACATGGTGGTGGGCAACCTGGTTGGGTCGGCCGAAGTGGGTTTTGAAGCCGACCTGAACGAAGTGGTGCTGGTGACTTCCACCGGCGAAACCGTGACCGTGCCGCGCGCGCCTAAGCGTGAGGTGGCAGAGCGCATTTTCGACGAAGTGCTCAAACTCCGCCTGGCCCTGCACGCCGCCCAATGACGCGCCATGACGCCCGACCAGCTTCGCCAATACCTGGAGTTCTACCGCGACCTCGGCGTGGGTGACATGTATCGGCGTGAGGCGCAGGTTGCCGCGGCCGCGCCCGAGCCGTCCCCGCCGCCGGCGCGAATCGAGGTCGAATTGCCACCCCTGGCGCCTGCCGCCGAGACGCTGCTTCAGATTCTGGAGGATATCGGCGATTGCAAACGCTGCCGTCTGCACGAAGGCCGTAACAAACTCGTGTTCGGCGTGGGCAACGAACGCTCGCCGCTGGTATTCGTCGGCGAAGGTCCGGGCGCGGATGAAGACGAGCAGGGCATCCCGTTCGTCGGCCGCGCCGGCCAGTTGCTCACCCAGATGATCGAAAATACCGCCCGCAAGGAAGGCATGCCGCTGCGGCGCGAAGACGTCTACATCTGCAACGTGGTGAAGTGCCGCCCGCCCGGCAATCGCACTCCCGAACCGGACGAGATGGAAATCTGCGGCCAGTTCCTCTACCGCCAGCTTTCCACCATCCGCCCGAAAGCCATCTGCGCCCTGGGAGGCACGGCGGC
This sequence comes from Bryobacteraceae bacterium, assembly GCA_049509915.1. Taxonomy (GTDB): domain Bacteria; phylum Acidobacteriota; class Terriglobia; order Bryobacterales; family Bryobacteraceae; genus JBEKYD01. The sequence goes on along the minus strand of JBEKZL010000036.1, from coordinate 6,910 downwards.
GCGCGCCGTCACCGGACACAAAGAAGGCGTTACTAAGATGCGCGGCCGCTGGTTCCAGTGGCGCGACATCCCGGTGCTGGTCACCTACCATCCCTCCTACCTTTTGCGCCCCTACAACCAGAACGCCAAACGCGAAGCCTGGGAAGATCTGAAAAAGCTGCTGCACTTCGTCTACGACTGAAGCCCGGGCGCAGGCTGTCCAGCCTGCCGAACCGAGCATCGTCTCGGCTTTCCTTCCGTTCACCGGGGGTCGGGGGTATATTCTCCACGATTTTGCGAAGGTGCCTATAGGGAATTATTGCGGCAGCCGATAGAGTTCATGGTGCCGCCTTGGATTTAGAGTTTCTACAGGACTACCTGACCGAATCGCGAGAACTGTTGGTCAAGGCTCAGCGAGACATCCTGAGCCTTGAAACGGATCCCGGCAACGACGAAACGCTCGCATCGATCTTCCGCGCCTTTCACACGCTCAAGGGCGGAGCGGGCTTTCTGGACGCGAAGCACGTGGTCAGTTGGGCTCACGATCTCGAAAACCTCCTGGACAAGCTTCGCTCGCATCGCCTGCCGGTGACTTCCGACCGCATCGACGCCATCCTCAACGCGCTCGACGTTCTGAACGACATGCTTCAGACACTTTCGGTGCAAGAGAATCCCGGTCCCGGCCCGGCCGATTTGGGCCGGACCATCCAGATGCTCTCCCGCCAGGAGTCTGAATCCGGCGGCTCCCTTGCCGCGATCGCATCCGCGATCACCGATGCACAGGCCGCACCGGTTATCGCGGTTCCCGTCGCTCCCGCTGCCGCACAACCGCCGTCCGCGCCCGCCGAAGCGAACGTCCCGGCGGCGGGTCCCGGCTCATCCGCTCATGCCTCTCCTGCCCGATCCGTTCCCAGGCGTACGGAAGCGGTAGAGGGGTCGCTGCGCGTGGAGGCAGGCCGGCTCGATGCGGTGATGAATCAGGTTGGAGAATTGGTTCTGCTGCGCAACCGCCTCACCTCCGCGGTTGGCGGACTGGACAAGGAAAACGAGACCATGTCCCGGATCGCGCGGGAGATGGACCTGAGGGTAAGCGATCTCCAGCGCACGGTGATGCGCTTGCGCATGCAGCCATGCAGGCGCCTGTTCCAGCAGTTGCCCCGGGTGGTGCGCGACCTCTCGCATCTGCTCGGCAAAGAGGTCAAGCTGGAAATTGCCGGCGAGGACGTGGAAATAGACAAGACCGTCGTGGACGCCCTTTCCGGGCCGATGACGCACCTGGTGCGCAACAGCCTCGATCATGGCATCGAGTTGCCCGAAGTCCGGAAAAACGCCAACAAGTCTCCCACCGCCCTGCTGCGAATTGCGGCGGTTCATCTGGGCGACAGGGTGCGAATCGAGGTTTCCGATGACGGCAACGGAATCGATCGCCGGGTGATCGTGCAGAAGGCAATCGAGAAGCAGGTGATCACCCCGGAGCAGGCGGCCCGGCTTTCGGAGCAGGAGGCTCTTGAGTTGATCTTCCGTCCCGGCTTCTCCACCAAAGACCAGGCGACGGATCTGTCCGGACGCGGCGTGGGCATGGACGTAGTCAAAGAGACGACTAACAAGCTGCGGGGGCGCCTCTCGCTTGAAACGACTCTCGGCCAGGGCACGCGCATCGCAATGGAGTTTCCGCTCACACTGGCCGTGCTGCCCGTGCTCTACCTGCGGGTTCGCCAGGACGTCTATGCGCTGCCTATTTCCGCTATCGACAGCTTGACCGACATTGAAGAGCACCGCGTGCACCGGTTTGCCGGCCGGGTAACTTACCGTGTGGATGGCATGCAGACGGTGCCGGTGGCGGACCTGGGTGCGATCCTGCAGGACCGCCCGCTGCGCCTCGGTCGCGAGAGTGTCGAGGGAGTATTGACCGAACGGGGTATGTTTGTTGTCTCCGAAGTCTTGGGCAACGAGGACTCCGTAGTAAAGCCCATTGATTTTCTCGCCGGCCCCAGCCTGTACCAGGGCGCTACAATTTCCGGACGCGGCAGCGTGGTTCTGATTCTGGATGCGGCAGCCTTGAGCGCCGCCGCCGCGCTCGAAGGAGGGCAATGATGGATATTCAGCGCATTATGCGGATCATGGACGCGTCCTCCGGCACGCGGTGCATCATCGAGCGCTCGTTGCACGAGATCGACCGTCGCGCTCTCAATGCGATGGTTCTGGTCAAGCGGCACGGGAACAAGCTGGCGAGCTATGGGGTGGTGGCGCAGGCCTTCCGGGAGCAAGCGGTGCAACTGAAAAACGCGGCGGCTCCCTTACAGCAATCGGTCGCGCCGCTGGTCCGGGTGCAGATGCGTGTTTTGCAGCATGCCCGCTTTACCGAGGTGTTCCGCCGCACCGCGGAGGTGATGAATGCGAACCGCCAATCCAGCGCCTTTCTTTCCCAGGCGGAAGGAAACTGGCAGCGCAATACGGAAGCGGAAGAGGCCGAAGGCATCGCGATTCTGCGCCGCTTGGTGGAGACGGTCACCCGGCTGCAGGAGGGTATCACCGAACAGGAATACGTAGTGACCAACGGCCGGATCGAGGCGGCGCTCTCCGAACAGAGCGGCGCGCCGCTGATGCGAGTCTCGCACGAGATGGGCCTTGCGGTCGCCAAGGTTAGAGATGCGATCTGGAGATATCGCTCTGAATTGGAGGAGGTCCTGCATGAAAGCAGCGCCGGTATTTGAAGCGGGGAACCACCGTTGGTGGGTGTTGTACGACCAGGAAGAGCGTCGGGTCATCGATTCCAACGTGTATATTGTGGAGTCCAACGGACAGAGCGCCATTCTGGACCCGGGCGGTTTCGAGATCTTTCCGCAAGTCCTCGCGGCCGTTGCCGAGGTCGTGCCCCCCACGTCGGTGGCCAAGGCGTTTGTCTCGCACCAGGATCCGGACATTGCCTCCAGTCTTCCTTTGTGGAACGCCTGCAATGACAAGGTGCAATGGCACATACCCAGCCTGTGGGAAGGCTTTATCCGGCACTATGGCGCGCTCGATGCGGAGCTGATCGGTATTCCGGATGAAGGCGGGGAGATTGTTATCGGCGGTCACAAGCTAGAACTCATCCCGGCACATTATTTGCACGCCTCGGCAAACTTTCATGTCTATGACCCGGAGGCGAAGGTCTACTTCAGCGGCGATGTGGGAACGGCCCTCTTGCCAGCCAGCCACAGCATCTGGGTCGGCGGCCACCAGGGAGCGGATTCCGCCAGGGACTTTGACGAGCATATTCAGCACGCCGTGTTCTTTCATCAGCGATGGATGCCGTCTAACGCGGCTAAGAAGGACTGGATCGACCGTGTTCGCCAGTTGGACATCGATTACCTCTGTCCTCAGCACGGAGCGATTTATGCGGGCAAAAACGTGGGACGTTTCCTGGACTGGTTCGACGAACTGACCGTCGGAACCGTAATTTCTCGGTAAAAGGAGTTTTCAATGGCAAGCATGGTAATCCCCAATCGCCGTAAGGCCAAGAAGGATACGATTCCGGAAGCAAAGACGAAGCCTTCCAAAACGGCGCACCCTCGCCGGAGCCGTGTGGGCTCCACCGTGCACGCCGCGGGCGGCCCGGCGCCGCGCGCCGCAACCGCCTCCCCGGGGCGCCGCGAAGCGAACTCGGAACGGGAGCGCCTGCTGGAGTATGCGCGGTTGCTGCTGGAGCCGTTATCGAGCCTCGAGATGCTGTGCGATGCCGATGAGAATATGGAGAACCCCATTCTCTATATGAACCGGGCCGCGCTGGAAGCGATGAGCCTGAATCACCGGCGGCTCAATCCTCTCCTCAGGGGGGCGGACGTACGCAAGGCATTCGGCTCCTCGATCCATCAGTTTCACCGGGATCCGGAGCGCATTCGCAACATCTTGCGCACTCTGGTCGACGATCCGGCGCGTGAGCACAGCACGGACTTGCTCCTTGGCGGGGTAACCTTCACGTTGAACTTCACGCCCGTTTGCAATCGGGCCGGGAAGGTCATCGCATTCCATGCCTCCTGGCGCAACGTCAGCGACGGGAAACTCGCCGAGCAAGTGATCGCAAGCATGAGCAAGGCTGCCTCGGAGCATGCGGAATCGCTGATGGGGCTGGCGGGAGAGACCGATAGCGCCATGAAGGCGGTCGGAGGCAAGCTGAACGGGCTTGCGCAGTCGGTGGCGGACAGCCGCAAGGCTTCCAAGGGACTGATTGCACAGGTCGGCGCGATCGGGCGAATTGCACAGACCATTCGGGAGATCGCCTATCAGACCAACCTGCTCGCACTAAATGCCGCCATCGAGGCTGCCCGGGCTGGAGAACATGGCCGCGGTTTTGCCGTGGTCGCCGACGAAGTACGCAATCTGTCGAAGCGCGTGCAGAAAGCCACCGAGGAAGTGCAAAGTAACATCCTCGACATTGACGGCTCGGCCAGGTCCATCGAAAAAACCAGTCACTCGGCCGAACAGACCGCGCACGGCGCCGAATCCGTCGCGCTTTCGCTGGGCGAGCGGGTGCAGACGCTGCACAGCATGGTGGCGGTAATGAACATTGAATCGGCCAGGAACGACATTAAGATTTTCGTTCGTAACATCCTGGCCGAGATTGCTCACCGGGCGGGTTCGCAAGCCTCGGGCGAGCTGGCGGATCATCGACAATCCAGCTTTGGCCGTTGGTACGAGGATGCCGGCAGGGTGTCTTTCGGACAGATCCTGGCCTTTCAGGAGATCGCGAATCCTTACGCCGCGCTCTATGTTACCGCCCGCGGAATCCGCACCGCCGTGCAGTCGGGGGACAGGGACGAAGCTCTGCGCCAGGGGGCGGATTTGTCGCGCATTGAGCAAGAATTGCTGAGCAAGCTGGATGAACTCAGTACCGCGATCGGTCAAAAACAGAATTAAGGAGTTGCGCCATGAGTGACGTAATGCGGGAAGTAGACGAGCGCTCGAAGCTGGCCGGCACAAACAAATTCGAACTCCTGATCTTTCGACTGGGCGAGGACCGCAACTCGAGCACGCGAGAGGTCTTCGGCATGAACGTCTTCAAAGTGCGGGAAGCGTTGATCATGCCCTCGATCACGCCGATGCCGGGGTCTCCGAAGCATGTTCTGGGCGTGGCCAATATCCGGGGTCAGATCATCCCCGTGATCGATCTGCCCTCCGTGGTGGGCTGCACGCCCTCGGCGCGCAACATTCTCCTCGTCACCGAGTACGAGCGCTCGGTCCAAGGATTCGCCGTAGAGGAAGTCGAAGAAATCGTGCGCCTGGAGTGGAATCGGGTGGTCTCCGCCGAGAAATCCGCGGCCGGTGCGCTCGTGACCAGCCTCGCTCGCCTGGACGACAACGAGGAGAACGCTCGCCTGGCTCTGATCCTGGATGTGGAATCGATCCTGCGAGAAACCCTGCCGTCCCGCTTCAACACCGGCGAAGAGATCCGTAACGTCCCGCCCATGCGGATTCCCGAGGGCTCAAGGATCGTCTATGCCGACGACTCGAGCGCGGCGCGTCGACAGATCGAGGCGGTTCTGACCCGGTGCAAGCTTCCCTTTGTAAGCGCGAAGACGGGCAAAGAGGCGTGGGACCAGTTGAAGAGCATGGCACAAGAGGCCCGGAGTGCCGGTTTGCCGATCAGCCGGAAAGTCGCCCTGCTGCTGACGGACCTGGAGATGCCGGAGATGGACGGGTTCACATTGACCCGTCAGTTGAAGGAAGACGATTTATTGAAAAGTGTCCCGGTGGTGATTCATTCTTCTTTGTCTGGTTCGGCCAACGAATCCCATGCCAAGAGCGTCGGAGCGGATGGCTTCGTGGCGAAGTTCGTTCCCGATGAGCTGGTCCGCGAAATTGAGAGAGGGCTCTCGCTCCTGCCTGCCTGATAGTGCTGGCGCCACTATCGGTCGGGTGCCTTTGCGCCACGCACCGAAGCGCGGGCCGGCGGCTGTCGAGCAGCCACGGCCATGCCTGCGGCCGCCGCTGGGGCACTGGAACTTACTCTTCGCGCAACGTGCGCGCCGGATCGATGCGAATGGCGCGCGCGGCGGGGCTCCAACACGCCAGCAAGGCGACCAGCGATATCAGCAGAATGGCCGTGGCGTAGGTGACCGGATCGCGCGGGCTGACGCCGTAGAGAACGGCCGCAAGCAGCCGGCCGGCAACGAGCGTCACCAGCGCGCCCAACGACACGCCGACGGCGCACAGCACCAGCGTACGCTTGAGCACGGAAGAAAGAACCCGGCCGGGCCGAGCGCCAAGCGCCATCCGAATCCCGATCTCGCGCGTGCGCCGCGCCACCGCGTAGGCCACCAGTGCGAACAGGCCCGTCGCCGCCAGTACCATCGCGAGGAACCCGAAGACTCCCAGCACGATGGCCGCGGCACGGGCGGGGAACAGCGGGAACGACAATTGATCGTTGAGGCCGCCCATACTGTACAGGGTCAGTTCCGGGTCGAGATCGAGGATGGTCTTGCGCAGCATCTCCACCGCCTTTTGCGGCGGCAGAGAAGTGCGAGCCACCAGCGTCATCCCCTCGGTTCCGGTCTGATCGATGGGCAGAAATACAGCTGGCTTGGGATCCTCGCCGAGCGATTCATACTTGCCGGTTTCGGCCACCCCGACAATTTCGATTCCGGGATCGGACGGTCTGATCGTGATGCGAAAGTGCTTGCCTACCGGATTTTCCTTCGCAAAGAGCAGGTCGGTGAAAGCCTGGTTGACGATGGCGACGGCGGGCGCGCCTTCGCCGTCGTGACTGTCGAGGTCGCGTCCCAGAACGAGCTTTGTCCCGGCTGCGCGGATTTAGCCCGGGGATATTCTATATCACTGCTGTCCAAGACAGGGCAGACCTGTAGCGTGGGCTGCTGAAAACATTCGGTTTGGAGAGACTCCGGCGAGCTATCTGGGTGGAGGTCTCCTGTCTGAATCGTCGCGGCCTGTCCAA
>JBEKZL010000359.1:0-6311 GCA_049509915.1 Bryobacteraceae bacterium | reverse complement strand
CGCACGGGAGCATTGAAATCCGCGATTCCCAGGGCGCAGCAGACGGTCGAGACGACGGGCAGCTTGACCTCCCTGCAGGTGTCCTTGATGAGCCGTCTCTCGCGGATGTCGATCTCCATCGGATCGGCGAAAATGTCGATGGTATCGAATCCGATCTCTTTCGTCAGACGGATGCCTTCCGCTGTTCCCACGGGCGAGCCCAGCCACGCGGAACCGATCAATCCAAGTTTCATGGTTTGCCTAATTGTATGATCTCTCGGATGCACGACCGCGGCAGCGACCAGCCGCGACCGCGGTATGTGTTAACATTCGAAGCTAAATATTTCCCTGGGGGTATAGTCGATGAAGGTATCGCGGGCGATCGGTTTCGCGGCTGTGGCAGCGGGGGCCGCTCTGGTTATGCTGGCCCAAGGCCGGCAGCCGCAGGACGAAGAGTTCGCGCGGCTGGTGAAGGAATGGACCACCAGGCCGGAATTCTCGAGCCCGCTGGTTGACCACCTGCCTAAAGCGGCGGGAGTGCCGGAGCCCATCGCCGTGCTGGGTTACCACATCGGCACGCCCAAGAAGCTCACCTACACCAAGGACATCTATCGTTACTACCGCGCTCTGGAAGCCGCCTCCAAACGGGCCAAGGTTTTCTCCGCGGGGAAGACCGACGAGGGCCGCGAGCAGCTTGTGGCGGCCATTTCCGACGAGGCGACGATTCAAGACCTGGACCGGTATAAAGCGTACCTGGCGCGCCTCGCCGATCCGCGTGGACTGGACGCGGGGGAAGCGCACCGCGTGATCGGCCAGGCGAAGCCCATCTACCTGCTGATGGGCGGCCTGCACAGCGCCGAAACCGGTCCTCCCGAAATGCTGATGGAGTTGGCCTATCGCCTGGCGGCGGAGGAAGGGGCGCTTTACGACCAGATCCGCAAGAACCTGATCGTCATGATGATTGTCACCGCCGAGCCCGACGGGCGCGACCGCTACGCAGACTGGTATTACCGCTACAAGCTCTCCGAGGAAAACGACGACGACCGGCAGCCGGCGCCGCCTTACTGGGGCAAGTACATTTACCACGACAACAATCGCGACATCAATTACTCCCAGTTGACCATGCGCAACTGGCTCAAGTTTTACCTGGAGTGGCACCCGCCCATCCTGCACGATTTGCACGAATCGGTGCCGTTTCTCTATACTTTCAGCGGCCAGGCGCCCCAGAATCCCACGCTCGACCCGATTCTCTATACCGAGATGCCCTGGTTTTCGAATTTCGAAATGACCAGGATGGCCGGCTATGGGATGCCGGGCGTGTGGGACCACGCCTATGTGGATATGTGGTCGCCAGGCTATCTGGGTTTCATGTCGTCGAACCACAACGGCATCCTGCGCATGTACGAGACGTTCGGCAACGGCGGCGCCAACACCATGAAGCGCAACGTAGAAAATCCGGAAGCCGGTGGTGTGCCGGAGCCGGCAGGCGGACGCGGCGGCGGCATGACCTCGCGCGAATGGTATCGGCCTCTGCCGCCTTATAAGCAGGTGGTCTGGTCGATGCGGAACAACACCAACTACATGGAAACCGCGGCGCTGTCGGCGCTGGAGCTGGCCGCGAGTTTTCCGCAGACGGTGCTCGAGAACTTCTACCGCAAGAGCCTGCATTCGGTCGAATCGGGCAAGGCCGAAGCGCCCTTCGGATACGTGCTGCCAGCGGGGCAGAAAGACATGACGCGGGTGGCTTTCGTGGTCAATATACTCCGTCTGCAAGGCATCGAAGTGGGGCGGGCCAAGGCCGAGGTGAAGTTGAAGGACGCGACCTACCCGGCGGGGTCGTTGATTGTGAAGCGGGACCAGCCGTACGGCCGGCTGGCCAAGATCCTGCTGGAAGTGCAGAAGTATCCCGACCCCAATCTGCGCACCTACGACGATGCGGGCTGGACCATGGGTCTGATGGCTCACGCCGAAGTGCACGAAATTGCCGACCGGGCCATCCTGAGCGTTCCGGTGGACCCGGTGGATACGCTCGAGATTGCGGGAACGGCCAAAGGCGAGGGCCCGGTGCTGGCGGTGCTCGACAACGGGGCCAACGCGCTGGTCACCCTGCGCTACCGTTTGCACGAGCTGAAATTCCAGGCTATCGAAAAAGCCGCGACCGTGAATGGAAGCGAGCTTCCGGCCGGAACCATGCTGGTGGAGAACAGCGCGCGGGCGAGGTCCGAAGTGGAAAAACTGGGGTTGACGGCGGTGGCGCTGGCGTCGGAGCCGGCCGTTCCCAAGCACGATCTCGACCTGCCGCGCCTGGCGATGTATTCCACCTGGAGCAACACCCAGGACGTGGGCTGGGTACGCTATGGTTTTGACCGGTTCGAGATCCCTTACGATCTGATTTTCAAGGACCGTGTGCGGCAAGGAAACCTGCGGGCGGGCTACGACGTGATCGTGATGCCGGCGCAGGGACGGGGCAGCGCCAAGTCGCTGGTGTTCGACGTCGAGTCCAAGGGCAAGCCCATCGCCTACGACAAGACGCCCCAGTTTCCCTCGCTTGGGATGTACGGGGAATCGGCGGATATCACCGGCGGGATGGGCCTCGAAGGAGCGCTCGAGCTGGAGAAGTTCGTGCGCCAGGGCGGCGTGCTGATCACGCTGGGCACGGCCAGCTACTTTCCGCCGGAGTTCGGTCTGGCGCCCAACGTGGATGCGGCGCACCCCAGCCCGCAATTTTACGCTCCGGGCCCGATCGTGGAAGCGGCCATTGTGCGTCCCGAGCATCCGATTTTCTACGGCTATACCGGCAAGACCATGCCGGTACGTTACGCGGGCGGTCCGTTGCTCCGGCTCACACGGGAAGCCCGGCCCGGCATGCTGATGCAGTTTGAAGGCACGGAAGCTTCCGTGTTGAGCGGTTTTGCCAAGGGCATCGGGGAAACGCGCAACCGGCCGGCGGTGGTGGACGTTCCGCTGGAGCGGGGCCGCATGGTTCTGTTTGCAACCAACCCCTGTTATCGCTGGCAGAACCTGGGCGAGTTCCACATGCTGGCCAACGCGATTTTGAATTTCAACGATTTTCCGCCGCCAGTGCCGCCGGCCGGCGAGTTCTGAGGGCGGGGGCATCCACCGACGCATCGGAGACCCGTCGCAGGGGGTTCTACGCTGCCACAGGAGCTCGCGCCACGAAAGAGGGCCAGCTCATTTTCGTTCATGCGGCGGCGGCTGAGGACTTGCCGAGACAGCAGTGTTTGTATTTCCTGCCGCTGCCACAGGGGCAGGTGTCGTTGCGGCCGATTTTGGGTTGGGGACGGCGGTAGGTTTCGGGCGGTTGTGCAGAATTGTGCAGCTGGGAGACGGGTTCGGGCTCGGCGTCGTTATGCACGGTTGTGCAATTTTGTGCGTCGTTTGCAGGTTCTGGGGGCTGCTGCTGGGCGAGGTGCGCGTGGGCGGCTTCCTCCATGGCGGCCAACATGTCGGGCAGGCTGGCGGGCTCTTCTTTTTCGAACTTGGGCGGGGTGGAGACTTTGTCGATGATGAAGATGGCGGCGCGGAGGCGGGTGGAGGGGGAGGATTTGGGGTCGGTGAGGACGTTGCGGAGGGTTTCGAAGGCGAGATCGGCCAGGTCGACGGCGCGGTCGCGGTACAGGAGGGCACGGTCGTGGCGGGTAATGGCTAATGCCTCGCGGAAATCGGGGGAATTGAGGCGCCAGTTGGCGATGGTATTGCGATGGATGCCGGCTTGGGCGGCGGCGTCGGTCAGAGAGGCGCCGTTAGACAGGGCGTCGATGACGTGGAGTTGTGGGGGATTCAGAATGAACATAAGGATCGCTTGCGACTACACGATAGCCGGCGAGCGGCGAAAACAGGGGGGCGGGGAAGGCGGCGATTCGCGCTAAGACGTTGGGGGATGGGGATTAAGGAATATTTTCAAAGTCTGTGACTGTGGGCCCGAGCCTCTTGCCCGCTTGTGCTAAATTAGGCCAAAGCGGAGGGTGCAGATGATTGTGAAGAATAGCCGTTCCGGTTTGCAGAGGCTTGCGTTGCCGGCAGTGATCGGCTTGTTTCAGCAGCGGCCGGAGTGGGGGGTTCTGCGCAATCTGTATGCCAGTCAACATGACGCCGAACGAGTTCTGAACGAGTTCCTTACTCCTTTGAATAACGATCAACAATCTCATTATATCGGGGTTGTTTTGGAAGACGCCGCGCAAATGGTCGGGCACCACGGCGCCGAGTTAAACGCCAGCAGGGCTTTCCAACCGGAATACGGGTTCGATGGGATCCAACTACAGGTGGTGTCGCAAGGTGCCGAGTTTCCGCGTGGGCTTATCTGGAGCCGGGTGGGCGTGAATTGCGACATCAAGACGCAACGCATGAAGGTCAGCGCCAGGGTGGGGGTGCGTGGCGACGCAAGCGAAGTGGTGAAATGGCGGGTCGGCCTGGTTCAGACGATCTTGAGACTCGAGCGTAGGATCGTTGTTGTTAAGGGCGATAGCAAAGGCGTCTTCAGGACGTGGCTGCCAGGCCCTTGCAAGGACGGGCCCAAGGACTATGCCGAGTCCTGGTACGATCCCGGCGCAGTGGCTTCTCTGAAGCTAAAGCAATTTCAGCTAGTTGACGTATCCATGATGGACCAACCCGGCTTTACCTGGAGCCAAAAGGTAACTGAGACGGTCGAGGCGGTCAACGGCGGAGAGGCTTTTCGAACCTGGCTGGTGATGCAACGGACAGACGGGTCCAGGACTCACTTTCTGCGGATGTGGGAGTGGCACGTCGACTACACGATTTCACCGGACAACATTAACAGGTTCGGGATTGTTTTTGACGGTTTCCAACAAAACGCAACGGGTGCGGGCGCCGTTCTTGACGGTCTAAACGGCAAGAACCAGTTCCAGAACGAATTTCGACAAGAGCATACCAACGTAACCAGCTTCGATGAGCTGCGGCGAATGGCGGTGCAGCACAACTGAAGCCTTCCGCCCGCGCCGGATTTCTAGTTTCTGGCCCGGCTCAGGCCCAGGGCGCGGATGCGCTTGTGCAAATTTGTGCGCTCCATGCCCAAGGCTCGGGCGGCGCCGGAGACATTCCAGCTAGATTCTTCGAGGGCGCGGAGGATGTGCTCGCGCTCGGCGGATTCGCGGGCTTCCTGGATAGTCGATTTGGGGCCGGCTTCGCGCTGCACGCGAATCTCGACGGGGATGGCGTCGCGGGTGAGGCGGTCGCCCTGGGTGAGGATGGCCATGCGCTCGACGACGTTGCGCAACTCGCGGGCGTTGCCGGGCCAGGGATAGGTTTCGAGCAAGGGAAAGACGGTATCGTCGAGTTTCTTGGCGCGGAAGTTGTTGCGGGCGCAAAAATCCTCCAGGAAATACTCGGCCAGGAGGCGGATATCGTGAGGGCGCTCGCGCAGGGCGGGGACGCGGATGGGGACCACGCTGAGGCGGTAATAGAGATCCTCGCGGAAACGCTCCTGCGAGACCAGCGAGGCCAGGTCGCGGTTGGTGGCGGAGATGACGCGCACGCTGACGCGGATGATCTGCTCGCCGCCCACGCGATGGAATTCACCCTCCTGCAACACGCGCAGCAGCTTGGCTTGGGAGGCGGCGTGGAGGTCGCCGACTTCGTCGAGAAAGATAGTGCCGCCGTCGGCCATTTCGAACTTGCCGCGGCGGGTGGCGGTGGCGCCGGTGAAGGAGCCTTTTTCGTGGCCGAACAATTCGGTTTCGAGCAGCTCGGTGGGGATGGCGGCGCAATTCACCTTCACAAACGGGCCGCCGGAGAACGGGCTGGAATTATGGATGTGGGCGGCGAGCAGCTCTTTGCCGGTGCCGGATTCGCCAATTAACAGGACGCGGGCATCGGAGCGGGCGGCCATGGAGGCCTGTTCGACGGCGCGCTGCCAGGCGGGCGAGGAGCCGATCATTTTGGGCGCGTCGGAGCTGACCAGCTCGCGCAGGCGCTCGTTTTCATGCTCCAGGTTAGAGCGATCGAGGGCGTTCTTGACGGCCACCAGGACGCGGTCGCGGCTGAGCGGCTTTTCGAGGAAATCGAAGGCTCCGGCGCGGGTAGCTTCCACGGCATCGGCGATGGTGCCGTGGCCGGAAATCATGATGACGGGCGAGGCGGCCACGTTCTGCCGGACGGTGCGCAGGAGGTCGATGCCGTTGCCGTCGGGCAGTTTCATGTCGAAGAGATAGGCGTCGGCGCGGCCGCCGTCGGGATGCCGGTTGAAGTCCGCAACGGAGCGGCAGATATTGACGGCGTAGCCTTCCCGCTCCAGGATCAGACGCAGGGAGCGGCCGATATTCTCTTCGTCATCCACGATCAGAAGGCGCTTGGAT
>JBEKZL010000358.1:0-16190 GCA_049509915.1 Bryobacteraceae bacterium | reverse complement strand
GGGTGAGTATGTTGGGTTGGTCTGACATTAGTGAACCTCCGACTACACTGTACGATGGGGGTGGGGGATGGAGGGGGTGGCGAGGGCTGTAAGTGGTTGAAGGGATTGGGCGGGAATTATTTTCTGGGACTGTGATTCAACTGCACGGCCCCTGCGGGGCCTCGAGGCCGGTATTTTTCCTAGGAACGGTCTTTCCGTTCGGGCCTCAAATACCGGCACTGATCGGCCGATACGGTAATTGGGAGACGAGCGATAGAGCTGAACGGGGACACCGGAATCCAACCAAGCGGCAGCATCCCGTTGTTTCGTCATGAGCTTTGCCCCGAAACGTTCGCGCCATTTCCTTTCCTTGCTGGCAGCGCTGGCGATGGCCGCTGTCATATCCCTGACAGTTGCCGCCACATTCACGTTGTGGAGCCTGGAAAACCAGAACGTAAAGGCCGCCTTCGACATCGTTGCACAGGAACGGTTCGACGCTCTGGAGACGAACGTCAAATTGACGCTTCACAGCCTGGTGTCTCTGGGGGCCCTGTACGATCAGGCGGCCCGCATCGACCGGGTGGAGTTTGCCCGCTTTGCAAGAGATCTTCTGGCGGGGGACAAGGCAATTAAGGCCCTCGAATGGATTCCGCGCACACCGAAACGAGTCCGGCAAATTCGCGAAGACTCCGCCCATCGGGACGGTTTTCCATTATTCCAATTCTCCGAGCGGTTGCCGCAAGGCCAATTGGTCCGAGCCGGCGACCGCGCCGAGTATTTCCCCGTCTTCTTCGTTGAACCGTTAGAGGGCAACCAAAAAGCGCTCGGCCTCGACCTGGCTTCCAACCCGGTTCGCGACGAAGCGCTGCGGCGTTCGGCCGCCACTGGCAACCTGGTTGCCACCGGCCGGGTGACCCTCGTGCAGGAGACCGCGGATCAATACGGATTCCTGGTCTTCCGCCCGGTGTACCAGGGCGGTACGACACCACCGAGCGCGAGTGAACGGCGCGAGCTGCTGACGGGATACGCGCTCGCCGTGTTTCGGATCGGAGACATGATCGAGAGGGTGGGAGCGGCAGCCGGCAGGCTGTCGGGGCTGCAAGTGACCGTATTCGATCTCGACGCCAAGCCGGGAGAGAGGATACTCTATCCGAACACCGCACGGTTCGATGAAATCAAAGATGTCCCGGGGCGCATCAAAGCGGTCCGGGAGATTCAGGTTGCCGGACGCAAATGGGCTATTGTAGCGACCTCCGCCCCGCAGGCATTTCGGCCCGTGCGGAGCAGCAGCGAATCGGCACTGGCGGCAGGGTTGTTGATGACCTTCCTGCTGGCCGGTTACCTCCGCCTGAATCATCGCCGGCAGCTCGAGATCGAACAGGGCCGTGAGCGTCTGGAAGAACTCGTGAAGTCGCGCACCGACGAATTGGAATCGGGGGAACTGCGGCTCCGCCTGTTGCTGGAATCGATGGCGGAGGCCATTTACGGGATCGATATGAAAGGCCGGTGCACTTTCTGCAATCCTGCGTGTATCAGACTCCTGGGATATGAACGCGCCGAGGACCTCCTGGGCCGGAACATGCACGACCAGATTCACCATTCCCGTAAGGACGGAACCACTTATCCAGTGCGGGAGTGCCGGATCTTTCGCGCGTTCCAGATCGGGCACGGAACCCACGTCACCGACGAGGTACTCTGGAGGGCGGACGGAACGTCTTTTCCCGCCGAGTATTGGTCCCATCCGCAACGTCGGGGCGGCCAAACTGTCGGTGCGGTCGTCACGTTTTTCGACATTACCGAATCCAGGCGGGCGGCGGAGGAGCTTCGGCTGGCGCAAACTTCGGTAGAACAGGCCTCCGACGCGGTATCCTGGCTGGACCCGGCGGGCCGCTACCTCTACGTCAACGAGGCCGCCTCCCGGTCCTTAGGCCGTTCGCGGGAGGAGTTCGCTTCCCTGTCGATCGGCGATATCGCTCCCGATTTGCACGGCGACGCCTGGGCGGCGGCATGGGAGAGAGTCAGAGCGCATGGTTCGATGACTCTGGAGACGATTCACATTACCAAGCAGGGACATATCTTCCCGGTGGAAGTCAGTATTACTCATGTGGAGTTCGATGGAAAGGAATACGCCTTCAAGTTCGCGCGCGATATCAGCCTACGCAAGCAGATCGAGAAGGACCTTCGCGAGGCCAAGGAGGCGGCAGAAGCGGCTGATCGAGCGAAGAGTACATTCCTTGCCAACATGTCCCACGAGATCCGGACGCCCATGAACGCCATTCTGGGCTATGCCCAACTGCTGTTGCGCGATCCATCGCTGGCCGCGGCAGCCAAAAAGAACCTGAACATCATTAACCGCAGCGGAGAACACCTTCTCGGAATTATCAACGACATCCTTGTTATGTCCAAAATCGAGGCCGGGCGCGTCGAGGCCAATCCCGCGCCGTTTGACCTATCCACCCTGGTGACGGATCTGGCTGCCATGTTTCGCCTCCGCGCAGAGGCGAAGGGACTCCAGCTCGAAGCGCAGATCAAAGGGGAACCCGGTCGCCCCATCGTGGCGGATCAAGGCAAGCTTCGCGAGGTGCTGATCAATCTTCTTGGGAACGCCATCAAGTTCACCGAGGCAGGTTGGATCAAGCTTCAGGTAAACGTAGAGCCGCGATCCGGGGACCAGCTTGCGCTATCGGTCGAGGTCGAAGACACTGGCATCGGTATTGCGGCAACGGAACATTCCAGTCTCTTCCGGCCATTCGTGCAAACTCTCAGCGGCCGGGCGTCTCAAAATGGGACCGGCCTGGGACTAGCCATCAGCAGGGAGTTCGTGCGGCTGATGGGCGGCGAGATCGGTTTCTCGAGCGAGGCGGGCAGGGGTTCTCTCTTTCATTTCGAGATCCCCGCGCAGGCGGCCTCCCTGAATGAACTGCCGGCGCACCTGGCATCCGGGCGAGTGACCGGCCTCATGCCTGGACAGTCAGCTCAAGTCCTGATTGTCGATGACGAACCACGCGGGCGCGGCTGGCTCACTGATTTGTTGCAGTCGATTGGCTTCGATACTCGTGAAGCCGATGGAGGGGAGGTTGCGGTCGGGATCTGGCGGGAATGGAAGCCGGACCTTATTCTGATGGATATCCGCATGCCCGGGATGAACGGGCTGGAGGCCGCCCGAATCATCAAGACAGAGGCGCATGAAAAGCCGCCCGTCATCGTCGCACTGACCGCAAACGCCTTGGATGAGCAGCGCGACGCCGTCATGCGCGACGGTCTCATGGATGATTTTCTCTCGAAGCCGTGCCGGGAAAGCGAACTGCTGGAGAAAATTCG
This sequence comes from Bryobacteraceae bacterium, assembly GCA_049509915.1. Taxonomy (GTDB): domain Bacteria; phylum Acidobacteriota; class Terriglobia; order Bryobacterales; family Bryobacteraceae; genus JBEKYD01. The sequence continues at coordinate 12,890 of JBEKZL010000358.1, read as the reverse complement.
AGCCCACCTCAATCTCGACTATCGATACGCCGAGGCGGAGACGGTGCCGGCAGTGGACGGTCTTGCCGCCGCGGGGCCGGCGGCGGGCGTCGGACTGCTCGCCGAACTGCCCGCGGATTGGATTGAGCAATTGCGCGATGCCGTTCGGAACGGCCAGAAGGACCGTCTCGACCAGCTCATCCACAGAGTGGGAGAGCTGGACATCGGAGCCGCGTGCTCGCTGCAGGAGGCCGCGGACAGGTACGACTATGATGTCCTGGCCCGCTGGTTCGAAGAGGCGGCGGAAAGCAAGACGGAAAGAAACGCGGAGAGAATATGACACAGACCGGCATGGCAAGCATCATGGTGGTGGACGACCAACCCAGCAATTTGAACCTGCTGGAAGACATGATGAGGGATCAGGGCTACGCGATACGCTCGTTTCCGAGGGGCCGGCTGGCACTGGCGTCGGCTGCACAGAGCCCTCCAGACCTGATCCTGCTGGATATCAATATGCCGGAGATGAACGGCTTCGAAGTGTGCGATCGGCTGAAGGCCGAACCCACGCTGGCTCCCATTCCCGTGATCTTCCTCAGCGCGCTGAACGAAACCGAAGACAAGATCAGGGCGTTTCGATCCGGCGGGGTGGATTACGTCACGAAACCTTTCCAACTCCCCGAGGTGCTGGCGCGCGTGGCAACCCACCTGGAACTGCGCCGTCTTCAGCGGGCAATGGAACTGCACAGTTGCCACCTGGAAGAGTTGGTCCGCGCGCGCACCCGTGAACTTGGCGAGGCGCACGCGCGATTGAAGATCCTGGACCAATCCAAGAGTGATTTCCTGCGCCTGATCGCTCACGAGTTCCGCACGCCCCTGAACGGACTCCTGGGAATCACCGAGCTCATCTGGGAGCAGCCGGAATGCAAACGTAACCCGGCACTCCGTAAGGGTTTCGAGATGTCGCGGGAGCGGATCCTCGGCATTCTTGACCACGCTGTGCTGCTGACTCAAATTGAGGTGGAGGCCGGCGAACCGATTGGTATGCGCGTGCCTTTGGCGACCGCCGTCGGTAGGGCGATCGAACAGGCAGCGGGGATTGCGTCGCCGCGGCAGGTGAGGTTGGACTGTGGGCCGGCAGGAACAGCTTTCATCCTTGGCAGGAACGACCTTCTGGTGACGGCACTCCGGGCGCTCCTGGAGACGGCGGTGAAGTTTTCGGAGCCGGGCGGCGTTGTCCGGCTCACTTATGATTTCGCCCCCGACGCTACTCAAATCGCGATTGAGAGCCGCGGGAGGACCGTACCGCCTCTTGCCCTCCCGAAATTCTTCGACCTTTTCGCCCTAGGCGAAGACTCGACGTCGGCCGGTCAGTTGGGCCTGGACCCCGCCGTAGCCCGCCGTATCCTGGCGTTATTTGGAGGCTCGGTGACGATCGAGAACCGCGATCCGGCGGGGATTCAAATCACCGTCTGCCTGAGGCCCGCGCCGGATTAGCGGCCGCGAGCAAAAGGCGAAACGGCGGTTGGCTCGCATTTCTCACAGAGGCTTGGGTGCCGTGCCGTGGCGCAGGAAGTCCTGCTGACGTTTGCGTCCGACGGTCGCAGCCCGGAAGACGACAGACCACGAAAAACGATGGTCTGCCCCACCCTCTCGCCGCCAAAAGTGGCCAGGCCCCTGATCCCACCGCCTGACAGACCACAATAAACGATGGTCTGTCCCACCGACCGTGAGAAGCCGCGGTTAGGAAAGGACGGTTAGGGGTGAGACGGCGCCTCCCCGGCGCGAAACACCCGGTCGAGAGTCCGTCCGAACCACCACAACGACGCCGCCCACGCGCCCATACAAGGCGCCAGAAACAGCGGGCTGACGAAGTAAGTTGAGGCGGCGGCCATGATCATCACGGCGGCTTGTGCAAGTCCCCCCACGGCATCCTCCAGGTTCCCGGCTCCGGTGGAAAAGCACCAGCGCACTTGTTGCCGCGGCAGATTCACCGCCCGGTTTCGGCCGGCCGCCAGAGCCACGAGGGCCGCGCTCAACCCGGCCAGCGGCGCCAGCGGCAGAGTCAACGGAACCACGATCAGGAGGAAGGCGACGTCCTTGGCCGCCAGCAACTGCCAGCCGGGCAGCGGCAGCAGGCGATACCGCGAGCGGCCGCCGGGGCCATCGAGGCCGAACAGCGCCCCGGCATAAGACGACAGGGCCAGCACCACCAGCACGGTGAGGATCAAAAGCGCATCGGGCGGCAAAGCCGGCATGCTCAAACGAAAAGCGGCGGCGGCGGCCGCGAGGAGCACGGCGCAGCACAGATCGAGGGTGGAAAGCATTTGGCGCAGATTCTTGCGCACCAGTTGATTGAGCCGCCCGGGAAAGGCGGGCACGTGCCGCCACAAACCATACCCGGGAGCGACACCGAGGGCGGAGAGCGCCAGGGCGGCCGCCACCATTCCCGCCGCCAGGCCCCATAATCCGGCCGTCACTTTGCCGCGCGCCGCCCAGATCGCCAGCGCCGCAATCGCCCATGTCACCGGGTTGACCCAAGGGCTGGCGGCGCGCAGAATCCAGAGCTCGCGCCGGGTGAGCGGCAGAAGCTTCAGGCGCGATGCTGGAATTTTGCGCAGCGGGTCGGCGCTCAGCGGAAACAGAATCACCACCCCGATGAGCAGGTAGATAAACACTCCGGCATCCTGCATCACCACCGCGGAAACGATGAAGAAGTTATTGCCCGCCACCGACCAAACGCTCTTCTGCCCCCTGCGCAGCGCCCGGCCGAGGGCGGTTAAGATCGCGGCGACCCGAGCCACTCGATCTCCTCCACCACGGGTGCTTCCACCAGGTCGAAATAATGTTGCTCGAGCGGCACGGGCGATCTGTTCCACGGTGGAAAGCACGTGCGAGGTGAAGAACACGGTGATGCCGCGCGCGGCCACCGATTGCAGCAGGTCGCGCATGATCTTCGAGGTCACCGGGTCGATGGCTTCAAAGGGTTCGTCGAGGAACAGCACCTCGGGGTTGGGCAGCAGCGCCATGGCAAAAGAGGTTTTCTTGCGCATGCCGTGGGAGCAGGCGGCGGCGAAGGTATGGCGGCCGTGCTCGAGTCCCAGGGCGCGGAGCAGTTGACTGGCGCGATCGCGGCTCACCGGCCGGCTCAGGCCGTAGACATCGCCAATCAGCGAAAGGTGTTCTTCCACCGTGAGGTCGTCAAACAGGCCGAGGTCCTCCGGCAGGACTCCGATGAGGCGCTTTAATTCGATGGAGCGCGAGCGGACGTCAAGACCGCAAACCTCGACATCGCCGCTCGATGGCGGCTCGATGCCGGTGAGCATCTTGAGGGTGGTGGACTTGCCGGCGCCGTTGGGACCGAGAAAGGCGCAGATGGAGCCGCCCTCGACCTGGAAGGTCACCGCGTCCACGGCGGTGAAGTCGCCAAAGCGGCGCGTGAGCTTGCGGCACGAGATGGTCATCAATCAGGGCCGCCGGTACATGGTTTCATAAAACGAGTGAACCAGCGCCTGCGCTTGCGCCTGGGTGAAGCCGCCGTCCAGGTACAGTTGGCGCGAGCCGGCGGCAATGGTGGGTGTGGCAAGCACGCGCCCGTTCAAGACGATGGCGATACGGTTGCCGACGTTCTTTAGCGTGACCTGGAGCTCCCGCCTGGCGGCATTCTGGTGGAAGGTGAGAAACACGACCCGGTAGCCGCCGGAGCCGGGGCGCGTTTCCGCGGATTCCACGTCTTTCTCGGTAAGGAACGGCTGCCCGGCGAGGCACAACGCCTGGCTGCTGCCTTTCACAGGGATGGGCGAGCCGGCATGCGGGCCGGAGCAGGGCACCATCAGATCCACCGACAGGGTGACCGCCGTCCGCGGTACACTCTGGCAGAAGCCGCCCGCGCAAGCGCCGGCCAGCAGGAGAAATACCCGAGCCCTCATGAGTTCCAGCATAGTGCAGAAACGGGAGGGGGTTCGCGAAAAGCGAGTTTCTGCACAATAAGCGCAACTCCAGGGCCGGAAATTGTATCCTTATACCAGATCGGACAATTCAGCCCCATGAAGATCGCGCACACGTTCGCCCTGTCGCTCTGCCTTGTTTCCCGGCTTGGCGCCCAGCAGGATACCGCCGAGACGCAAAAGAACCCCTTCGCGGGAGACGGCGGCGCGGTGGCGGCAGGGCACAAGCTCTACGATCAGGCTTGCCAGGCCTGCCACGGCCAGGCGGCGCGTGGAGACCGGGGCCCGGCGCTGGCGACCGGGACCTTCCGTCACGGCGGCGCCGATGGGCAGATCTTCACCAGCATCCGCGGAGGCATTCGCGGGACCCAGATGCCGGCCTTCGCGCAATTCAGCAGCGAACAGGTCTGGCAGCTGGTCTCTTACATCCGCAGCCTGGCCGGTCCGGACGCGGTGCATGAAAGGGTCGCCGGCGACGCGGCCGCCGGACGAAAGGTCTTCGCTGGCGCGGGCCAATGCCTGAATTGCCATACCGTGTACGGCCAGGGCGTCCCGGTCGGTCCCGATCTGACGTCCGCCGGGCAGATGTCCGTGGCGACGCTCGAGACCCACATCGTCAATCCCAACGCCCCGCCCTCCGGGGGACGCGGCGGGTGGTTCCGCCGGCCCCCGGTCACCGTCGTCGCCACGGCCGCCGACGGCCGCGAGTATCGCGGCGTGCGCAAGAACGAAGACAGCTTCTCGCTGCAGATGGTGGATACGGCCGGCCAGATCCGCCTGTTCGACAAGTCGAAACTCGCCGGTCTGCGCGTGGAGGCGCGGTCGCTGATGCCGGCCGATTATTCGAGCCGCCTATCTTCCGCCCAGATCCGCGACCTGGTGGCTTACCTCAAAACCCTGAACGGCCCCGATCGGGCGAAGATCTCCGTGGTGTCCGAAGCTACGGCTTCGGAACCTGGCGGCATCCCGTACGAGCGCATTCGGGACGCCCGCTCGGAGCCGCAAAACTGGCTGACCTACTGGGGCGATTACGGGGGGCAGTTCTTCTCGCCGCTTTCCGAGATCGGCGCGGGCAACGTGCGCCAGCTTCAGGCCCGCTGGGCGGTGCAGCTTCCAGGCGACGCCATCGTGGAATCGATCCCGCTGGTGGCCGACGGCATCATGTACACCACCGGAATGCCCGGCCAGGTGTTGGCGCTGGACGCGCGCACCGGCCGCGAGATCTGGCGGTACGAGCGGAAGCAGAAGGTGGTAAACCCGTACGAGATCAACCGCGTCAACCGTGGCGTGGCGATCCTCGGGGATCGCCTCTTTTTCGGGACGCTGGATGCCGCGCTGGTGGCCCTTGACCGGCGCAGCGGCGCGCTGCTGTGGGAAATCCAGGTAGCCGACACCATGCTGGGATACAGCATCACCTCACCGCCGCTGGCGCTGAAGGACAAGATCATCACCGGCATTTCCGGCGGCGAGTTCGGAATTCGCGGCTTTATCGACGCCTACGATCCGGCCACCGGCAAGCGGCTGTGGCGATTCAATACGATTCCCGGCCCGGGCGAGTTCGGCCACGACACGTGGGAGGGCGAAAGCTGGCGGCACGGCAGCGGCCCGACCTGGCTCACCGGCAGCTACGACGCGGAGTTGAACACTATCTACTGGACCGTGGGCAACCCCGGCCCGGACGAAAACGGCGACGTGCGCAAAGGCGACAACCTGTTCACGTGCGCCGTGGTGGCGCTCGACGCCGAAACCGGGAAGCGCAAGTGGCACTACCAGTTCACCCCCAACGACACTCACGATTGGGACGCCACCGAGGACGTCGTGCTGGTGGACCGCGTATACAAAGGCCAAATGCGCAAACTGCTGCTGCAGGCCGATCGCAACGGCGTCTTCTACGTACTCGACCGGACCAACGGCCAGCTTCTTTCGGCCACGCCCTACGTACGGGCAAGCTGGGTCAAAGGGTGGGACGACAAGGGCCGCCCCATCACCACTCCGGGCTCGCAGTCGACTCCGGAAGGCGCCCTGGTCTATCCTTCGCTGGGCGGCGGCAGCAATTTTCAGGCGCCCTCCTACAGCCCGCTCACCGGCTGGTTGTACGCGGCCTATTACGATGGGTCGAGCAATTACGCTTCCGGTCCCGCGCCCTATGAGGCGGGACGGCAGTTCTTCGGTGCGGGCACAGGGCGCGGCGGCAGAGACCGCCCGAGGGACGACTCCCAGGGCGTCATGGCCATCGATCCCGACACCGGAAAGGTTCAGTGGAAATTTCCACTCACCCAGATCTCGCTGCAAGCCGGAGTGCTGGCGACAGCCGGCGGCGTGGTCTTCGCCGCGTCGGCGGAAGGCAACCTGATCGCGCTCGACGCTAAGACCGGCAAGCCGCTGTGGTCTTTCCAGGCCGGCTCCAGTATCACCTCGTCGCCCATGAGCTACGCCGTGGACGGCAAGCAGTTCGTGGCCATTTCGACAGCCAATGTACTTTACAGCTTCGCCCTGCCGGAGTGAGGGAGTGCTGATCGGGCTTTGGGGTAGGGTGGGCGGTTGCGCCTGCCAGCGTCGGCTTGGTGGGGTGGACGACCTCGTCCGCGCGCGACCCCCTGGTCGTATCGCTGGCGGCGAGGGGGCTGATTATTGGGCGAAGAGCGGGTCCAGGGGGACCCGCGCGGACGAGGTCGTCCACCCCACCGTTCTTGCCTGCGAATGAAGTGACGCGGGCCCGGCCCTGCTGGAACGCTCTGCCAACGCCGCTGACGCCTGTTTTCAGTGGTTGCTACAATGCCGTTGATCCGCTTTCCAACCAATGCCGCCATCTGCCCCGAATCCGCCTGACTCAACCCCGCCTAAGCATCCGCGCCGCCAGGAATTCCTGTGCGTGGCATATTACGGGCTGCGCGCCTGGTACCAGCAGGACGATTTTGCCTGGCTGGGACAGCGCTATCAAGTCGCCGACATCCACGGCTTTCTCGTGGCCGTCTTCCGGCCGTCGCGCCACGGCACCTTTCGCCCCCTGAGCGAGCGCCTGTTTCTGCTGATCTGCGGACGCGCCTTTGGCATGGACGCCTTCCCGGCGCACCTGTGCGTATTTCTGACCCAGCTTGGCAGCCTGGTGCTGGTTTCGTCCATCGCGCGGCGTCTGTCGGGTTCGCGCGTGGCCGGGTTTCTGGCGCCCATCCTGTGGACCGCTAACGGAGCCTTGGCCTTTCCCATGGCCTGGACCTCGGCCTACATGCAGGTCCTCTGCGGCTTCGCCATCCTGTTGGCGTTCCACTTCTTCCTGCGCTACATCGAAACCGGTAAGCGCTCCTGGTACTGGCTGCAGTGGCTGGTGTTTCTGCTCGGCTTCGGGGTGATGGAGAGCATGATTGTCTATCCCGCCATCGCCGGCCTCTACGCCCTGCTGGAAGAGCGGAAATACTGGCGAGCCACCTTGCCCTTGTTCGGCGCCTCCCTTCTGTTTCTGGCGCTTCACCTGGCGCTCGTTCCCAAACAGGCTGCCGGCGCTTATTCCGTGCATATCGAACCTGCCATGGCCGTTACGCTGGGAACCTACTGGAAATGGGTGCTGGTGCCCTGGGACTGGGTGAGTTTTCATCCTTCGGCGCCCTGGCTGGCGCGCTCGCTTCGCATCTTTTTCACGGCGGCGATGTTTGCCTACGCCGGCTGTTCCGCCTGGCGAAAGCGGATGCTCCCGCTGTTCGGCCTGGCCTGGTTCGGCATTCTGCTATGCCCGGTGCTTCCGCTGAGGGACCATATTTCTTACTACTACCTGACCCTGCCGGCCATCGGGATCGGGCTGACCGGCGCCTTCGCCGCCGCTGCCGCCGCGCGCCGGGGATGGGCCGGCAGAACCATCGCGGCCGCCACTCTGCTTCTCTTCCTGATCGTGCAGGCGCCCTATGCGGCGGCCAGTTGCGCGTGGTTTTACCACCGCAGTCAACGGGTCAAAGACGTAGTCACGACAGTGGCCGCGGTGCGGCAATTGTTCCCCGCTAAAATCATTGTCCTGACCGGCGTCGACAACGACCTGTTTTACAGCGCCCTCTGGGACCAGCCTTTCCGCGCGTTTGGCATTGGCGGCGTGTATCTCGATCCGGCCGAACAGGGCGGGATGGCGGCGCTCGCACGATCCGTCGACTCCGCGTCCGCGGACTTCTCTCCGTTCTTCGTCGACGCCTCGGTATTACAGCAGCTCCTGATTGCCGGCCAGGCGGAGGTGCTATCGGTAGCCGCCCCGGTCCCGATCGACGTCACTCCCCGATTCGAGGCCGCGGCCAAATCGTCGCCACAGTCGCTGCCGCGGCGCCTCAACCCGGGAAGCGGTCTCTCCCTTCCTTTCCTGCGCGGCACCTGGTACGACCTGGAGGGCGACCACCGTTGGATGGGAAAGAGCGCGGGCGTCGTCCTGGCCGGCCCCGTGTCTGCCGCCCAGCAACTCCATGTCGGCGGTTATTGCCCCCAGGCACAAGTGTCGGCCGGGAAGCTGACCGGCAAAATCACCGTGGAGGGGCGGGAAATCGGAGAACTCTCTCTATCCAAAGGCGACGCCCCTTTCGAAGCCGCCTTTCCTCTCCCGCCGGAAACGGTGGGCAAGCCCAAGATCGAAGCCGGAATTCAACTCGACCGCACCATTCGCGCCCCCGGCGACATTCGCGACCTCGGCCTGGTTATCACTTCCTTCGAGATTCGCTAGGGCTGCCCATCACTAAAAGGTCAAAATTATGGCCTCGTGCCAAGCAACCGCTCCCGCGCGCCTATAATCGGTTATGCGGAACGTGTCGCGCCGTTTATTTCTGGGAGTTTCCGCCGTGAGCGCCCTAGCCGCCGAGTCCGGCGGCGATTACCGGATCCTCGATCCCCATGTACATGTCTGGAAGCACGATCCCCAATATCCGTTCGCGGCCGGAGCCAAAGTGCCGGACCGGGACGCCACGCCGGAGCAACTGCTGGCATTGATGAAAGCCAACGGCGTCGCCCGCACGGTCATCATACAGGTGATCCACTACCGTTATGACAATGGCTATCTGGCGTCCGTGCTGAAACGATACCCGGCGATGTTTCAGGGCGTGGTGCGGGTTGATCCGCTCGATCCGGCCGCTCCCGACCATCTTTCCCGCCTCACCGAGGAGGGTTTTCGAGGGGTTCGTTTGAGCCCAGCCGGGGACGGCTCGGGGGATTGGTTTCACGGCCCGCTCATGCCGCCGCTATGGAAGCGCTGCCAGCAGTTGAAGGTTCCCATGACGGTGCTGGCGCCCATCGGCCGAATGCCTGAAGTGGGGCTGCTGCTGGAGGGCATGCCGGAGCTGACCGTAGTGATCGATCACATGGCGGATTGCCCTGTGGACGAGCCGCGCGAGCTCGATAAGCTGATCGCCTTGAAGCGTTATCCCAACCTGTTCGTCAAGATTTCCCATACCTGGTCGCTCTCGCGCCAGAGCTACCCGTGGCTGGACGCGCAGGAACACGTGCGCCGGCTGCACGCGGCTTTCGGCCCCGAGCGTTTGATGTGGGCCACGGACTGGCCCATCATCGAGGCCAAGTCCACCTACGATAAGGCCCTGACGGTGGTTCGCGACGACATGAAGTTTCTCAATGCCGAAGACAAGCGTTGGATGCTGAGCAAGACAATCGAACGGGTATGGCCCTTTAGAGCCTAGATCAGCCATCGGCGCTCGTCCCTAAGCCAATAGAACCATGGATTTAGCGCGGTCCGGCGTGCGAATACGCACACTGCGTCCATGGGTTTTGTCACGCCCAGTACCTTTCGACCCCAGCGGAGCGTCTTGAAAAGCAGGAGGGGCTTATGCGAGTCCGTGTGCGGATGCACCGTTGGGTGATGTGGTGGTTTTACGTGGGCGTTGTCTGCGGTGTGGTGGCGCTCATCAATATTCTGGGCCGCAGCGATCTTACTCGGACACAGGAAAGAATTATCCTCCTGATCGGTGTAGTGCATTGGGTCCTGGGCGGCTTGGTGTGCTACGCGTTTGACGCGGTTCGAATCGTCGAGGAAGGCACGGCGGAGCGGCTGAAAAGGGAAGAACCAACGAGGCCGCGGGACGCGCCGGAGTGGCACCCCGCATCCGACTTCATTCTCCCCGGGACCAGAAAGAGGGTTCTGCCGCCGGGGCTCTGACGAAGCAGCCGGGTGATTTCGATCCGAAACTTGAAACCTCAGGTGCGAGAGGGCGTGAAAGCAGGGAGTCCATGGTAGCCGGCTCGCGGGAGCCGTAGAATTGTACGAGGAGGCCAGGATGTCTCTGTGCCGGGCCTTGATCGCAACGAGCATAGCGGTAGCCGCCGCCGTTTGGGCGGGGACCAGGGGATTGGGCCGCGGCCGGCGCCCACCGATTATTCGGCTTGGCGGACGGCCGGCGGAATGACATTGGCCGCCGCCGTATTGACACCGGAGCAGGTGAAGAAGCGCTTCAACACGAATCTGAATCACGGGTACGTGGCGGTAGGTGGCGGTTTACCCGGAACCGGGCAGTGAGGTCAACCTGGCGGCTCAGGATTTCATGGCGCGCTTCGGTTCGGATCCCGAAATCCAGCGCCCGCTGGGACCGCCGGTGATTGCCGCGCGGCCAGGGAAGAAAGACGCTCCTCCACCGGACCCTCCCGGCAAGGTACACGTTTACACCACCGAGACCGTCGGCTACGAGCACGGACCTTACGGGCGCAGCGGGGTATATACGGGGGCAAGTACCGGGGTGGGGATTGGCGATCCGGGGCCTCCGCCGGCTCCCACGGGCATGGACCGGACCAGCATCCGGATGGAACTGGATCAACTCTCGCTGCCGGAACGCAAGATATCGCAGGCAACGGCCGGATACCTTTACTTTGCGAAGCCGGCCAAGGGCAAGTTGTTGCCGCTCCATCTCACCTATTACGGGGAGCAGGGGCAGATTCAGATCGAGGTTCCGGCGAAATAGGCGCCATCGGCCAGCCGGCAATTGCTCCCTGAAGGGTCGCGGTGTACTACGCGCGGCGGCGCCGCCTAGACAGGCCCAGGACAGCCGCCAAACCGCCGCCGAGCAACATCACCGAACCTGGTTCGGGAGTTCCCGGAGTTATGGAGGTAACTGTAAGCGCTTCTTCCAGGCTGAACCAGTTCGAACCGCGCGGGGCGATGCCGGGGCTAAAATTCACCGTACCCATAGTTTGCAGCCCGTTGATCCCGGTGAACGTCACACCCACGGGTGCATAGCCGCTGGGATCGGTGGCGCCGGCACAACCGGTAATGGCTCCGTACGCGCCGCTGCACGCGCCATCGCCATCGGAGGCAAAAATATCGAGCGGGCTGCTCAAGACGATGGATTTGAGCGTGGTGGCGGAACTATTGAGTATGCCGATCAGGGTGTCGTCGGCGCCGTCGAAAGGACCCAGATCCGGGGAACTCGCGGCGACGGAGAAGGCCGTAGCTGCGCCGGTACTATTTACCGTAGTAACCGTGATCAGGAGTTCGCACCCGGTTGTGTCGTTAGCGACCGCAGGGCACTCTGGAAACGAAACCGCGGCAAACCCGTGGCTGCTAAAGCGAAAAATCCGGACAATCGGCCTGCCGGTCAGTGATGGCCGGGCAAAGTGACGATCACGGTGGCGCCATCTTCGGTGCCCAGAATCCTGGTAGCGGGCTTTACCACAGGCTGAGCAGCGGGCGGAAGATGAGCCGGCGGGCGTTTGGGCGCCTCCAAACGTAGGGTCGAAGGCGGAAGCGCGGAGCCGTGAAGTTGCTGCGACAACGCCCTGGTGAGCGCCTCACGCTGGCCAGCGAGAGCCTGCTTCCATTCCTGGCGCGGAATGGCGATCTCGATCCGGATCGACTTGCCTTCGGATTTCACCTGGAATTGAGAGGCCTTGGTAGCGGGCTGCGACTTGAGCATGGTTTCCAAAAGCTCGGCCGCCATCGTCAACTTGGCGGTATCCTGGGCCGAGCGGACATCGAAGCGGAAAGAAGCTTCCAGCCCGTTGCGGAACGATGCGCCAAACCGGCCACCGTCCAAGGATTTGATGGCGTCGGCGGCGGACTCGGGCAGGGCTGCCGTCTCGGGCCGGGTTCCAAAGCCCCAGACGTCGTATTTGGCGCGCAATTCAGCCACGCGTTCGGCGAGGCCGGCGGTGGGAGGAACCGCCTTGGCGAAACGTTCCAAAGCGGCCCGGACCAGCGCTTCCTCGCCAGCCAGGGCTGTATTGACATTCGGGAACGCGATCGCGCCGCCGCCGGGACCGGCCCGAAGCAAGGGCACGCCGCGTTCCGTCAAGGTGGCAATTTCGGCCAGTTCGGAAACCGGAAAACGGCCTTGCAACCACACCAGTGCCGGCGGTGCGGGCCCCTCGCCCGTCGAGGAAATCACTACTTCGTCCAAGTCGCGGGAAGGATCGAAACCGGTCAGGGGCGTGGAACTCAGCGCCAAAGCGGCCTGCGCGCGCCAATCCGGCGGCAGCAAGTCCGAGATGCCGTCCAGCGCGCGGTTCACGTGCAGACCCATGACCAATTTGGCATCCGGGAGGATGGCCGGGGCGGGCAGGCTTTGTGCCGTTGCCGAGCCAGCGCACGCCAGCATGAAAAAGGCTGCCTGGCACGCCCTGCCATGATAAAAGGAAAACCGCATCGGCGGAGCCCCCAGACCTACGGGACCCCTTACCGATGCGGCTCGCCCTGGGAAGGGCTGGAATCCGGCGTCGGGCTGCCTGGCTCGAGAAACTTAATTCGGTCCATCCCTGGTTAGGTCCGCGTCCATTTTTCCTCACCAGAAACGCCAGACAACGACCGATACCCGTGATTCCCTGGAGAGATCGAAAAAATTCGGTTCAAAAAAAATCCCCTCTGCAGCAACCGCCAGGCGAAAACGAATGAGCTAAAACCACTGCAAACATCGGCTCCCGCAAGCGCGCTGTCTCTTTCGGCTCAATCTTCATCCGCCTGCCTGTTGCAGCAGAGGGCAGGTTTGAAAGTTTACTTCACCAATTCAC
>JBEKZL010000357.1:0-7117 GCA_049509915.1 Bryobacteraceae bacterium | reverse complement strand
GTGCAGTTGACGGTGGAGCTGATCACGCCCATCGCCATGGACAAGGGGCTGCGCTTTGCGATCCGCGAAGGCGGCCGCACGGTGGGCGCCGGCACGGTGAGCGAGATCATTAAGTAAGCGGGAAAGACATGGCAGCCTTACGAGAAAGAATCCGCATCCGTTTGAAGGCGCACGACCACCGGGTGCTGGACCAGTCGACGACCGAAATCGTGGATACCGCCAAGCGGACGGGCGCCACCGTGGCAGGGCCGATTCCATTGCCGACGGCGCGCAGCATTACGACGGTGCTGCGGTCGCCACACGTGGATAAAAAGTCGCGGGAACAGTTCGAAATCCGCACCCACAAGCGTCTGCTGGACATTCTGGAACCGACCCAGCAGACCGTGGACGCGCTGATGAAGCTGGACCTGCCGGCCGGCGTGGACGTGGAGATCAAAGAAGATTGGAATGACGCAGATGTTCCGGCCCGATGGACAGGTAGTGCCGGTGACTCTGCTCAAGGCCGGACCGTGCATGGTGGTGCAGCGCAAGACGCCCTCGACCGACGGTTACGATGCCGTGCAACTCGGCCTGCTGGAATACATCAAGCCGCAGCGGATCAACAAACCGTCCACCGGGCACCTGAAGAAGGCGGGAGTGGAGGGCGCCAGGTTCCTGCGGGAATTTCCGCTGGAAGGCGAGGGCGGGGACTGGAAGGCGGGCGACCAAGTGCTGGCGGACCAGTTCAAGCCCAACGATAAAGTGGACGCGCGCCGGGTTCGATCGGGGCTTCGAGTTTCCCCTCGCGGGTGCTTCCGGGCATGCGCATGGGCGGCCAGATGGGGCATTCCCGGGTGACCGTGCGGAACCTGGAAGTGGTGAACGTGGATACCGAGGACAACGTGCTGGCGATCAAGGGTGCGGTGCCCGGCCCGAACGGCAGCTACGTGGTCGTGCGGAGGGCCAAGAGGTAAGCCATGCCGACGGTAGATATAGTCGATTTAAACAACCAGAAAGTCGGCGAGATCGAGCTGGCCGACGCGGTCTTCGGGGCGGAAGTCAACGAAGCGCTGCTCTACGAGGCGGTGCGGCACTACCAGGCCGGCCAGAGGGCGGGCACGCACAAGACCAAGGTGCGCCGGGAAGTGGCTGGGTCGGGAAAAAAGCTGTGGAAGCAGAAGGGCACCGGGCGGGCGCGGGTAGGCTCGGTGCGGTCGCCGATCTGGCGCCACGGTGGGACGTCGCACGGGCCGGTGCCGCGCGATTACAGCTACAAGCTGCCGCGCAAGATGGTGCTGGGTGCGTTGCGCTCGGCGTTGTCGGCAAAGGTTCGGGACGGCGAGTTGAAGGTGGTTTCGGCGTTCGGGTTGAGCGAACCGAAGACCAAGACCGCCATGAATGCGTTGGCCACGCTGGAAGCCGGGCGCACGGTTCTGGTGGTGGACAATTCCGGCGACCGCAACTTCACGCTGGGGATCAGGAACCTGGAGGGCGTAACCCTGCTGGCGACCAAGGACGTCAGCGTGTACCACCTGCTCGGCCACCACAGCGTTCTGCTGAGCCAGGCGGCAGCCCAGAAATTTTCGGAGGCGCTGGCGAAATGACGATCTATGAAGTTCTGCGCAAGCCGCTGGTCACCGAAAAAGGCGTGACCAAGAAGGACGAGGAGCGCACGTTGTGCTTTCAAGTGGCTCCGGGCGCCAACAAGACCCAGGTGAAGCAGGCGGTGGAAAAGCTGTTCAAGGTGAAGGTGGCCGAGGTGCGGACCGCCAATTTCGACGGCAAGCTGCGGCGCCGCGGGCGTTTCACCGGTTATCGGCCGGAGTGGAAGAAGGCCTACGTGAAGCTGAAGAAAGGGGAGAAAGTCCCCGAGTTCGCGGAGATCTAAGCCATGCCCATCAAGACTTTCAGACCGACCACTCCGACGCGGCGATTCCACACCGTGGTATCGCGCGCCGACATTACCAAGCAGCGTCCCGAGAAGGCGCTGGTGACGGCCAAGCAGCGGACTGGCGGGCGAAGCTCGACCGGGCGGGTGAGCTCGCGTTTCATCGGCGGCGGCCATAAGAAAGCCTACCGGGTGGTGGATTTCAAGCGCGACAAGACCGGAATTCCGGCGGTGGTGGCGGCCATCGAGTACGACCCCAACCGTTCGGCGCGGATCGCGCTCCTGCACTACGCGGACGGCGAAAAGCGCTACATTCTACAGCCGGACGGCCTCAGGGTGGGGATGAAGATCATGTCCGGCGAGGGCGCCGACATCCTGCTCGGCAACGCGCTGCCGCTCAAGAACATGCCCGCCGGCACGGTGGTTCACAACATCGAGCTGCGGCCGGGCAAGGGCGGGCAGATGGCGCGTTCGGCCGGCTCGCAGGCGCAGTTGGTATCGAAGGAAGGCGGCATCGCGCTGCTGAAGCTGCCGTCGGGCGAGACCCGCAAGGTGCAACTGGATTGCATGGCCACGGTGGGGCAGGTGGGCAACGTGGATCACGAGAACGTGTCGCTGGGCAAGGCCGGGCGGACGCGCTGGCTGGGCAAAACGCCGCACAACCGGGGCGTCACCATGAACCCGGTGGATCACCCGCACGGCGGCGGCGAAGGCAAGACGTCGGGCGGCCGTCATCCGGTGACGCCATGGGGCCAGCCGACGCGGGGTTTCAAGACGCGCAACAACAAGCGGACCGACCAGTGGATCGCGCAGCGGAAGAGCAAAAAGAGGTAATCAATGGGGAGATCCGTTAAGAAGGGACCGTTCACCGACAGCCACCTGGAGAACAAGTTGGCGGTGCTGAGCGCGGCCAACGAAAAGAAGGTGGTGCGGACGTGGTCGCGGCGGTCGACCATCCTGCCCGAATTCGTGGGACAAACCGTGGCGGTGCACAACGGCAAGAAGTTCATTCCGGTGTACATCACTGAGAACATGGTGGGGCACAAGCTGGGCGAGTTTTCCCCGACGCGAACGTTCAGGGGCCACTCGGTGAAAGCGGCCACGGAGAAGACCGCCAAACCGGCTTAGGCGACGGCTGGCGGAAGAGGACTTGTCATGGAAGCGAAAGCGGAAGCCCGATACATCAGAATCTCGGCGCAGAAGGCGCGCCTGGTGGTGGACCTGATCCGGGGTCAGCAGGCGGGGGCGGCGCTGAACACCCTGCGGGCCACCAACAAGCGGATCGCGCCCACGGTGGAGAAGGTGCTGAAGTCGGCGATAGCCAACGCGCAGAACCTGAATGAAGACGTGGATGTGGACGAGTTGTACGTGAGCGAGGCCTACGTGAACGAAGGGCCGCGGATGAAGCGGGTGCGTCCCGCTCCCATGGGCCGGGCCTATCGTTACCAGCGGCGGATGGCGCACATCGTCATCCGCGTGGCGGACAAGGAAGAAGTCTAAATGGGACAGAAAGTTCATCCGTACGGTTTTAGATTGGGCTTCAACAAGCCGTGGCGCTCGCGCTGGTTCGCCAAGCAGAACTACGCGCAACTGCTGCGGGAGGACCTGGAGCTGAAGGCGGCGCTGGGGACGCGGCTGAAGGCGGCCGGGGTGAGCTCGATCGAGGTCGACCGCCCGGGCAACAAGCTGCGGGTGACCATCCGGACTTCGCGGCCGGGCATCATCATCGGCCGCAAGGGCGCGGAAATCGAGAAGCTGAAACAGGACATGGCGAAGAAGACCAAGCGCGAGGTCTTCATCGACATACAGGAAGTGCACAAGCCGGAGCTGGACGCGCAACTGGTGTCGGAGTCGATCGCGCTGCAGCTCGAAAAGCGCGTGGCCTTCCGGCGCGCCATGCGCAAGGCGGTGGATTCGGCGCTGCGTTTCGGCTGCAAAGGGATCAAGGTGCGGGTTTCCGGGCGCCTGAACGGGGCGGAAATCGCGCGCAGCGAATGGTACCTGCAGGGGCAGCTTCCGCTGCACACGCTGAGGGCCGACATCGACTACGGCTTTGCCGAGGCGCACACCACCTACGGCGTGATCGGGGTCAAGGCCTGGTTGTACAAGGGCGAGATTCTGGATTTGACCAAGCGGCGCGGCCTGCTGCCGGAGCCCGAGCCGCGGCGGGAACCTCGCGACCGCAGGGACCGGGGCGGACGCGACCGCGATCGTAGAGACCGCGGCGGCCCGTTCCAAGGGGAGCGTACTCCGCCGCCGGTAGCCGCCGCTCCCGTAGCAGCAGCGGCCGAACCGGCCGGTCCGGCGGTGCAGGCGCCGCCGAGCGACCTGCCGCGGCCGGCGGCGCGGGCGGTAACGCCGATCCTGCCGCCGTTGATGTCGCCGCAGCAGCCGAGCTGGAAGCAGGAGGCGCGGCAGGAGAGCGCGCCGGGCGCCGGCGAAACGCAACCGTCCGACCCGAAACCGGGTGAGAACCAGTAAGGACCGAGGGCAAACCCCATGATGATGCCAAAGAAGGTGAAGTTTCGGAAGCAGCAGCGCGGCCGGATGGCCGGCAAGGCGTGGCGCGGCTCCTCGATCAGCTTCGGCGAGTACGGGTTGAAGGCCCTCGAGTGCGCCTGGATCACCGACCGCCAGATCGAGGCCGCGCGCGTGGCCATGACGCGCTCGATCAAACGCGGCGGCAAGGTGTGGATTCGCCTGTTCCCGGACAAGCCGATCACCAAGAAGCCGGCGGAAACCCGTATGGGAAAAGGAAAAGGGGCGCCCGAGCAATGGGTAGCGGTGGTTCGCCCGGGCAAGATTCTGTTCGAGATGGAAGGCGTGGACTTCGCCATTGCCTCGGCGGCCATGCGTCTGGCGGCGCACAAGCTTCCCATCAAGACCAAGTTCGTCACCCGGGACGAGGCCGAGTAGGCGGGAGGACGCGGAGCAAGCCGATGATGAAGCCCGAAAAAGTTCGCGATCTGGACGACCAGGAGTTACGGCGCCAGTTGCAGGAAATGAACGAACAATTGTTTCGTTTTCAGTTTCAGATGGCCATGGGGCAGATGGATGGGCTGAAGAAGGCGCGCGCCATGCGCAAGGACCGGGCCCGCATCCATACCGTGTTGCGCGAGCGGGAGCTGGCGGGAGGGACCAAGTAATGGCGGAAGCGAACGGGAAGGCGCCCGCGGCGACGGACGGAGCGGCCAGGCACAAGCCGACCGAAAAGATCGGCTCGGTGGTTTCGACCAAGATGGCCAAGACCATCGTGGTGGAAGTCAGCCGGCGCGTGCCGCACCCTCTGTACAAGCGCATCATCAAGAAGCGCAAGAAGTTCTACGCTCACGACGAACAGTCGACGGCCAAGCTGGGCGACGTGGTGCGGATCGTGGAGAGCCGGCCGCTGAGCCGGCTGAAGCGTTGGACGCTGGCCGAGGTGGTGCGGCGCGCGGCGCAGGTGGGCGCGCAGCCATCCGAGCTGGATGTGAAGGTTTAGTTTCGGGCGATTGACGTTCTGGGAGCTTTTTATGATTGGAATGCGAACCATTCTCGAGGTGGCCGACAACAGCGGGGCGCGCAGACTGAGCTGTATTCTGCCGCGCGGCGGCGACCTGGGGCTGCGGGCGGGTCTGGGCGACGTGGTCACGGCGGCGGTGAAGGAAGCCGCGCCGGACTCGAGCATCAAGAAGGGTAAAGTGGTGCGCTGCGTGATCGTACGCATGCGCAAGGAGACGCGCCGCAAGGATGGCAGCTACATCCGGTTCGATTCGAACGCGGCGGTATTGATCAACGAGGTCGGCGAGCCGGTGGGCACGCGCGTGTTCGGTCCGGTGGCCAGGGAACTGCGCGACAAGAGATTCATGAAAATCGTTTCGCTGGCCCCCGAGGTGATCTGATGGCGGTACCGAAGAAGAATCCGGTGGGGATGCGCAAACGGGCGGTGGCCCCGGTGCGGGTCGAGCTGAAAAAGGAAGACACGGTGCGGGTGATCTCCGGCCGCGACGAGGGTAAGACCGGGCGCGTGCTGCGGGTGGACCGCGAGACGGGCAAGGTGCTGGTGGAGCACGTCGGGATGATCAAGCGCCACACCCGCCCCAATCCATCGCGGCAGATCAAGGGTGGTATCGCCGAGCGGGAAAGCCCGATCGCGGCCTCCAACGTTATGATCGTTTGCCCGGGCTGCAACAAGGCGGTGCGCATTGCGCACCATGTGGACGTGGTCTCGGGCGGCAAGAGCCGGCGCACGCGGGTGTGCCGGAAGTGCGGGCAGACGCTCGACCGGAAGTAAGACGAGGATTCCATGGCAGCGCGTTTGAAAGAGCTTTATCAGAAGAAAGTGGTTCCGACCCTGACTAAGGAGTTCGGGTACAAGAACGGCATGGCCGTGCCGAAGCTGCACAAGATTTCGGTCAACATCGGTCTGGGGGAAGCGACGCAGAACGCCAAGCTGATGGACGGCGCGGTGAACGAGCTGGGGGCCATTGCCGGCCAGAAGCCGGTCATTACGAAGGCTACCAAATCGATCGCGGCGTTCAAGTTAAGGGAAGGCATGTCGATCGGCTGCATGGTGACGTTGCGGGGCGACCGGATGTACGAGTTTTTCGACCGGCTGGTGAACGTGGCGCTGCCGCGCGTGCGCGACTTCCGCGGGGTATCCACCAAGTCGTTCGACGGGCGCGGGAACTACACGCTGGGATTGAAGGAGCAGTTGATTTTCCCGGAGATCGATTATGCCAAGGTGGAAAAGACCAAGGGCATGAATATTTCGATTACCACCACGGCGCGGACCGATCGCGAGGGTCTGGCGCTGCTGCGCCAGATGGGCATGCCGTTCCGCCCGTAAGGCGGCGAGAGAGAAAGCGAGAAACCGATGGCCACGACCGCAAAAATCGCCAAAGACATTAAGCTCGAGAAAGCCCGCAGGGCCAAAACGCCGAAGCTGCGGTGCCGCCACCGCAACCGCTGCTGGCGTTGCGGGAGGCCGCGCGCGTTTCTGCGCAAGTACGGCATCTGCCGCCTGTGCTTCCGCAAGCTCGCGCTCAATGGCGAGATCCCGGGCGTGACCAAGGCGAGCTGGTGAGGTGCGGCGGATGAGGCTGCCCCAGGAGATGGACGGAATTAGAGGAGAGTTATGACCAGCGATCCCATTGCCGACATGCTGACTCGCGTGCGCAACGCGATCCAGGCCCGCCACCCCAAGGTGGACGTGCCGGCTTCCAAGCTGAAGGCGGAAATCGCCCGCATTCTGAAGGAAGAAGGCTACAT
>JBEKZL010000356.1:0-6375 GCA_049509915.1 Bryobacteraceae bacterium | reverse complement strand
GCCATCGAATTCCAGGAGGGAAGTACCCGAATAACGAAGATCGGCGATACGAGTACTGGCTGTAACGCATGGGCGGGTCTCTAGGGCTAGGATAACAGATGCCGGAAATCGGGTTACGATGCTGCTGTGTCGCCGCTTTTTCCGTACCGGTTTAGCCGGTAGGCACAGAACTGCAAAAGCGCCGCGGATCCCAACCAGATGTGCCAGTGAGAGAATACGCCGCTTGAAATGGCGAAGTTCGAGGCAAAGCTCAGGTCGGCCGCAATCTGCCATAAGCCAAGCACGAATGCCAGAAAGGCTGCCGGCGTGAGCAGCGCCGCCACGGCCAGCGCCACTCGCTGATTCTTGCGGCGTTTCCGGCTGACCTTAACTCCCTTGCCAAACCGAATGCGCACTACCATGGCTGTTTCATCACCTAATTTAGCAGCTTTTGCGCGCCGCCACTCCCCCTCGTCTCCCCGCTCCGCGCCTTCGTGGAGCCGACTGTTATTCCTCCCCGCCAGCGCTCATCTGGCGCTCGTCTCGCGAAGCCCGTCGTGCTCCCCGCCAGTGCGAATCAGCCCGTGGCTTCGGTTACGCCCTTGACGGGCCGCCTATCGCCGTGCGAACCTCAGCATTCGTGGGCGCGCCCGGTTGCGCGCGTCCTGGAAAGGCTATGATGACTCGTATCAAAACAGCCGTCTTCGGCGCCGGCTTCGTGGGCCGCGTCCATATTGAAGGCTTGCGCCGTCTGGGCAACGTGGAAGTCTACGCTCTGGTGATCGCCGAGCAAGACGATCCGGCCCGCCTGGGCCGCCAACTCCACATCGAGAGAACCGACTCCGATTACCGCCGCATCCTCGAAGATCCCGCCGTGGACGTCGTGCATATCTGCACTCCTAATGCGTTGCACCTGCCGATGGCAACCGACGCCCTCGAAGCGGGCAAGCACGTCCTGTGCGAGAAGCCGCTGGCCCTCTCCACCGCCCAGGCGCGCCAGTTGGTCGACCTGGCCGCCGCCAAAGGCCGCCGCAATTGCACCTTTCACAACCTGCGGTTCTACCCCATGGTGCAGCAGATGCGCCGCATGCGGGAAGCCGGCGAGTTAGGCGAGATCCTGGTGGTACAGGGCACCTACTCGCAGGACTGGCTGCTCTACGACACCGACTGGAACTGGCGCGTGGAATCGGCCGCTAGCGGCCCCTCCCGCGCGATGGCCGACATCGGCTCCCACTGGTGCGACACGGCCGAGCACATCACCGGCCTCCGCATCAGCTCGGTCTGCGCCGATCTGCAAACGTTTCACAAAACACGCAAGCGTCCCAAGGGCTCGGTCGAAACCTTCGCCGGCAAAACCCTGGTGCCTGAGGATTACGAAGAAGCCGCCATCGATACCGAGGATTTCGGCGCGGTGGTATTTCGCATGGGAGGCCGCGCACGCGGTTCCTTCACCGCCAGCCAGGTCTCGGCCGGACGCAAGAACTCCTTGCAGATTGAAGTGTTCGGCACCAAGGCCGGCGTCGCCTGGAACCAGGAACGCCCCGATGAGCTGTGGATCGGCCAGCGCAACAGCGCCAACCGGGTCCTCATTAAGGACCCGTCCCTGCTCCTGCCTGCCGCCCGTTCCTACGCCGATCTTCCCGGCGGCCATAGCGAAGGCTACGACGACACCTTCAAACAGGTTTTCCGCCGTTTTTACCGCTCCGTCGAAGATCCCTCCGTGGAGCCCGAGTACCCGCAGTTCGCCGATGGATTACGCCAACTGACGATTTTGGAATCGGAGCTCGAAAGCAATCGCAAACGGGCCTGGGTAGACGTGCCGGCTTAACCAAGCCGGCGATTGGGGGAGCGGTTCCCGCTCCCCGCTACGATCCGGCCAGCGGCGATGCCGGTCCGAACAAGCTCCACTTGCCGGTGCTGCCTTCGGCCCGCGGCACCGCCGGGCGTGTTTGGCAATGGTAGTAGTCGAGCAGCGCCGCTTCGTCGTAATGGATCGCTCGGGCGTATTGGCGAATGTAGTTGGTATTGTAAATACCACCCGGAAGTTTGCGGAAATCGCCGTTTTCAATGGCTTCGAGTAAGCGCACACTGATCTTGGTGGTGTCCGAAATCTGTTTCAGGGTTATCCCGCGATTACGCCGAATTGCCGGGAGCCCCAGGATTCCTTTTTCCTGTTTCATTCGGCTGGTTCAAACTACGACTAATTGGAAGTTACACTATAGCACCACTCCGGGGCCATTGCTGGAACTGAAAATGCCAAGCCCCGCGCCGGTCTACAGCCGGACGATCTTGCCGGAAGCGAAGTTCTTGAGGGCGTTGCGGGTATCGACGATCAGCTTCGAGCGCTCCACCAGGGCCGCGTAGTCGAAGGCGGAGTGGTCGGTGACGATCACCACGCAGTCGGCGCCGGCCGCGGCACTTTCCGGCGACGCCGCCAGATCGATGCCGTCGGCACGCAGCGCGGGCACGTGCGGGTCGCTGTAGGTGATGACAGCGCCACGGCGCTTCAGCAGCAGAATCACGTCGATGGCGGGGGATTCGCGCATATCGTCGATATCGCGCTTGTAGGCTACGCCCATCACGTGTACGCGCGAGCCTTTGAGCGGCTTGCCGGCGTCGTTCAAAGCGTTCTGGACCTTATCGGCGGCGAAGTGCGGCATCTGGCCATTGATGTAGCCGGCCAGGTCGATGAAGCGGGCCTCGATCCCGGCCTGCTTGGTTTTCCAGGACAGGTAAAAAGGATCGATAGGAATGCAATGGCCGCCCAGGCCCGGACCGGGGTAGAACGGCATGAATCCGAACGGTTTGGTGGCCGCGGCGTCGATGACTTCCCAGACGTTGATGCCGATGCGGTCGCACATCATGGCGATTTCATTCACCAGCCCGATGTTGATCATGCGGAAAGTGTTTTCCAGCAGTTTCACCATCTCGGCGACCTGCGTGGAGCTGACCGGCACGACGTGTTGGAGAGCCTGGGAATAGAACAACTTCCCGATTTCCGTGCAGGCGGGCGTGCAGCCGCCCACCACTTTGGGAATGTTATAGGTCTGGTAGTTGGGATTGCCGGGGTCCACGCGCTCCGGGGAGAAGCAGAGAAAGAAGTCGCGCCCAACTTCCAGACCGGACTTGGCGAGCATTGGCAGCAGCAATTCGTCGGTGGTGCCCGGATAGGTGGTGGATTCCAGGATTACCAGCGTGCCGGCGCGAAAATACTTGACGATTTCCTGGCAGGCCGACACGATATAGCTCATGTCGGGATCCTTGGTCTTGCGCAGGGGCGTGGGCACGCAGATGTTGATGGTATCGAGTTCGGCGACCACGGAAAAATCCGTGGTAGCGGCGATTTTGCCCGCCTTCACCAACTCGCTGAGAGTGCCGGTGGAGATATCGCCCACGTAGGATTCACCGGCATTGACGCGGCGGGTTTTATCCTCGTTGAGGTCGATTCCGGTAACCTGAAAGCCGGCTTTGGCAAACTCCACCGCCAGGGGAAGTCCCACGTAGCCCAAACCGACAATCCCGACGCGCGCCTGGCGGGATTCAATTCTCTGTTTTAGCGTGGCCGCGGCGGCGGTCGTCAGGGTTGTTTCAGACATCCAAGCACATTTTCGCACACGAAGTACTGACCTTCAGCGGTCAAAGCCGCCGGACCGGTTAGGTAAGCACTATCGGTCAGGCGTAAACCAATAGGACCAGCAGGAGTTCTCACGGTTACCGGGGATCGTGCCATGACGCGCGCCACGGCGGCGGCGGCGGCTCCGGTCGAGCCCGTTCCGGAGCTCATGGTCTCGCCGGCGCCGCGTTCCCAAAACCGCGCCTCCACGGTGTGTTCGTCGAGCGCCCGGATGAAGGAAACATTGGTGCGATTGGGAAAGTGGGGATGGCGCTCGATTTCCGCACCCACGGCGCGCCAATCGAAATCGAAATCCGGGACAGGCACCACGCACTGCGGATTTCCCACGTTCAGCAGGGCCACCTCGATCGGGCCGCCGGCCAGGGGCAGTTCGAAAGCGGCGTTTAGAACCACAGGCTGGCCCATGTCCATCTCGAACTCGAACTCGAGCCCGCTGCGGCCGAGCAGGCGCAGGGTTTTGACACCGGCCCCCGTGCCGATGCGCACGGTCTCTCCGGCCAGCCCGTGGCGGATAAGCAGCGCCGCCGCGCAGCGCGTGCCGTTACCCGAGATTTCCGGAATGCTGCCGTCGGAATTGTAAAGCTGAATGGCCGCATCGGCGTCGCCCGAGGCGCGCGAAACCAGCATCCAGCCATCCGCGCCGATGCCGGTGTAGCGCTGGCAGATGGCGCAGGCAATGGCCTCTCGGCCGGCCGACGGAGCTTCATCCTCCCAGGTCAGCAGGAAATCGTTGCTGGCGCCGTGCGCTTTGGTGAAAGGAATGGATGTCATTAGCAGGACAGGCCTCCCGGCCTGTCAGCTTGGTGTTGCCGTGCGAGAACGACAGGCCAGGAGGCCTGTCCTACACGGGCTCCACTTCCACGGCGGTGCCGTAGGCCAGCACCTCGGTGACGCCCTGCATAATCTCGGTAGCGTCGTAGCGCATGCCGATGACTGCGTTGGCGCCCAACTGGCCGGCGTGCTCGATCATGATATCGAAGGCTTCCTCGCGCGTCTGCTCGCACAGTTTGCTGAACAGCGAGATATTGCCGCCGACGATGGTTTGCAGGCTGGCCCCCAGGGTTCCCACCAACGAGCGGGAGCGGACCACGATGCCGCGCACCAGGCCGAAGTTGCGCCGGATCCGAAATCCCGGCAGTTCGAACGCCGTCGTCACTTTGTCATGAGGTACCATGCTGAGCTCCTAGTACGACAAGCCTCCCGGCCTGTCGCCCGATTTCTGATTCCAACGATAGACAGGCAAAGATGCTGCCCTACCTCTTATAAATCCGGATCGGCGGCGCGCCCGGCACCGCGATCTCGCGCTGCAGGCGATAACGGCCTGACCGCGCGACGGTTTGTTCCACTATATCTCCGGCAATGGCTACGGCCCACTCTTCGTGCCGCCACAGTTCCGGCCGCTCGACCGTCGCCAGCCACATCAATCCATTATCTATGGTTAACGTGTCGTGCAGCGGAACCCCCATCGCGCGGTAAATCCCGGCCACGTCGCCGAACGACGTCAGGATGCCGGTGCCGCGCCGGTAGCGGGGCGCGAGATAATCCGCCGTAGCCTCGGTCCAGGCCCGCCTCGACACCGAATTCACCACCGATTCCTTCCATGTAATCCATCGCTCCGGCGAAGGGTGCAGTACCCAGGCGCCCATGGAGGCGGCTACCAGGGCCACCGCGGCCAAGCCTCGCAGGCGTTCCGGCGCGGCCGCCGCCAGCGCCGCGCCGCCGAACGCCAGCAGCGGAATGGCTTCGGTACCGTAACGCGAATTGTAGTAGGAAAACGGCGGCAACACCGGCAGATGAATCGGATTGCCGGAGGAATGCATGCTCCAGACATAAAATACCGGCGGTAGGGACAGGAAAACGGCCGGCCAGATGGCGCGCTTCCAGATAGCGGCAGCCAAACCGGCCAGCCCCACGGCGGCCAGTCCGGTGCCGCCGCACAATTTGACCGCCGTGCAGTAATACAGGCAGGCGACGCGCCAATTTCCCTGGCCCGGATAGGGCGCACCGCCCTGTATGGCGAGTGCCGAATACGGCCCCGAGTAGAAATCCAGCGGACGGCCGCTGAGCCACCAGTTGTAGAGCAGCCACCAGAGCGGCGCGGCGGCGGCGATCGCCGAAAACAGGATTGCCGCCCTCCAGTGATTCCTCGCGGTCAGGAGGAAATACAGCGCCACGAACGGCAGCAGGAACCAGCCGTCGTAGCGCGACATGGCGGCCGCGCCGGCAGCCACGCCCGCAGCCACAACCGAAAGCCAGCCCTGGGTGGAGCGGAACCGCACCGTGAAATAGAGCAGCGCCATCAATGCCGCCCAGAAACACGGTTCCGACATGGGGGTGGCCTGCAGGTAGAGCACGTTGGGATTAAGGGCGAACAACGCCGCCGCCACCGCGCCCGCCGTGGGGCCGAATAAACGGCCGGCCGCCGCGAATAGGAACACACCGGCCAGCACGAAACAAATGGCGCTGGGGATGGTTCCCGCCAGGCCGTTGTGCCACCACGCGTCTACCCTGGTGAACGGCAGCATCAGCAAGTGCGTCAAAGGCAGCCAGGGCGAGCCCATCTGGTCGTAGCCGGGGGTGCGCGAATCCAGAATCCGGCGCGCGATATTCAGGTGAGCTTCAGCGTCGCCATAATAGCAGGTCCAGCCATGGGCGAAGACAAACCAAGCCGCCGCGGCGCTCAATACCGCGAGCCAGGCGACGGCCTTCAGAACCCTGTACAGGCTTCAAACTCCCGGTAGCGGCCGTCGATCTCCTCGCGG
>JBEKZL010000355.1:0-6422 GCA_049509915.1 Bryobacteraceae bacterium | reverse complement strand
GGACATCCGCTCCGACATCTATGCGCTCGGCATCACCCTTTACGAGATGCTGGCGGGCCACGTTCCGTTCGAGAGCGACAGCGACTACCAGGTGATGACGGACCACGTGAATACGCCGCCGCGGCCGCCCACCGAGTTCTATCCTTACATCCCCAAAGGCGTGGTCAACGCGGTTCTAAAGGCGCTCGAAAAGGACCCCAACGCGCGCTTTCAGACCACCGAGGAATTCGGCGCGGCGCTGGAGAACCCGGAGGGGTTTCAATGGACGCCGGTGGCGGCAGGCGCTGGAGTCGTCGCGGCGGTCGTTCCGGCTCCGGCCCGAACCCGCATGGCGGGCACCCTCCCTCCCGCCCAGGCCGTCAGCGCGCCGCCGCCGCCGGTGCCCGCGCCCAAGCGGCGTTTCGCCTGGACCCCGCCGCGGCTGGCGCTGGCCGCCGCCGGCGTAGTGGCGCTGGCCGCCGCCGCTGTATAT
This sequence comes from Bryobacteraceae bacterium, assembly GCA_049509915.1. Lineage (GTDB taxonomy): Bacteria > Acidobacteriota > Terriglobia > Bryobacterales > Bryobacteraceae > JBEKYD01. Next base: position 5,950 of record JBEKZL010000355.1, on the reverse strand, counting down.
TTTGCCATGTACTCGCCGTTCGGCCCGAAGCCGGACCACGGGACGTCGCTCGCTCCCATCGCTTCGAATACCGGTTCCACAGCAACGGCGCCCAGCCAACAGGTGGAGATTCCGCCAGTGCAGCTTCCGCCGGCCGAGGCGCCAGCCGATTCCGGCAAGACCGCGCAGGGCGCGCAGCAGCAACCAGCCACTCCCAATCCGCCCCATCGGCAAGCACAGCAGCCGCCGTCGCAACCGCAACTGCAGGCGCCCCCGCCGCAGACCTCCGCGCCGCAGACCCCACCGCATCCGCCGGCTCAGCCCGACCTGGCGATACCGGCCGGCACGACGGTCACCGTCCGCACCATCGGACCCATCGAATCGGGCAGAAGCCGCCGCGGCCAGAAGTTCTCCGCCAGTGTGGACACGCCGCTGGTGGTTGCTGGAACGGTGGTGGTGCCGCGTGGCGCAGATGCCCAGTTGGAAGTGGTGGACGCGGCCGATTCGGGACACTTCAAGGGGCGCGCCCGGCTGGAGTTGCGCCTGGTGGGGCTGTCGGTTCGGGGACGGGTGCAAACCGTACAGACCGACACTTTCCTCCGGGAGGGTAGCCTGCGCGCCGAAACCGGCGCGGCCGTGGTGGGCGGCGCGGCGGCCGTCGGCGGCGCTATCGGCGGGATCTTTCATAAAAAGAAAGGCGCCGTGGCGGGAGCAGCGGCTGGCGGCGGAGCTGGTGCCGGGGTGGAGGAGTCGACTCGCGGCGAGGTGACCATCCCCGCCGAGACGCGTCTCGAGTTTCATCTGCGTGCCGCCGTGCCCGGATCATGAGGTGGGGCAGGCGATTTCGCCTGCCCTCGCCCGCGAGTCGGAGCCACGGCCGTAAGAAGCTGTGAAAGAATATGGCCACAGATAAACACAGATGAAGTAAGCTCCGTGGGGAGCGCTTGCCGCCGATTTGGCCTGAAGCTAGAAAATCAACTTCAGCCCGAACTGAAGCTGCCGCGACGTTGTTACCGTGCTCGATATCAATCCCGCCGAGGGACTCATTGTGCCGCTCGAGAACACAATCGCATTAGGCGTCCCGAAGTTAGCCTGGTTCTGTATGTTAAAACACTCCGCCCGGACCTGCAGACTCGTCTTTTCGGTTACCGCGATCCGCTTGAACAGCGACAGATCCACATCCGCCAGCCCCGGCCCGTTGTATGTCCCTCTGCCTAGCGTGCCCCACGTGCCGGGCGTCGAAAGAAGGAACGCATTGGGATTGAACCATCGATTCGGATTCCCGGTGACGACCGGCCCGGTAAACGCCGGATTCAACGACGGCCGGTCCGGATTCCGGGTATCTCCGTCGCCGGAGCGGTTCGACCCATCCTGCGGCGTAAGCGGGAACCCGCTCAGCAAGGTGGCGATCGCGTTCAGTTGCCAGCCGCCCGCTAATCTCTGAGCCAGGCCGCCAACTCGGCCCTTGCCTCTTGGGGATGGCAGTTCATAAGTGGCCGATATGCTGGCCTGAGCGGCTACGTTGAGCGCCGATGGTCCCCAGTCCATGGGCAGGTCGTTGCGATCCATGATCATCTGCGCCTCATTGCTGGCCTGCGCGCCGGTGGGCGCGGAATTCATATCCAGGTTCTTAGACCAGGTGAAATTGGCGCGCAGCCGCAGACCCTTGTTCAGGCGCCGCGTCAGATCGATCTGGAGCGCGTTGTAACTGCTGTTACCCTCCGTGTACCAGAAGAAACCCGCTCCCAGATAAGGATTGGGCCGGGTTGGCTGTACCGGTATGTAGAGCGCTCCCTGAGCCACGCTGCCGATGGCCGTGCCGTTGCCGCCCGACGCGCAGCCGCTGGCGCTTTCGCAAACCTGCGGCGGAATGCTGTTGGGATCGACGTTCAATAGCCCGTGGTAGCCGTGCGATCCGACAGTACCAACCCGCAGCACCGTGTCAGGACTCAACTGGCGTTCGATGGTAAGATTCCATTCCTCGACCGCCGGCGTTTTCGCGTTGGGCTCGACTCCCTGCGGCGCAAACGTAGTGCAGGGCGCGGGCACGCCCGGGCCGCACGACGGCGGCGGCGGAACGCCCGGGGTGATTGGCAGCAGCGGCAGCAGCGCACCGGAATAGGAGGCGGAGCCATTGGCGGGAGGCAGCGAATTCAACAGAAAGCTGAGGTCGTCGAGAAGCGAATAGTAAGTGCCGAACGCCGCGCGAATCGCCGTCCGGCCATTTCCGAAAGGGTCCCACGCCAAGCCGACACGCGGCGCGAACAGCCTGGTGGCATTATTGGCGGTGAACGCGGAACCGGATATTCGCGGAGCCGTCAAAAGCACGCCCGCGCCGTTGGTGATATAGTTTGCGGCCCTGCCGGACTCCTCGTTCCATCCGCTGGTGAATTCCTGCCGGACGCCAAGATCTACCGTAAGATTGCCGCGCAATCTGATGGCGTCTTCCAAATACCATGCGCCGAAAAGGCTTCTCCACCCCAACTCATTCGGGTCGGGCACCACCTGAAAGGTAGTTACCGTTCCCGCCAGGAATGTCGCCAGCGAAGCAAAGGTGGCAGCGCCGGTGGTCCGCGACGCTCCGTTCTCATTGTCTTCCACGCGCTGAAACCATACCCCGGCGCCGATCTGATGCCTTCCCTTCAAGATATCGAGCGAGTCCGAGAACGTATACAGATTCCTGCGGTTCCAGACGTTGGCGGCATTGTTCGGACCGGCCGGAGTCAAAGCCGCCGACCCGGTGGTCGTATTTCCGCCGCCAATGGTAAATCCACCCGGTCCGGCGCCCGTGACAAAGGCCAGGTCCGGGCTGAAGGAGGCTAACGAAACTGGATCCAAATCATAACCGGCGCGCGAAAAGCCCGCCCGGAATGTATCGACAGTCGAGGGCGACAGAATATGCGTCTCCTGCAGACTGGCTACCTGGCTGCGCAGCGTCGAATAAGACGCGAACAAGGGGTCGGCCTGCGGTATCAGGCTATTGCCGTCGTCGATGGTGTAAGCCGCCGTCAGAGAGTCCCGCGGTCCGATGGAGTAATCGGTTCGCGTGGTGCCGAAGTCCTCCCGGATGGCTTCGAGCGGATGATTGTAAGACAGGGCCGCTCCGCTGGCGACTCCATTGACGAGTAACTCGGGACCATTTGCAGCCGGCCACAGGGACATGTATTTCAGCATTCCCTGGTTGAGATTGGCGGGCGTCGAATATAGGCCGGTGACGGCGTTCGGTAACTCTCCCGTGCGGACATATGCATCGGGGACAGCGGCGACGCTGCTCAGCGCGAGTGACTGCCGGAAACCCTCGTAGTTCCCGAAAACGAACAGTTTGTCCCGCTTCAGAGGCCCGCCCAGCGCACCGCCGAACTGGTTCCGGCGGAAAGGCGGAGTCGCGCCCTGGTCGAAATAGTTCTTGGCATCCAGGCGGCTGTTGCGTAGGAATTCAAAAATCGACCCGTGGAGTGCATTGGTTCCGGATTGAGTCACCACGGTGACTTGCGCGCCGGACCTCTTGCCATATTCCGCCGGGTAAGTATCGGGAAGCACGTTGAATTCGCGCACCGCGTCGATGCCCAGCAGTTCGCCGCTCACCCCTCCCGGAGTGATTGCAAGCTGGCTCGATCCGGTATATTCGATACCGTTTAACAGCACGATGTTATCCGCCGGGCGGCGCCCTGCCACAGTGAAAGTATTGCCGTTGCTGGTGCTGGTGTTGGCGCTCTTCAGACCGTAATTGACAGCCCCGGGGTTTAGGGCGATCAGATCGTCGAAGCTGCGCCCGTTGAGCGGCAGGTCTTTCACATCCCGTTCGTCGACCATGCCCGAGGTCTGGCTCGTGGTGGTATTCACCAACGGGTTCTCTTCGGAAACTGTTACCTGTTGGGTCAGGCCGCCCACCTCCAGCCGCAGGTTCACCACCGCTTGTTGTCCCACCTTCAGACTGATCCCGGTCCGCAGAGCCGCTTGAAAGCCCTTCTTTTCCGCTTTCACTTCCTGCGCGCCCAGCGGCAGCGAGAGCACGGTGTAGTTGCCTTTCTGATCGGTGGTCGCGGTGCGCGCCGCGCCGGTTTCGACGCTCGTCACGGTGATCGCCGCGCCCTCCACCGCGCCGCCCGCTGAATCTTCCACTTTGCCCGAAATCGCGGCGGTGACCTGGGCGTTCGCGCCAATGCAGCCGGCCATCACCAGCAATAACATGACAAAAGGCTTTAACGACCGACCATCGAACTGCATATTACTTTACGACGGTAACTTCGAGTATCTCGACCGGTTCGGAACCCGAAAATGCGATTGGCACGCCGCGGACCCAATCGGACTTCGTGAAAACGCCCAGGTCTCTGTTCATAACCACCGAGTGTATCTTGAACTTGCCTTCCGGCATCAGGGGGAGTTGAACGCTCGCGGTTGCCGTGTTGGTCTTGTTGCGAAAGACCGCGATCACTCCGTTCCCGGTGCGGGCCAGACGTGCGAATCCATCCCATTTAGCCGGCGACGGCTGCAGCCAGCTTCCGAGCGGAAAGAAGCTCTCGCTGATGAGAGTGGTGGTTCGCAGGTGCTTGAACCAGGCGATCTTCTCGTGGTACCAGTGGCGGTCGGCGGCGCTCAGTTTGCCCAGGTCGCCAAGCAGCAGAGGCGCGGAGCCGATGGCGGTTGCAAAGCTCTCCTGAATGCTGGGCAGGTCGCCGTGAATATTGCCGATCAGCATACTCTCGGCCGGCATGGATAGGGCGCGTTGGTAAAGCAGCGTGCGAGCCTGCAGCGGTCCGGCGGAATTCGGCCGGGTGTCGTCGACGTTGCTCATCCAGTCCAGGTCGCCCGCCGCCAGCAATCCCGCGTCGATGACATGTTTCTGGCCCCAGAGTTCGAAGGTCAGGTCGAGAAGAACATCCGGGTGCTTCTGGTAAATCTTGCCTGTCACGTACGCGATGCCTTCGTAGATCAGGTTCAGGGATTCGGCCCAGTTCGCGTGGTTGTGACCCTTGGCCCAACACCCCGGCGCTTCGCCATACGCATTGAAGATCGTCGTCAGGTCCAGTTTCACATAAGCCAGGTGAAACTGCTCGATCGCCTGGTTGACGCGTTCGGCGGCGGAGTCCCGATAGAGGCTTGCCAGGCACATCACCACTTTCGGGCCCGCCGCCGTGGACGTGATCTTCTCTTTCCCTTGCTGGTCGAGCGCCGCCCACTCCGGGTGCCCGCGATAGTCTGCCGTCGAGGTGCCGATGGCTGCCAGCGGAATCCACAGTCCAAGCCTCATTCCCTTCGCTTCGATGGCCTTCTGAATGGACTTCAGTCCGCCCGGAAAGCTCGTCAGGTTCACGCCGTTCTCGCCATATTCCTGTTGCCAGCCGTCGTCGATAGTGAAGATATCGATTCCCATTTCGCCGGCGGCATCGACCAGTCTGAGCACCGTATCGCGATCGATCCGCCGTTCGAACGGTTCCCAGGTGTTGTAGATCCAGGGCGCGCCTTGCCGGCTCACTCTCCGCATCAAGACCTTCGAAGTGTATGACGGCAGCACCCAATGCGGATCGCGAAAGCCGTCGCCGTTTCGAAAGCTCAGCAGCGAAACGCCGGCCGTCCTGAATTCTTCGCCGGCCGCGAGAGACCGTTCAAATGGCATCAGATCGGTGTCGTAGAGGACGCCGATGCGTACGCGAGCCGGGTCGTCCCAACCGGCAATCTCGGTACGCTTCATGTATCCGGGAACCTCGCTCAGGATCGCCAGGCCGATGCCCGTGCGTCCGTTGGCGATCAGCAGCCCGGCATCCTCCGAACGGCCCGTGTAGAAGATCTCGCGCGGAATCGCGCCGTATTGCGTATTCAGCGTGGTCTCGTCCGCCGGGCCGACCGATGGCCCGATGGCCTCTATGTTCAAATGCGACAAATGCAATGGCGCCGACCCGGTATTGCGGAATACGAGGTATTTGCGTATGGCCGGATGCCCATCGTAGACGTTGTAGATCGCGGACACTTC
>JBEKZL010000354.1:0-12408 GCA_049509915.1 Bryobacteraceae bacterium | reverse complement strand
CCCGCGGCATTTTGAAGCAGCTCGAAACAGCCGGCATTCGCGCCTCCGTGGATGAGCGCAACGAAAAGGTGAACCTGAAAATCCGCGACGCCCAGTTGCAGAAAATCCCCTTCATGCTGGTGCTCGGCGACCGCGAGCAGGAGAACGGCAAAGTGGCCGTGCGCAACCGCAAACACGGCGACCAGGGCGCCAAGACCCCGGCGGAATTCCTGGCCGGGATTCGCGCGCTGATAGAGAGCAAGGCGGTAACGGAGTAGGCAATGGGTGGGGCATGCTTTAGCTTGCCCATCGCCGGCCCGGGCAGGCGGAAACGCCTGCCCCACGCTTTCGAATCAGCCGGAGTTAAACAGTGACATCGACATCGTCGCCGATCTGGCGGAGCTCGACACCGCCCTGGCGGCTCTGCCCAACTGCCCGGCGGTCTTTCTCGCTTGGCCCGCCGAAGGCGAGCCGTATCTTTCCAAAACTGGCGTGCTGCGCCGCCGCCTGCTGCGCCTGTTGAAGGAGCGCGAACGCCCGTCGCGCCTGCTCAACCTGCGGCATACGGCGCGGCGAATCGAGTATTGGTTCACCGCCTCCGCGCTCGAATCCAGCCTACTGTTCTACCGCCTGGCGCGCCAGCATTTTCCCGAGACCTATCGCGAGCTGATGAAGCTGCGCCTGCCGCCGTATTTGAAGCTGGTGCTTTCGAACGAGTTTCCGCGCAGCCAGGTCTCGACCCACCTGTCGCGCTCGGGGGCGCTTTACTTCGGTCCCTTCCGCTCACGCGCTTCGGCGGAGCGTTTCGAATCCCAGTTCCTGGACCTCTACCAGATGCGCCGCTGCCAGGAGGATCTCGATCCCTCGCCCGATCACCCCGGCTGCATGTACGGCGAAATGGGAATGTGCCTGCGTCCCTGCCAGCAGATCGTCGGACCCGCCGAGTACGGCCATGAAGTGGTGCGCGTGACCGAGTTTCTGCACACCGGCGGACATTCGCTGCTCGATTCCGTTGCGCACGCGCGCGACCGGCTGAGCGACCAGATGCAGTTCGAAGAAGCCGCTCGCCTGCATAAACGCTACGAAAAAGTGCGCGACGTTCTCAAACTGCGCGACGAACTCGCCAGCGACGTCGAGCGGTTGAGCGGCGTAGCCGTCACACGTTCCGTCGAACCAGGCGCGGTGGAATTGTGGTTCGTGGTGGAGGGTCACCCGCAACCGCCGGTGCGGCTGACGTTCGAGGTGAAGGAAGGCAAGCCGGCTCCGCTCGATGCCAAGCTGCACGAGATCTACGACGCGCTCGGGCCGGCGCGCCTCCCCGTGCGGGAGCGCGAAGAGACGCTGGCTCTATTGGCGCGCTGGTTCTATTCGAGCTGGCGCGATGGCGAATGGCTCGACTGGGAAATCCCCGGCGGCGTGCCCTATCGCAAGCTGGTGCACGCGATTTCGCGGGTGGCCAGCGCTAGGGAGTGACCATATGCAGTTTCAGTTGTTGCGGGGCTCGCCTTGCTTCATGTATATGGCAGATATATACTTAATGATGTGGCGGAACCGGGCGATCTTCTCGATGGCTGTTCCGGCTTTGAATGGGACGAAGCGAATGAGCACAAGAACTGGGAGCGGCATCGAGTCAGCCCCGAAGAGGCTGAGGACGTCTTCTTCAACGAGCCCCTGGTGGTGCGCAGCGATACCCGGCACTCCCGGAGGGAAAAAAGATACTACGCGCTGGGGCAGACCGGCGGCGGGCGATGCCTGTTCGTGGCGTTCACCATCCGCCGATCTCTTGTGCGCGTAATCTCCGTCCGGGACATGAATCGACGAGAAAGGGATGCCTATGCCAAGCACGAAAAGGAAGCCGGTGCCTGAGTTTCACTCCGAAAATGAGGAGCGCGAGTTCTGGGCGACCCACGATTCGACGGAGTTCATCGACTGGCGGTCCGCCGAGCGCCGCAAGTTTCCAAACCTGAAGCCCACCCTGCGGACCATTTCCCTGCGGCTGCCGGTCCACATGATCGAGGACCTCAAAGTGCTGGCCAACAAGCGGGACGTACCCTATCAGTCCCTGCTAAAAGTGTTCCTGGCCGAGAGACTGGAGAAGGAGCGCCAGCGGGCGTAGCCGGGCACCGCCCCTTCCATTCGGCCGGCCGCTCATGTCTTGAGGGACTCAGTGGGATGAAGGCCCACTTACTAGTACCATGACCGGGAGATCCGGTACCAATCAGCGACCGCTTGCTGACGCGCGCGGCTCGGTTACGACCCACGACCGTAAGGGAGTGGTTTCACGCTAGCGCACAGAATCATGCAGTCAGAGACCTAGGGACGAAAGCTCTCGCCAGAACAGCCAACGGGTCGATCCGAGACCTGATCGCAATGTAGGCTCCCGCCCGTTAGGTACTGAAACAGGGAGGGAACACCTGTCACATTGAGGAACGGCAGCACGGCTGGAAACTCCCAGGTGGCGGGAAAGAAGGCATCCCTACGAACATCTACACCGACCTGCCCACCATGCGCCATCGACTTCCACCTACGCGTCAGCGCCGCGGCACTGGCGACGGACAACACGGGTTTGGCCTCAAAGAACAGTTCGGTTACGTAATCGTCCGGCTTCAGTACCGGACCCGGTAACGTGAGTGCGAAGTGCAGAAGCCGGTAAGAAACGCCGTTCTGAAGGGTCGCAGTGGGGTCGGACGAACCAGTGAGGAGTCTTTCTGTGAACCGGCCATTATTTCGGATCGTGAGCACTGCCGCGGTACCGACCGCGAGAACGCGAGCGATCGGTTCCCGCGGTAGCTTCAGTGTCTTGATTTCTTGGACCGCATGGTAGAAATCAGGCGCGTAATCGCTGGTCGGCGTGTTGGAGCCAAGGGCCTCCGCATGGACTGGCGGGCGCGGCCAAGGCTTGAACAGGGCGAGCCGGATCGCCTGTTCAGATGTTCCAATTGTTAACCTTCTCAGCCCTCGGTGGGGTCCGAACTCGCGCAAAAAAGCCCTTCCCCGCCTTTCGACCGCCTTGTCTGTAAACTCTTCGGCTCCAACGATGATTGCCTGGTCAACGACCGCCATGGCCGTCGCGTCGACGACAAGAGCGCCGGGCCCCAGGTGCGCCACCGGCCGCTTTGGCGCGATGACCGGCATCCCGTACGTGTTGAGCGTGGACACTCGCCAGCAGTGTCGGTACACTACCGTTCCCGTCACAACGAGAGTGCCCGCCAGCAGTGCCAAGATCCGCCACTGTCCGCGTGAAGTCGAGCGGTTACGGGCAAGTTACCGGGCCAGCTAATTCCATAGTCTAGCTCCTCGGTGCGTTGAAGGGCCGTAAGAGAGGCTTATCGAAAACTAACAGCTCAGTTTGCGGCGCCGCGCAGCCAGCCCTGCCCAACCGCCAAACCCGAATGGCCTTCGCGCGCCGCGTGGGCGTAACTCCGTGCGCCCTACCTATGGAGTCACGCCCGTCGCAGCCGCTGTTACTTCTGGCTTTGCAGGTTGGCGATGGAGGCCTTCAGCAGCCCCACCGCGTATGCCGTGTTGTGGATCCCACGGCTGCCGTCGTTATTGACGAACTGCCAGTTGTATGCCGCTTCGAGCTGCGACTTTGTCCAGGTGGAATCGATGGTGAGCGCTGATTTCACCGAGTTATTGGGCGGCAGCATGGTGGAAAGCTGGTCCATCAGAGACTGCACCTCGCTCTGCACGCCATTGATCACGCCGTCGCCGTTATAGTCGAATAACGGGAAGTCGAAGCTGGTGATCTCAGGCCCGTGGCAGGTTTGGCAGGCAGCCACCAGATCTTCGGCGGCCTTCCCGGTTGGCGCGTAGGTTGTCTTGAAGGTGTGGTCGCCGGCATTCAGGAACGCCGGATCGGTCGAGGCCACGGTCTGCATGTGGCAGTCGACGCAGGTGTTTTGGACCACGTACTGGTGCGCGGAACTGGGAATGTTTGTTCCGTAGGTGTAGCCGTTGGTGCCCATCAGCATGTCGGCTTGCGGACCTTCGTGCGGGCCATAGTGGGCGCTTCCGGCCGTGCCATCCACGTAGGTCGCGGCATTGACGCGGGCCTGGTGGCACTGCATGCAGAGGATTCCCTCTCCGGCGGTGGTGACCTGCACTCCATTGCCCAGGGTCGCCGACTTCATATTCCGGATCAGGTGCGTAGCGGTGGAGGGCGCGGTCAACCCGTGCGGCTCGTGGCAGGTGTAGCAATCGATGGAATGATACGTCGTGTCGGTGATGGTGGCGCCATTCATCCTGGCGATGAAGGCGGTGCCGGTGTGGCAACCGACGCAGGTGGCGTTACCGGCCGGATCGGTGGTGGTCACAGCGTGCATGGAGTTGGCCCACGCGGCGCTCTTAATGTGGTGGCTTGGCTCGTCGTGGCACTGGCTGCACGCCCCGGTATTGGTGGGTACCGAAATGGCGACCGTGTCGCCGCCGTAGTTGGCATGCTCGCTGCCGGGTCCGTGACAGTTCTCGCACTGAATGTTGGACACGTTCTGTAACGCGGCCGGCATGGCGGCGAAGTTGCCCGGCTGCAGGACGCTGGGGAATTTCCAGCCCAATTGCGCGGCCAGGGCCGAGAATCCGCCATCCTGCACTGTCGAGTTGGCGTCGTAGCCCACCGTGTGGCAGGAAATGCAGTTCGCGCTATAACCGGTGCCTTCGACGCCGTTGACTCCGTTGGTGAACAGGCTGGCGTGAGCGGTCTGCGACCACGACGGCACCATCACCGCCGCGAGTCCGCCGCTATGGCAGGTCTTGCATGCGGATATGCCGACATACGTGCCCGCGATGTACGTTTGCGCCACCGTCGTCGACCCGGCGCTGCCTGCCGCGACCGTGGCGCTTACGACGTAAACTCCATGCACGTCCGGCTTCAGCAGTTGCCGTCCAGCCACCTGATACGCCAGCCGGTCCGACGGCTCGGCAATGGGAACGTTCGACCCTAGCGGACTCGCCACTAGCGCGGCTGTTGAAGTCGCCGGCTTGGTGGTCAAGGTCCAGACGACCGGGGAAATCTGGCTGGCCGAGTAGCTGATATCGACCTGTACCTCTAAATACAGCGGCTCGCCCAACGCTACCGTATTTAATCCGCCAGAAAGCTGCGTCGTGGACGGTAGCTTATAAGAGGAGATGTCGCCGTTTGTCAGCGCGCGCACTACCAGGCGCGGCGCCAGAACGGTTTGCGCACTCAATGTGGTCGTGGCGACCACAGCCATCAGCGCCAGTGCCGGAAGACCAGCTAGCGCCCTGCGAAGTCGTTGGTTCCTGCAGACCCCCATCGTGAAAACTCCTGTTTCTAAGAAGAAAATCGCCTTATATCGGCTATTCAGGTCTGATTATATTCCAAATGTGAGGTCTTCTACTATAGTTATTTGCAACGCCAGTGGAATTTCCCCCCCGTTGGGGGGGACACCGGCTCGCCAACTTGGCTGAAGCATTCTCGACATCCCCCGGATCGCGGTCACCTCGATTTCGCTCTGACCATGGTCGAAGTGCCGCGCCTGCGCGTCAGGATCGTGCGCGGCGCGGAGGTTGGCTGGGAGCATCTGGCGGCGTCGTGCAGCGTTCCCTGCGCTTTTCCCCCGGTACGAATCGAGGGCCGCAGCTATGTGGACGGCGGTTTTCTGGGCGCGCTGCCGGTGTGGGCGGCCGAGGCGCAGGGAGCCACCCGGGCGGTCGCTTTAAACGTGTTGGCCACCCTGCCGTTCCGTCCGGTCCACGCGTTGCTGCCGGTCCGCGTTCCGGGCGCGGCGCTGGACGTGGTGAAACTGGAGCCTTCCACCCCGCTCGGCTCGCACGAACAATCGGTGCGCTGGTCGCGGGACGGCGTTGCCCGGATGATCGAACAGGGCGGCTGCGGGTGCGCGACATGAAAGTGGAGGTCAAGCGGCCCGGCGGGTCTCCCAGTAGTCCTCAAACCGGCCGTTAAGGTGGCAGCATCGCAGGGCGATGATGGCATTGGCTCCAGGAACGGTCCGGAACATTCCCGACTGTTTGAGCCGAGAGCCGATGACGGTCTTGCAGCCGGCTTCGATGACTCCCGAGCCGACAAACAGGTTGCAGGCGGCGAAACTTGGGATAGCGCATGCGTTCGGCATTTCTCTCGAAGTAATCGGCTTCGATGCGGATTCTATCGGTCACCTCTGGATTGGTGGAGACGATGGAACCAAGCGCCGCCACCAGCTTTTCGATTTTGCCCTTGTCCAACAGGCGCCGCTGGTAGATCTTCATCCAAGCCTTCTGTTTGTTCTCGTCGTTGGGATGCAGCCTGCGGGCCAGGTCCCAAAGGTGTTGGCGGGCGTGGTACAGGTCGAACAATCTCGACCGCGCCGGGAAAATGCTGGTCGGCTAGATTCCAGATCCATTCGGCCCCATCGCCCATGACGACCAGCTTTTCGGCGCGGCTGGAGCCGCGGTTCCAGGCCTCCAGGTAGATTCGCTTGCCGAACGGTTCGGCGGTCTCGACGGCGCCGGTGTAGGTGGTGGAATCGGGATTGCGAATGGGGAAGCCCTCCTCGTCCCAAGTAGTTCGGGTGAAGACGCATCCTCTCCTGCTGCTGGCGAGCGGCGATATTCTCTCCGATGGCTTCGGCGGTGCGCTCCACCGACTTGGTGGTGACCTCCAGATCCGCGAGTAGTTTCATCTGCTGGCGTCCGTGGTCGAAGGGCATCTCCTGGCCCACCACCGCCTGCATGCGCCGCACTCCAGGAGAGAGCTCCGTGTTTTCGATATCCAGTTCGACGTCGGCGGGGAACTGACCGGCGTGCCAGTGCGGGCATAGGTAGTAGGGACGCAAAACCTCCACCGGGCCGACCGCGGTCAAAACGGGCCTGGAGCGCAGTTCCCGGTAATGAGCCGGTTGGCCGCAAGCGCAGGGAATGGTGCGCTGGCCGTCGGCCGGGATAGGGAATTGGAGCAGTTCGGTCAATACCACCGCGCCCACTCGGTGCCCGGCCGTGCGCGCCACCATCTCGCTGGCCTCCAAATCCGGGTAGCCTGTTTGGCGGCGGCCGTGGAAGATGGCGCGCAGCAGACGGTCTAGTTCGCGCGCGACCTCCTGGTGGATCGCTTCGGCCGTTTTTTTTCCTGGGCGGACAAGCGGCTTTCCGCCACGGGCCGCAACCCGCAGATCTGTTCGTTCACATCCAACAGTTGACTGCCCAGTTCCCGGAAACGATGGTACTCGGCCACTTCCCGCTCGGCTTTCGCCAGGCTGGCGGGAGAGGACAAGGTCTCCGTGACCGTCTTGCCGTCCACCTTGCGGGTCAGCCGACAGTACGGACCGTGGCCGGGATCATCGGGCAGATGGCAGTGACAGTTCGGATTGCCGCAATGACCGCCCGTTCCCGTGATAGAGCCGGACCGCATATCGCCCAACTAGGCCAATTGCGACTGAATGGCGGCGCGACGGCCTTCGAGTTCAGCCAGAGAGACGGACATAGAGGAACCTAACGTACTACTACGCTAGGTTTAGGGCCACAAAAAAAGAGAACTCGCAAATCGTCATTTCTATGTCGCGCACCCGGCGGGAGGGCTTCCTCCCCGCCGTGCCGGGGAGTATGATTGGGTGGGCGCGGCCTGTTCGCTACAGCCCGCGCAATCTACGGACTACGTAGGCTTCAGGAAGGGAAGCACCCATGCCAAACAAACTGGAAACGGCCCAGACCACCCGACGAGGGTTCCTGGGCGCGGCCGCCTTGACGGCTGCACAATACAACCGGGTTCTCGGTGCCAATGACCGCGTCGGTATTGGCTTCATCGGGTTCGGACTGATCGGCAAGCAGCACATCTATAACTTCAAGAAGTCATTCCCCAACGTCGACCGGGTCGCGCTCTGCGATGTCTTCAAACCGCGCGTCGAGGAGGGCCTCGCGTACATGGAAAGCCCCAATGCCAAGGGCTACAGCGATTTTCGCAAAATGTACGAGAACAAAGACATCGATGGCGTGCTCGTGGCCACTCCCGACCACTGGCATGCCCTGCTCACCATCATGGCCTGCGCCGCCGGCAAGGATGTCTATGTGGAAAAGCCGCTCACCGTGTTCATCGACGAAGGCAAGTGGATGATCCAGGCGATGAACAAGTACAAGCGCGTGGTGGTCGTCGGCACCCAGCGAAACCACAATCCGGGCCACCAGGTGGCCAAGAAAATTCTCGATAGCGGCACGCTGGGCAAGATCCAGATGGTCAAGCTCGGTGCCGGAGGCCGTAACGTCTTTCCGGGTTTCGGCAAGACTCCCATCGAAAACCCGCCCGCCGATTTCGATTACGATATGTGGCTCGGGCCGGCGCCCAAGCGGCCCTACCAGAAGCACCGCGGGCTGTATCATTTCCGTTGGTTCTGGGATTATTCCGGCGGCCAGTTGACCAACCTCGGCGCCCACAGCGTGTCCGCGTTTCTATTGGTGACTGGCGTGAAAGGACCGACGAAGGTCGTGTCGTTCGGCGGGCGCTTCACCCTTGAAGACGATGGCGAAACCCCCGATGTTCAGGAGTGCCTCTACCAGTTTCCCGAGTTCATGATGACGATGGGCCTGCGCGAAGCCAATGGCTTGCGCGACCCGCAGGGCGCCGTCATCATGGGCGACAAAGGAAATCTGATGATCGGTTCCAACCAGGTGGTCCCGGAAATGAAAAACAATCCGGCCAACCTGATTCCCCGGTTCCAGGGACAACAACCCGTGGGTGGCGCCGTGTTTGACGATACCAAGCCGGAGCCGTGGATCGAAGCTCAGCCCGGAACGGGCGGCAGGGGCGGCGGCCGCGGCGCGGGCAACATGGCCGACTTCCAATCCCTGGAAGAGCGCATGTTCAACGCCAATAAAAGCGACTGGATCGAGTGCATCAAGTCCCGCAATAAGCCGTTCTGCGGTCTCGATATGGGCCATCGTACCGCCATCATCTGCAACCTCGGCAACATGTCGTTGCGCCTGGGTGGGCGCGCCATTCACTGGGATCCGGACAAAGAAGTGGTCGTCGGCGATAAGGAAGCCGCCGCCATGTGCACCAAATCTTACCGCGCTCCGTGGGACGGAGTCCTCAAGAGCCTGATAAAGGTATAGCCGCGAAGGAGACAGGCACGATGATGACAAGAAGAGACATGCTTGCGGCCGCCGGTTCCACGGCCGCTTTCTTTCTGAAAGGCGCGGCCGCGGAGCCGCGCGTACTGAAACTCATGGGCGTCGCCAGCACATCTTTCGGTGCGCGCATGCGGGCCGGCGGCGGCGGCTTCGGCCCACCTCGCGCCGGCCGGGGAGGCGCCGCCGCCCCGCCTCCGCCAGCCCCCATTATGCCCCCCTTCGACATCATGGATTACGCCCATGAAGTCGGGGTCGGCAGCGTTGAGACCATGCTGACGTCCTACGCCCCGGACGTAGTCCGCAAGTTCCGCCAGAAGCTCGACTCCTACAACCTCCGCGTCATCCTCAGCCCCAGGCTTCCCAACCAGGCCTCCGACGTCGAGGCGTTCGACGCCGCCGTGAAGGCATCTAAAGAGGCCGGTGCGTTCGCCCTGCACGCCGCCATGACGGGACGCCGCTACGAGGACTTCGACACCTACGAGCAATACAAGGCAAACTTCGAACGCTGCCAAAAGCAGATCGAACTGGCCGAACCCGTGCTAGCCAAATACAAAATCCGGCTGGGAATCGAAAATCACAAGGGCTGGCGCGCCGTCGAACAAGCCGCTTGGATGAAGCGCGTGAGCAGCGAGTGGGTGCAGGTGCATCTCGATTTCGGCAACAACATTTCCTTCTGCGAAGATCCCATGGACACGCTCAACATTCTGCTGCCCTATATCATCTCCGCCCACATCAAGGACCAGGCCGTGGAACCTTACCAGGACGGGTTCACCCTCTCGGAAATCCCGTTTGGACAAGGATTCCTGCCGCTGGAGAAAATGGTCTCGACGCTGCAAAAGAAAGATCCCACCATGCCCTTCGACCTGGAGATGATGACGCGCGAGCCCTTGAAGGTTCCGGTCTTCACCGACAAGTACTGGGTGACCTTCGGCGACATCCCGGGCAAGGATCTGGCTCATATTCTGGAAATCGTTCACAAGAACAAGCCCAAATCTCCGGTACCCCATGTCAATGGCTTGACCCTGGAAGCCCAGGTGAAGTTCGAGGACGACAACAACCGCAAGTGCATCGACTGGGCGCGGCAGAATCTCCCTCTCTAAACACAGAGGGACGAGAGTCGTAGAGACGCCGTGGGCGGACCATCGTTATCTTAATTTTGTGGTCTGCCCCGGCACTCCCGTAAAGCGGTTCCGTCCGTCCTCGGCTTCGCCTCTCACGCTCGAAATCCTGAAAGAGCCAGCACCTTCTCCACGGCCTCATACAAATCCGTCAGCGCGAACGGCTTCGAGACGAACGCGGCGCCCTCCGGAAGCGCCTCGGCGGTAATGAACCCCGAAATCAGCACAATGGCAACATTGGGGCATATCAGGATGACTCTCCTGACAAGCTCCGGCCCGCACATCTCCGGCATGATGACGTCGGACACCATCACATCGAAACACGGCAGGTCCCTCACCATCTCCAATGCTTCCTGTGGAGTGGAAGCGGCGTGGACTTGATACCCCCGTCGCGACAGCGCATTCGACACCAGACCCAAGACGATACTCTCATCGTCCACCACCAGCACACGTGCCGAAGCCAATCCAGCCCTCCAGGATGACCCCTAGTATGCGCCTGGATTTTTTGACACGCGCGACTTTTTCGACTACCTTTACCGCCGACCTGTACGGTCCGGCACCACTACGGCCGGTGTTGTGGTTTCACGCAACAGCCGCATTACACGGATCACAAATTCGTAAAATATTTCCTACCCCTTCCACCTCAGCGCCTTAGCTCGAATCCCCGCCTTCCCCCAACCCCAGTTCTCTCCCGCTCGCCAGCTATCGTAAAGCCGCAAGTGATCCCCATGCCTTTCCTGACTCCCCAACAGTTCAAGGTCGTCGACGCCCTGTCCAATGGCGCCGCCCTCACCGCCGCTGCGGCCCAAGCCGGCATCCATCGCAATACCATCGCCAACTGGCGCCTCAACTCGCCCGATTTCCGCGAGGCCCTGGCCATCGCCGCCACGACCGCGCCGTCTTCTGCCGCGACCGCGCCACTGATCTGGCTGATCTCGCTTTTGAGACCCTCCACGCCGCCATTTTCATCATCGACAAAGCCTCCACCCCTCCCAAGTTCGAAAAGGAGGAACCCGCCGGCATGGCCGACCTGTTCGCTTCCATGGACGAAGCCACCCCCACCCATCTCGCTCAACCGCCCGCCGACGCACAAAACTGCACAACCGCGCCCAACGACGCGGAATCCGGCCCCGAGCCTAAAATCGGCCGCAATGAACCTTGCCCCTGCGGCATCGGCAAAAAACACAAACATTGCTGTCTCGGAAAGCCCTCACCGGCCGCTGCTTGACCGATCGGTCCGATCCCAGCCGCCGCGATTCGCCTGTCACACAACGGGAAGAGTCCGCCCGTTGACCGATCTGGGAGAAATCCGTTCCGGGAACACCGGCCCAACCGTCCTGCATTACGATAGAAACAGCGTGGAGACACGCCTCGCGCGGCCTGGAGGATATACGCTTGGATAAGGTGGTGGAGAAGACTGTCCTGCCGGCGGCATTGCCAGCTCTGAGCAGGTGATTGGGTCACAGGCTAAAGCCTTGAGGCATTTACTGGTATTTCCCATGTTGTGCTGGCTGGCGGCCACTCCGGCCCAAGCCTCCCGCGAGACCATTGCGTTCGACCTGAACTGGCGTTTCGCCAGGGGCGACGTGAAGGGCGCATCGGACACGGGCTTCGCCGATGCCTCCTGGGAACGCGTCGATACACCCCACGACTGGAGCATCTATGGCCCGTTCGACCCCGAGGCCCCGGCCGGCGGCGCGGGTGCCTTCCTGCCGTCGGGGGTGGGGTGGTATCGAAAGCATTTCACTCTACGCGAAGAGCCCAACCGGCGGGTGTACGTGGAGTTCGACGGCGTGATGGCCAATAGCGAAGTCTGGATCAACGGCTTTCACCTGGGCAAGCGGCCGTACGGATATGTCAGCTTCGCCTATGAACTGACTGGCCACGTGCTGCTGGATGGCCGTGAAAACGTGCTCGCTGTGCGCGTGGACGACCAGGCCCAGCCGGCTTCCCGCTGGTACCAGGGAGCCGGCATCTACCGGCACGTGCGGCTGGTCGTCGCCGAACCCCTCCACCTGCAGCGCTGGTCCACCTTCGTCACCACGCCGCGCATCGGCCCCGCGGCGGCGACCGTGCGCGTCAGCACCATCGTGGTCAACCAGGACGCGGTACCGCGGTCGTTCTCGGTGGAATTGGAGTTATTCGCGCCCAACGGGCGGCGGGTGATCGATCGGGAAACGGTGGCCGCGACGCTGGGCACCAGGTCCTCGGCCACCGAGACGCGCGACCTGGA
>JBEKZL010000353.1:0-6424 GCA_049509915.1 Bryobacteraceae bacterium | reverse complement strand
GCCCGTTTTCGCCAATGATGTCTTCCGGTTTCTCGTACCCCTTCAGTAGCTCGTCTACGAGATCGGGTTTGATGTCTTCCGTACGTTCTCCTTTTAGCATTGCGGAGAACGTTTACACAAAACATCTTACACCGTCCAACATAGAGAGCTTGCCGCTGCAGAAGATGTGGCAGAGGCGTTGCTCAAGGAATAATCCGCGGTTATCAATCTCGTCCGCCACACTCGCCATGAACCAAGCGGGTTAAGTCGCGTTGTGGGAGATCCCCCGCCCACGGGAAGCATCGCACTGAGCCGCTTCCGCCCGGAACTCGGCGGCACATGGTCAACTCCTGCCGCGCTCGCCCAGGACCCTGGCGGGCACGTCAAACCGGCCCTTACGCTTCTGCCTCAATCGTTTCACGCACGCGGCGACTGATTTCGGAGGGTTCCTCGTTCATCGCGAATGCGACGCGGCGTTCGAAGCCAAGTGGCCCGGTGATGATCACGCGCACGTCGTCACGGGCGGGATCGGCCGCAATCCACGCCTCGTGCGGGCCGGCTACGTGCTTCCCGCCGGCGGTTACCGCCGCTTCGATGCCCTCCCGCCTGGTAGCCGGAATGCCTTTGCAGTCGAATACGGTTAGGGGCACCAGCCTATTATCGGACGGATGAACTGTCACGTCGCGTGTCTGCGGCGTCGACGCGGCGCTCGTCCCACCGCGCGCGCGGCGAACTCCGGCGTCGGCGCGTTGGTTCGTCCGTGCCGCGAACCCGCGGCCCCGTGCGGTGGTGCCCGGCCGGACACGCGTGGACCTGACATCCACGTTTCCCCACTACGGGGCGGTCTGTGCTGGTGGTTTATTTGCCCGCGATGGGTGGCGGGCCGAGCCTGTCGGCGCCGCGTGCGCAAGCTGTATCCGTCGCCTGGAGGCGGATACTTCGCCTGCCGGCGGTGCTGCCGGCTGAGCTACACCAGTCAACGCCAGGACGGCACGAACCGGGCACTGTCGAAGGCGCAAGCGATCAGGAAACGTTTGGGCGGCAGTGCCGCGATGTTGCAGCCATCTCCCCCCAAGCCCAAGGGAATGCGGTGGAAAACCTATCGTCGATTGCGCGCGAAATCGGAAGAGCTGTGGTCAACGGGTCTGCGGGCCGTGCTCGGGCGGCTCCCAGATTGATCGGAGGAAACATCTTGATGCCGAGGAGAAGTCCGGCAGGGGTCGTTCCCGGCGCTTATGCCGCATGCGAAGATCCCCCAGAATCGCTGCCAGCATCAGCAGGTGAGCGACCGCAGCAGGGCAATCCCGCGGGCGATGTCGCGCAAGCGCTCCTGCTGGTTTTCGGTTTCCCGTTCCACGTTGAGCGGCCCGCGGAAACCGATATCCGCCAGGGTGCGCACGTAGCGTTCGATCCCCACACAGCCTTGGCCCAGCGGGCGCTCCCACCCCAGCGCTCCGGGCGTTTCGCGCGGCGGCCAATCGCCATCCTTGCAGTGAACGGAGGCTACCAGCGGGCCCAGCAGCAGCAGGGCTTCGATCGGGTCGCCAGTGCCGTAGAGGATCATGTTGGCCGGATCGAAGTTGATGCGAAGGTTCGGCCGGCAAACGTCCTCGATGAACCGCAGCAACACGCGCGCCGGCTCCTGTCCCGTTTCCAGAGCGAAAGTCTGGCCGTGGCGCGCGGCATGATCACAGATGCGCCGCACCGACGCGCGAGCATCCACATAGTCGGGATGTGCAGGATCTTCCGGCACGAACCCAATGTGACAGGCGATGCTATTGATCCCCAGCATCGCCGCGAAGTCGCTGACCTCGCAGGTCCGCCGCTCGCGCACTTCGCGGGTTCCCCTGGGGACGAAGCCTACGGTGCGCTGTACGGCTGGTATATCAGTGTAATCCTCGCCATTGTAGGCTGCGAAGATCGTGACCAATATCAGGTCCGATTTCCACGCTTGCGCCTTGGCATCGGTTAGCTTCATGCTGCCCGGGATGCCCATCTGTCCGCAGCGGACACCAAGGGCCCGAATCTCCTCCAGGCTGTCGCGCTCCGCCCAGAACATCACACCCGGTTCGAGCGGCTTCAGATCGCGCACGGCATCTTCTCTCCTCTGTGGCTGCGCGCCGCGAGCGCCAGCCGCAGCAACTTGATGGCATCGGCGGATTCGGACGGCGGGCAGAGTTCGTTCGGCTCGCCGGCGCAGCAGCGCGCGAAATAAGCGATCTCGGCCGCATACGCCGCTTCTGGCGGGCAGTTCAACACGCCTGCCCCGCTGGCGGTGCTGAACTCGATGGTGTCGCGGTCAAAGGTCGCGGTGAATTCCATCGAGAACGGATAGGCGCCGCGATTCAGCCAGCCTCCTGTGATTAGCACGTCTCCGCCGCCGGGATAGAAAAAAGTGGCGTGGAGCAAGTCGATGCCGGCATGGTCGTCGCTGGCGCCGGTGGCGGAAACCGCCTCCGGTTTGCCCAACAGGTGCAGGACGAAATCCACGTCATGGATCAGCAGGTCGAACGCCCCGCCGCCTTCACAGTTCCCCCACGAAGGCGCCGCGCACCGGCGGCGGAAGACAGCGCCGCGAAGCGCACCCAGGCGGCCGCTGCGCACCGTATCACGCAGCGCGGCATATTCCGGCCAGAAGCGGATTACCTGGGCAGCCATCAGCGCGCGCTCCTGCCGCTCCGCCTCCTTTACCATGCGGCTGGCCGCGGGCCCGTCGAGCGCCATGGGCTTCTCCACCAGGACGTGCTTGCCCGCACGGAGCGCGTCAATCGCCACCCGCTCATGCATTCCCGTGGGCAGGCAAATATCTACGGCGTCGATCAAAGGATCGGCCAGCAGCGTGCCGATCTCCCCGTACCGGGCCACGCCCGAAAGATCTACCTGGCCGCCGGGATCGCCGATATTGCCGCGAATCTCGCTGAAATCACCGGAGAGTTTCTTCGCGTCGCGGCTACAGACCGCGGCCAACTCCACGCCGGGCAACGCGCGCACGGCTTTGACATGGGTGCTGCCCATGAACCCAAGCCCGACGATCGCCAGTTTCACAGGCACATTATTTCACTGCTGCGCGAAAATAGACACCATGGCTCGTATTCTCGCAATTCACGCGCACCCGGACGACTTGGAAATCCTGGCCGGCGGAACACTGGCGCTGCTGGCCGATGCAGGCCACCACCTCACGATCGCGACTTTTACGCCCGGCGACTGCGGCTCGCATGACTTGGGCCCCGAGGAGATCGCGGACCTCCGCCGGCGCGAGGCGGCCGCCGCAGCCGCTCACATCGGCGCAAATTATGTGTGCCTCGAGATGCGTGACCTGACCATCTTCAACGACGATGGCGGGCGCCGCAGAGTGACCGAAGCGCTGCGCCAGGCGCGCCCGCACATCGTCCTGGCGTCATCGCCGGTCGATTACCTGTGTGACCACGAAGCGGCCAGCAGCCTGGCGCGCGACGCCTGTTTCGCGGCTCCTACGCCGAATTACCGGACCGGCAGCGATCCGCTTGACGCAATACCGCACCTTTATTTTATGGACCCAGTGGGCGGGTTCGATCGTGAGGAGAATCTCGTCCGGCCCGATTTTGTCGTCAATGTCGCAGCCGTTTTCGAGCGCAAGCGCGCGATGCTGGCCGAGCACACCAGCCAGCGGAGTTGGCTCCGCAAGCATCACGGAACTGACGAATACCTGCTGCAAATGGCGCAGTGGACGCGCGAGCGGGGCGCGCTCGCCGGCGTCTCGCATGGAGAGGGATTCCGGCAGTACCGCGCATGTCCCTACCCACGGACGCCGCTGCTACAGGAGTTGCTTACCGGAGCCGCCATCGGTCTTCGCTGACCTCGGCGTTCTCTTCTCTTCGGTCAAGGTACCACCAGACTTCCCGGCCGTTCCGCTCGGCCACATCCTCGGGCCTTCCGGAGAAACGGTTCGAATTATCGCATCGCTAAACTGGTCGATGAGGGGAGAGCTACCTGGACTACCTGCGCCTAAGAAGCTCGGCCAAGCTGCCGCAACCCTTCCGGAAAACGTCCAAAATCTACGTTTCCTGGTGAACGACGCCGAACATCGGCGCAACAAGGCACGGGCGCCAGTCGACGCCCGGCGTTCAGCCACGATCACCAGCCGGCTGGGAGAGGCGGATGTTCCACGCCAACGAGGATGGGACATTCCTCGTCGACGGCCGGACCGTAAACCTTAGAACGAGAATAACCAAGTGGCAAGCGATCATTTAGGTGAACCGGGAGCTCTACAAGCCAGCCGTCGCGGGTCACTTGGAAGAACGGCGGCTTGAGCGGCTGTCTGGGCCAGCCTACCATGGTCAACAGAGACCTGGGAACCAACAAAATGAAACACTCCCTACGCAGTCAGCAATGGTGGTTCGGGAACGACTACTACAATTTCACGCGCCGCGCCTGGATGCGGGCCGAAGGCTTTACACCCGATGTCTTTCAGAACCGGCCGGTAATCGGGATCTGCAATTCCTGGAGCGAGTTCAACAACTGCAACGCACATCTGAAGACGGTGGCCGAAGCCGTCAAACGCGGCGTGTGGCGCGCCGGCGGATTCCCTCTCGAATTTCCCACCATCTCGCTGGGCGAAATGCTGATGAAACCTACGGCCATGATGTTTCGCAATCTCATGGCGATGGACGTAGAGGAATCGATCTGCGCCAACCCGATCGATGGTGTGGTCCTTCTCGGCGGGTGCGACAAGACTACGCCGGCGCAGTTGATGGGCGCGGCCAGTGCCGGACTGCCGGCGATTCTGGTGTGCGGGGGACCGATGTTGAGCGGCCAGTGGCGCGACCGCAAACTCGGCGCGGGTACCGATGGGCGCAAGCTGTTTCAACTCTTTCGGACCGGCAAACTCACAGAGGAAGAATGGTGCGAGATCGAAGGGGGAATCGCCCGCAGCGCCGGCCATTGCACAGTGATGGGAACCGCCAGCACCATGGCCGCCATTACCGAAGCCATGGGAATGTCGCTGCCCGGCTCCGCTGTCATCCCCGCCCCCGATTCGCGCCATCTGGCAATGGCCGAAATGAGCGGCCGCCGAATCGTCGAAATGGTGGAAGAAGATCTGCGGCCTGCGAAGATCATGACCAAGGATGCGCTCGAAAACGCCATTGCAGTCGACATGGCGATCGGCGGATCGACCAACGCCGTCGTTCACCTACTCGCCATTGCCGGCCGCGTGGGCGTGGACCTGAAGCTCGATGACTTCGACCAGATCTCGCGCCGCACGCCCTGCATCGTGAACGTAAAGCCATCGGGCGAGTTCCTGATGGAGGAGTTCTTCGAGGCCGGCGGCGTCCCCGCGGTAATGAACGAAATCCTGCCGCTGCTGCATGGAGGTGCGGTAGCCGCCAACGGCAAAACGGTCCGCGAGAACGTTGAAGGCGCGAAGTGCTGGAACCGCTCTGTGATCCGCTCCGCGTCCGAACCTCTCTCCCAAGGAGGCGGAACCGTGATCCTGCGCGGCAATCTCGCACCGCGCGGTGCGGTCATCAAACAGACCGCCGCCTCGCCCCACCTGCTGCACCACCGCGGCCCGGCCTACGTCTTCGAGAGCCGGGAACAGATGCTGGCGCAGATCGAATCGCCGGACCTGCCGGTTACGCGCAACTCAGTGCTGGTGATGAAGAGTTGCGGGCCAAAGGGAGCACCCGGCTTCCCGGAATGGGGACAGATTCCGATGCCCCGCGTTTTGCTCGACCAGGAAGTGGATGATGTCGTCCGGGTCAGCGACGCCCGCATGAGCGGCACCAGTTTCGGGACCGTAGTGCTGCACGTGGCGCCTGAGTCTGCGGCCGGTGGTCCATTAGCTGCGGTGAGAACTGGGGACGAGGTGGAACTCGATACTGCGGCGCGAACCTTGACCCTGCACGTAACAGACGGGGAGATCGAGCAGCGCCTGAAATCGCTCACGGAAGCTCCGCCCCGGTACGAGCGCGGATACGGGTGGCTGTTCATACAGCACGTCACCCAGGCCGACGAGGGTTGCGACTTCGATTTTCTGCGCAAGCGCCAAGTTGCGGGCTAGCAAGACGATGTCGGACGTCACAAGCGGAGCAAACTGCACGACCGGGCAAGTGGAAGAGCCTCCTCTATCGCTTCCGATATTTACTCATAACGGGGCGGCGACGCCTGGCTCTACAACGGCACCGGCACCGGGCGACGCCCGGCCTAGCCACGATTCACCTGCGGGCTGGTTGGCGGTCTCACGTCAGCAACGCGCGTAATGCGTCAGGTCGCCGTGATTCCCAGGAGGAATGCGTGCCTGGCAGAAAAACTGGTTCGTGTTCAGAAGCCCTAGCCCCAATACAGTTCACTTAACAACATTTTCGTGATATTCCGTTCTGGGGCGAATGCCTCCAACAAGGAGGTATCCCATGCGCGTTGCCATTGTGGAGTCAACCACCCTTGCGACGGTTGGCTACGACGAAAA
>JBEKZL010000352.1:0-6427 GCA_049509915.1 Bryobacteraceae bacterium | reverse complement strand
CGGGTGACCTCGCGCCGCACCAGTTTCTTGGCCAGCTTGGGATCTTCCATCTGGTCGCAGATGGCGACGCGGTAGCCTTTCTGGATCAGGCGGGCGATGTAGCCTTCGGCGGCGTGGTAGGGTACGCCGCACATCGGGATGGCGGATCCCTTTTCCTTGTTGCGCGCCGTCAGTGTGATTTCGAGCTCGCGCGCGGCGGTGACGGCGTCCTCGTAAAAGAGCTCGTAGAAATCGCCCAGGCGAAACAGCAGCAGGGCGCCCGAAACCTGTTGTTTGATGTTGCCGTACTGCCGCATCAGCGGCGTGGACGCGTCAGAGGACATGCGGCCTTGGTGGCGCATGCTTTAGCTTGCGCAACATGAGCCCATGCGCTGGAGCGTCACAGGCTAAAGCCTGTGCCACCTCAGGAGTTGTCCGGCTGGCCACGATTCTCCTCCGGTTCCATTATGCCAGTTGCGGCCCCGGGCGAGGACGGGCACGCGCGGCGCCCTCAAGCACGCCGGCATCGTTGAGCGCCGCCTCGACAACGCGCTCCTGACGGCGCGCGCGGGCGCACCAGTTTGCAATGCATCCTAGTTAAGGTAACCAGGGGCGAGTCCGACCCGATGCAGCAACTGCTGAAAACGCGGATCGCCTCGCAACGGGTCATAAATGGGATCCACCTTCAGACCGGTCATGGCGTTGGAGTGCTGCGCGTAGGCTTTTTCCAACCACGAAAAAGCCCGATCCTTGCGGTCCAGACCGATATACGCGACAACGAAGGTGGCGGGGTCGGTCTGGCCGGGGCGGTTCATCCGTAGCGCCGTTTGCAAGGCGCGTTCAGCCGTGGATCGCGCTCCAGAGCGGGCATATATGTAGGCAAGCTCCGACCAATACCCGGCTTGGTGGGAGGCGATTCTGCGGACGGGCTCGAACCAGTTCAGGGCTTCTTCTAAGGTCCCTTTGGCCTCGAACACGCGAAGCATGCAGCCGCTGGCTCTTCCGAAGTGCGCGTCCCTATCCACAACGGACCGGCACTCCTCCAGTGCGCGATCGTACTGGCGGGAGTAAAGAAGGAGGATGCCGTCATCGGCGGGGATGATCAGTGAGAGCGGGTCGAGCTGCCGGGCGCGCTCGCTTTCGCGAAAGGCTTCGTCGAAGCGGCCGAGGTATCCGAGATGCTCGGCGTACCAGTGATGCGCCATGGCGTAGCTCGGGTTCAACTGTATCGCCCTGCGGTATTCGTTTTCCGAGGTTTGCCAATCGAGATCGTAGTTCTGGACGATCACGGCCAACGCCGTATGCGCTTCGGGCAAGTCGGGGTCGATCTCGAGAGCGCGCAAGGCTGCGGCGCGTGCCTTGACCATGTAATCCGGCCGCGATTCGCCGGAGTAGCCGCCCATCAGGGCATAACAATCCGCCAGACCGGCATAGGAAGGCGCGTGGTTGGGATCTTTCGCGATCGCCCGTTCGAAATATCCGATGGCGCGCCAGAAATCGTCGGCGGTGCGTTTGTTCCAAAAGTAGAGACCCTCCAGGTAGAGGTCGTAGGCGGCGGATTGTTGCGGCGACAGAACGGAGCATTTGAGCGGCGGTTGGGTGCGGCGATCGCCGAGAGCAAGCTGGATCTCGTCCGAGATTTCGCGCGCGATTTCGGTCTGAAGCGCCAGGAGGTCGCTCAGCTGACGGTCGTATTGCTTGGCCCATGCGTGCGTTTCACCTCGAACGCGAATCAACTGCGCCGAGACGCGAACGCGGTCCTGCTGATGGCGGAGGCTGCCTTCCAGGACGTACTGAACGCCCAGTTCCTCGCCGATCTTCGCCACCCGCTCCTGGGTGTGTTTGTAATGCATGACGGACGTGCGGGCAATGACGCCGAGGTGCGCCGGGTTGATGCGGCCGAGTTGGGTGATCGTCTCTTCGGTGAGGCCATCGCTCAAGTAATCCTGGGCCGCGTCTCCGGTTAAATTTTCAAACGGGAGAACCGCAACCAGGATGGGTCCGGCGGACGGCGCAGGACGAGCCCGCGCGCTCTGCCAGCGTAAGTACCCAACGGCGGCGACAATCGCCAGAGATATGCTGGCGGCGAGAAGCAGCCAAAACCAAAGCGGCCTGGCGCGGGCGGCGGGCGGAGTTTCCGGCGGCTCCGCGGCGGGCGTTGGCGCGGTAAGAGAGGCTTGCATTTCGGAGAATGCCGCTGTTTCCGGGGCGGGGGCTTCCTGAACCGGCACGATTAAGCGGTATCCGAGCCTGGGGAGGGTCTCGATATATCGCGGCGCGCTAGCCGAATCGTTGAGGGCTCGTCTCAACTCATTGATGGAAGTATTCAGGCCCTGTTCGAAATCGACGAAGGTCTCCGCGCTCCAAAGCATCTGGCGGAGCTCATCCCTTGTCACAACTTCGCCCGCGCGCTGCGCCAGAACCTGCAGGATTTGAAACGGCTGAGGGCGCAGCTTCAGCTTGATTCCGGACTTGTAGAGCTCGCGGGTGGGCGTACGGATTTCAAAAGGGCCGAAATAGTAGGCGGCTGTGCGGATAGTCATGCATCCACCTGCCCGCCGGCCTTAATGCCGGGCCTCAACTCCTGAAAATTGAGCTAGTTGGACGCTTATGCGAATTTCATGAAGCATTTAGCCATCCTCCATTGTCCGCCTCGCCTGCTTCGGCGACTTTGGGAAGCACAGGCCGTTCAAACGCCTGCCCGACAGCCCCCGCCCGTAGGACCAATCTGCGCATTATACCGCGCGTTGGGATCCTGTGCCGGAGGACGCCGATTACCGCGGACCTTCGGAGTTTCGGGGCGCTGCCGGCGGGACGGGATCTGGCCGATAGAGGGGTAAAAGATGGCGCGACTTACATTGGATGGCGGCGTGAAGGCCAGGACCTTTCCTCCGCCGCCACAACATTTTGACCCGATTACTGCCAACCCGGCTGATCTTCTGAAGCACGGCTTTCCTGCGCGGCCGGATCACCCGGAACATCTGGAACGATACAAGCGGGTTTTTGGCGTCATGAAGGACCGGTTTCAATAGCGTCTTCGTCGCGCCGGGTACCGGGCAGCAGTAGGAAAGAGGGGAAAAATGCGATTGAGCAGTTGGAAATTCGACACGTCTTCTAGCGACAACATCGGAATAAAGATCGTCACCGCCGGCAAGGGGGATCTATATTTCAAGAAAGACGGCGGGTCGACGCTGCATTACTGGTACCTCTCAGAAGGAATATCCCTGGGCGGCAGCCTCCTCCCCGTCAGCGTTACCGGCTCGACGAAGGACATGTGGAACACAGGGTCGGTTTATATGACCGACACCTTCTCCGGGAGCGAACTGGACCCGGACGACCTGGCGGGTTATTGCCTGATCGGCGACATAACCGCCACCGTCGCCGTCGGGATCGCAGGGGGCGGCATTGGCAAAAGCGGGACGGCCATGTATGTCGGCATGACCCAAGAGGACCTGTATGCCGAGGTCGCGGGCGGCATCCTTTCATTCGCGGCGGGGACGGGCGTTAGGAAGCTGCTTGAGCTCCTGGCCCAGTCTAACGATATCGATCTACCGAGGATCTTTAGAGAAAACGCCAAGGCGCTCGTCTTGTTTAGGGGGGACGCCGCCGGCGCCGCATCGGCCTCGATATCGGCGAGCGTGGGCTTCGTGACCCTCCCCGAAGACGGCGCGCAGCTTGTAGCACCGATCGTTGACGTGCCGGAGCAGACACTACCGGGGGACCAGCCCGAGCCGAAGCTCAGGCGTAACGGGCGCGTGGCAGCGCCGCCGATCGCCCTTCCGGGGGACGTCTTGTTCGACTTCGACAAATCCGATCTGAAGCCGAGTGCCGTATCCGCGCTCCAGAGGGCCAAGGCCATCATCCAGAGGTATGCGGACAGGCCGCTGCTGATCGCGGGCTTCACGGATAGCATCGGATCCGACGAGTATAATATGTGGCTGTCGGATAGGCGCGCCAAGGCGGTGATGAAGTGGCTGACCGACCAGAAGATTCCGAACGCGATGAGTGCAAGAGGTTATGGCAGGAACGAGAAGTATGCTGTAGCGTCAAACAAGACGCAGGCCGGAAGGCAGCAAAATCGCCGGGTCGAAATCACAATCAACGAATCGGACTAGCGCCCGGCTGAAGGCGGAATGCAGGTCTGGCTAACGACGGCGCGGCATGCAAGCCCGGCTCACGCATAGATACCGCGCAGTTTGATGGCCCAGGCCACCCGGTCGAGCGCCAGCATATACGCCGCGATGCGGTTGTTGACGTTATGCTTTTGGGCGTACTCCACCACCGCATCGAAACTCTCGGTCATGATTTCCTCCAGACGGCTGTTGACCAGTTGCTCGTTCCAGAAGAAGCCCTGGCGGTCCTGCACCCATTCGAAGTAGGAGACGGTGACGCCGCCGGCGTTGGCCAGAATATCGGGGATGACGAAGACCTTATTGTCGGCCAGAACTTCATCGGCCAGCGGCGTGGTGGGACCGTTGGCGCCTTCGCACAGAATCCGGCAGCGCAGTTTGTGGGCGTTTTCGGAAGTGATCACGTTCTCGGTCGCCGCCGGCAGCAGCACGTCGCAGGGCAGGAACATGGCCTCGTGGCGGTCCATATCTTCGCCGCCGGCGAAGCCGCGAACCGAGCCGGTTTCCTTTTTGTGCGTGGCCAGGGCGGCGATGTCGAGACCATGGTGGTTGTAGACGGCTCCGTCGTACTCGACGATGGCGGCGATGCGGAAACCGGCCGCGGACATGAGCTTGGCCGCCATGCCTCCCACGTTGCCGAAGCCTTGAATCACCACCTTCGTATCTTCCGGCTTCATGCCCAGGAGAGCCAGCGCCTTCTGGGTCACCATCATGCAGCCGCGGCCGGTGGCTTCCGGACGCCCGCGCGACCCGCCCAGCGGCATAGGCTTGCCCGTCACTACGGCCGTCACCGTGTGGCGCGCGTGCATGGAGTAAGTGTCCATGATCCACGCCATAGTTTTCTCGTTGGTGTTGACATCCGGCGCCGGCACATCGCGCTCCGGCCCGATGAAGTCAATAATCTCGGCGGTGTAGCGGCGGGTCAATTTCTCGAGTTCGGTATCGGAAAGCAGGTTCGGATCGCAGATCACCCCGCCCTTGGCGCCGCCGAAGGGGATGTTGACCACGGCGCATTTCCAGGTCATCCAGGAGGCCAGCGCGCGGACTTCGTCCAGGGTCACGTCGGGCGCGAAGCGGATGCCGCCCTTGCCGGGTCCGCGGGCAATCGAGTGTTGCACGCGGTAGCCGGTGAACACTTCCAGGCGGCCATCGTCCAACTGCACCGGAATGTTCACGGTGATCTCTTTGGTCGGCGTCCGCAGTACCTTGCACATACCCTCATCCAACTTCAGGCGCATGGCGGCTTCGTCGAACCGCGCCGCGGCCGCGAGCCAGGGGTTCTTTTCGTTTTCGATCGAGATCGGCATTGAGGTCGTCACGCTGGGCACGAGTTTCCTCCGGTTCCATTATGCCAGTTGGACCGCCGGGCGTCAGCGCCGCGGCGCGCGCCGTCTTGCCGCCAGCCGGCTCCGAAAATCAAAATATGCATATTCATGCAAAACAGTTTCAGCTATTAGGAGTCCATTGACACCGGCTTCGAGGGTGGCTATATTTCGGTTACGGAGAGTGAGTCCGCTTATGAGTGCTATGAAGACGCTCGGGATAGTGTGCGCCCTGTTGGCTGGCTCGGTGGGTCTATGCTACGGCCAGGCTGTGAATGCCACTTTACTCGGTACTGTTACGGATTCCTCCGGAGCCTCGGTTGCCAGCGCAAAGGTCACCGTTACCGAAATCACGACCGGAGTGAACCACTCCGGCCAAACCAACGATAGCGGTAATTTTACCTTTCCCAACCTGCCTCCGGGGAACTATTCGGTCGCCGTCGAGCAAACTGGATTCAAGAAAGAATTGCGCCGCGACATTGCCCTGCTGGTGGATACGACCACGCGCATCGACGTCCAGTTGCAGCCGGGCGCTCTCACCGAGTCTATCGAAGTTACCGGCGCTCCGCCGTTGCTGCAGACCGACAGCGCGGCTACCGGTTCCAAAATGGACCGGACAGTGGTGGTGGACATGCCGCTGATCAGTTCGAACCGCAATTTTCAGGGCCTGTTAAACATGGTGCCGGGCGTGGCGCCGGTAACCGAGCAGCACTCGCAGTTCTTCAACGCTTCCAGTTCGCTGCAAACCGAAGTGAATGGCCAGATGCGCGAAGGTAATAATTTCATGATCGAGGGGACCGACGACAACGAGCGCACCGGCTTGCTGCAGATCTATATCCCGCCGATCGAGGCCATCCAGACGGTAGACGTTTCCCTGACCAACCACGATCCGGAAATGGGCCGGGCCTCGGGCGCGGTGGTGAACGTCATTCTGAGATCCGGCAGCAACGATATTCACGGGTCGGCGTACGAATTCCTGCAGAACAGCGACTTCAA
>JBEKZL010000351.1:0-8473 GCA_049509915.1 Bryobacteraceae bacterium | reverse complement strand
ATGCGGGTGAAGCTGTAATGGTTGTAGTTGTACATGGCGCCGATGGTGGTGGCTCGCGAAAGCCGGTATTCCACATCGCCCCGCGCCGTCGCGCCGGTAACGCCGTAGAGCGCCGTGGACCGGCGGCGATTCAAATAGCCGGAGCCGCCAAAACTAAAGGAAAGCCGCGCCGTTCTCTGGTAGATCAGGTTGCCCTGCGTACTGGCGTAGATCGTACGGTTATCGAAAAAGTCGGTGACGGGGATGTTCAGCGTAGAGGGATCGAAGGGGATCGAACTCGGCAGGCCAAGCGCCCCGTAGTCCAGCGAGAACATACCCGCGCCCTCGTTCAATACCAGCGTGACGTGGCGGGTAAACTGGTGCGTGATTCCGAGCAGCAGGGTCTGGTCGGTGCTGTCGTAGAAGGTGGCCTTGGAGTACTCGCGGACATCGCCATGATAGTCCAGGCCAATCCTGGTGTGCTTCCAGCTATGGGCGCCGCTAATCCCTCCGGCGAACTCCACGCCGGGGCTGGAAACGTTGCCGATCTCGCCCTGGGAATTCACCGACACGCCGGACAAGCCGGTATCGTAAACGCCGGTAATGGTCAGGTAAGGCCGAAAGTCGATCTGGTCCGCCGCCATGGCCGTCGGCGCTTCGCCGCGCGACAGAATAGCCGGTCCGGCATACTGCGCAAACGCCGGGACGGCCAACCAAAAAATGGCGGCCAGGCGCCTCAATTCGAAATACATGTTCCTCCGTTTTTCGCTTCGAACGATCGAGATCCGCAAAGCCAAGCCTGCAAACTAAAGTCTGACGCGCCCCTCCTCAACTGTCAAGAACCGCACAGAATCGCCATCATTGCGCGCCGCGCGAAAGCAACATCGTTTTAAGGGTGTGGAACACGATATAGGCATCCAGGCTGAGCGACATGTTCTTGATGTAATACAAATCGTATTCTAATTTGGTGACGGTATCTTCCAGCGTGTCGCCGTACTTGTGATTGATCTGCGCCCAGCCAGTGATGCCCGGGCGAACATAGTGGCGCTGCCGGTAATAGGGAATCCGCTCGGACAGAGCCTTGACAAATTCCGGCCGTTCCGGGCGCGGGCCGACCAGAGACATTTCGCCCTTCAGCACGTTGAAAAGCTGCGGCAATTCGTCGAAGCGAAGCTTGCGAATGATGCGTCCCACGGGCGTAATCCGAGGATCGTTCCGAGACGCCCAGACTGCGCCGGTGGCCGCTTCCGCGTCGACCCGCATCGAGCGGAATTTGTATACCGTGAACGGGTGACCGTCCAACCCGACCCGAAGTTGCCGGTAAAGCACCGGTCCTGACGAACTCACGCGTACCGCCAGGGCCGTGATCAGCACCAGCGGAGATGCCAGAACGATTCCCACCATCGCCACCAACAGGTTGAAAACCCTCTGGTAGGACTGGGTGTGCCGCTGCGGTCCCAACTCGCCGGAATAGATCAATTGCGACGGTCGCAGTTCTTTCAGACTCACCCGGCCCGTGACACGCTCATAGGCCGACGCCACTTCTTCAATGGCGTGGCCGCTAAAACGCAATTCCAGCAGTTCGGCCACCGGAACCCGGTTGCGCCGCTCGGACATGCCGACCACGATCAGATTGGGACTTGTCTGCTCCACAATCCGCCGTAAATCCGATACCGGCCCAAGCACCCGTCCCCCCAGCGGGGGAGACTCTCCGACCGGCAGATCGTCGACATAACCGAGTACGCTCAAGCCCAGCTCGGGATGCTCGGTTACGTGCTGTGCCAGATCGGCCAGCGGTTCGCTCCCGCCCACCAGCAGCAACCCCGTACGACCCACCACGTGCACCGCATAGGAGTTGAACGCCAACCGCCAGGCAAAGACACCGGCGAGCGAAAGAAAGCTCCCGGTCAGCATCAGACGCAAAGGCGTCCGCAAATCGCGGCTGATGTAGCTGAAAATGCCTTGGATCAAAATGGCCGTGCCGACCGCCATGGAAAGCTGCTGCAGCAGCAGAATCCTGGATTCAATCAGGTAATTGGAGTAAAGATCTTGAAAATAAAGGCTGATCACGATGCTGCCGAGCACGACGAGGATACGTACCAAGCCGCCGTCGTACAGCAGGTAGTCGGTTGGATCGACCTGCAGAACCATGTAGCTGGCCAGCACGAAAGCGGTCAGCATGATGATGGTTTCCGCCGCCAGGAGAGCCAGCGTGCCAACCGGTACGAATACTCGAAACAAGCGGATCATGTAAAGAAATCAGTAGGATCGGGACGACTACCCCGACTACACATTATACTCGCCAGTCCCAGGCGATTCGCATTCCCCGTGTGCCTTCGGGTCTAGAACTATGCCCAACCCAGCACCGGACTACGAGGCGGGAGATTTTAGAATCAATAGGTTAGAATGCCGGGATCTTTGGCAGCAAGCGTGCCGCAAAGACGCCATGGTACTATTTTCGGACAGCCGGAAGGAAAGACCGGATTTCGTAGAGTGCCATGACTGTCGACCGTCCATCGCGTGCCACGCTCGCCTACGTCGCCCCGTTTTGCGTTTACGTCGGCTCCATGGGCGTGGAACGGCTGATGGGAATCGGCGGTGGATGGGTCTATGCGTTGCGTTGCAGT
Source organism: Bryobacteraceae bacterium (assembly GCA_049509915.1). Lineage (GTDB taxonomy): Bacteria > Acidobacteriota > Terriglobia > Bryobacterales > Bryobacteraceae > JBEKYD01. Next base: position 5,867 of record JBEKZL010000351.1, on the reverse strand, counting down.
CTCACCCTCGTGGCGATCCTGGCATTCTCTTACCGTGCAATTTCGCTTACGGTCCGAAACCCGATCTCGAGCGTGGCCGCCGGGTTCGCGGTATTCCTCCTATGGGTGGTGCCGGACCAATTATGGCACTATCGCCATCATTGGCTCTTCGAGAGCGCATTCACCGGCGCTGCCGTAAGTTCCATCCCCACCCAACTGCGCCACAACGTCGCATTTCTACTGCTGAGGACCGGCGGCTCGGCGCTACTGGTGCCGATTATCGAAGAGCTGTTCTGGCGCGCCTGGCTGATGCGCTGGGTAATTTCGCCGAACATCGAAACGGTACCCTTGGGCACGTATGATCGACTGGCGTTTTGGGTGACCGCGGCCCTTTTCGCGGCCGAGCACGGCCCCTATTGGGAGGTTGGGCTGGTGGCGGGGATTGCCTACAACTGGTGGATGGTTCGCACCCGGAGCCTGGGCGACTGTATCCTTGCGCACGGCGTCACCAATCTGGCTCTCGGCCTGTTCGTGGTTAGGTCTGGCCAATGGCAATATTGGCTTTAGTCCGGCCACGTTCGGCGGTTGCTATCATGATGTGAGGTTCCTACCGGAAAGACAGGAGAGCCTTGAGTCTGTTTAGAAATCGATACGCCATAGCGCTGACTATCGTGCTGCTGGTTCAGGCCGGCGCACTGTACGCGGTTGCTTCGCGTCCCGAATTGGCCCCTCCTATCGTCCCCCTGAGCCTTTTTCCGACGGTACTAGGGAATTGGACGATGGTGCAGGATGCGCCGCTCGAACCGGAAACGCTCCAGATGCTGAAAGCGGACGACGTGACCAATCGGGTTTATGTCGATCGCCGGTACGCGGTGGCGGTGAATTTGTTCGTGGCATACTTCAGGACCCAGCGCTACGGACAGTCCCCGCATTCTCCCAAGAACTGTCTGCCGGGTTCGGGTTGGGAAGAGGTGGAAGTGGGCAGGCAGACCATCTCCGTAGCGGGATGGGACCGCCCGATTACGGTGAATCGCTACGCCGTGCAACATGGCGGCGACGAGAGCGTGACGTTGTACTGGTATCAGGGGCATCGCCGGGTGATCGCCAGCGAATTCGCCGCCAAATTCTGGCTGGTGGCCGACGCTGTGCGCTACCGCCGCAGCGATACCGCCCTGGTGCGCGTGATCGTACCGGTGCGGGAAGGCGATTTGAGGACCGCGACGAATGCCGGCGTGGCCTTCATTCAAGCTGCGTTTCCCGTCATTCTGCGGCAAATGCCGTTATAGCGGAAGACCCCACTGGCCTGTCATGACGCCGCTCTTGGTGACGCTTTTCCTGGTTTCTGCGCTGGCTGTGGCTTATGTTCTGGTGGGCTATCCGCTGCTGCTGGCCGGACTGGCCCGCTGGCGGGAACGTCCGGTGGAGCGCCGGGAGCACATGGCCCCGGTAACGGTCGTGATTGCCGTGCGCAACGGAGAGCGCTGGCTGCGTCGCAAGCTTGATAGCGTTCTGGCTCAGGATTATCCAGCGGATTCGATGGACGTGCTGGTGGTTTCCGACGGGTCCACCGACGGCACTGAACAGATCGCGGCCGCCTACGCGAGCCGCGGCGTGCGCTCCATGCGGGTTCCTTTCGGCGGTAAACCCGCGGCCCTGAATGCAGCCGTGCCCCAGGCTTCCGGGCAACTGCTGTTCTTTACCGATGTCCGCCAGGTGTTACGGCCCGATTGCCTGCGCCGTTTGGTGGCGGCGATGGCCGATCCAACCGTCGGCGTGGTAAGCGGGGATTTGCGGATCGCCCGCGGCGCCAGCGAGGAAGAAGCCAATACCGGGCTTTACTGGCGGTATGAAAACTGGATTCGGGGCAACCTTTCGCGGGTGGATTCGATGTTGGGCGCCACCGGCCCCGTATACCTGATGAGGCGTTCCCTCTACGTGCCCATTCCGCCCAACTCCCTATTGGACGACGTTTTCCTGCCGCTTTCGGTGCATTTGCAGGGGTACCGTCTGGTGATCGAGCCGGGCGCCGTAGCCATCGACGAGCCTACCGACTTGGCCGCCGAATTCCGCCGTAAAGTGCGGACGCAAGCCGGCATCATCCAACTCCTGGGCTCGTTCCCAGGCCTGCTCAGCGGTCGCAATCGCATGCGGTTCCATTTCGTCAGTTTGAAGGTTGGGCGCCTCTTGTTGCCTTTCCTGCTGGCGGCGCTTCTGGTCACTTCGTTCGGGCTGCCTTCCCCGTGGCGCTGGCTCGCCGGCCTTCCGCAGTTGGCCTTTTGGGGGGTGGCCCTGCTCGATCCGCTAGTCGCCGACAGCAGCACGGCCAAGAAGGTGACCGGCCTTCCCAGGGCTTTCGCCGTCTTGGTATGGGCCGCCGTCTGCGCATGGAAGATCCTGTTCGTCAGCCCGCGGGACTTGTGGGTGGAGACACGAACCGCCAAGGCGCCTTCCGCCCCCGTCTGACCGGCCTCGGGGCGCGCAGCGCTTGCACTTGGAGGTGAGGGCTGCTACTTATTTACCTGTCAGGCGGCCGGACTCATTCACATCGGCGACAGGAGGTTAATCGTGTCGAAGCACAGGCTTGGTTGCGTCGCGGCCGTTTTGACCGTGGTCGTGTCCGGTTTGGCAGTTCCAGGGCTCGTGATGGGGCAGGCGCAGGAGATTAAGCTGCGGGTAATAGCATTCGGGGCGCACCCGGACGACTGCGACCTTAAGTTCGGCGGCACAGCCGCCAAGTTCGCCAAGGCGGGGCACGCCGTCAAATTCGTTTCGGTCACCAATGGCGATGCAGGCCACCAGACCGAGGGCGGCGCCTCGCTGGCTAAACGCCGCTATGCGGAAGCCCAGGAATCTGCCCACCGGCTGGGGATCGCCGAATACCAGGTGCTGGACAACCACGACGGGGAACTGATGCCCTCGGTGGAGGTGCGTAGGCAGATCATCCGTGCCATCCGCCAGTGGAACGCCGACCTAGTGCTGGCTCCGCGGCCCAACGACTACCATCCCGACCACCGCTACACGGGCGTTCTGGTCCAGGACGCCGCGTACATGGTGGTGGTGCCGAACGTGGTTTCGGACACCCCGGCATTGCGCAAGAATCCGATATTTCTCTATTTTGAGGACAACTTCCAGAAGCCGGCCCCTTTTCGCCCCGACGTGGCAGTTTCGATAGACGATATCTGGGAAACCAAGATCAATGCTCTGGACGCCCAGGTTTCGCAGTTTTATGAGTGGCTGCCATGGGTGGACGGACGCCTGGACCAGGTGCCCAAGGACCCGGCTGCACGCAAGCAATGGCTTGCGGGATCGCGTCTGGGACACATCAACCCGGCGTTGCGGGCCGCGCTGGAGAAACGCTACGGTGCCCAGCAAGCCGGCCTGATCCGGCATGCGGAAGCTTTCGAACTGTGCGAGTACGGCCGCCAGCCGAATATGGAAGACTTGCAAAAGCTTTTTCCAAAGTAGCGCCAACCGCCGGCCGGCCGATCCCGGCGCGCGCGCAAGGGAATCGGAAAAGAAACACCGTTCTCGCCGACGAACCCAGCCGAGCCGTCGTCGTCCGAAGTGGTCAGGATCCGGTGGTGGTGAATCTCGATCTGGAAAGCCCCGAACCCACAAGCCCAGGCCACGGTGCAACTCCATTCGGGCCTGTGGCGCAGTTGGGAGCGCGCTTCCATGGCATGGAAGAGGTCGTGAGTTCGAATCTCACCAGGTCCACCAAAACGTTTCATAGACTTACCGTTTCCCCGCCCGCCAGAACGTAGCCACCGGAGTCCAACTGGAGTCCAAAACCCATTTTGAGCATGGGCAGCCATGGGCATCGTGTGGATTTCGGTGCCTGCCCACGATCAAGTTATTCGATTCAATGCAGTGGGGAGTTTGGCACCTTGGGCACCGTCTTTCGAGTGCGTCGTCGTCTTCCTGGGACGACGACAATTCGTTTCCATATAAGGACGATGCCCACCGCGCCCAAGGCCCGCCACTCCTCCTTGGTTCTGCCGGCAGCCCGACATCGGTTCCCGGCCGAAGCTGCGCCCACCGCTGGGTTGCTGCTCACACCTTGGTCCATCGCCTATCCCATAGATTTCTCAGTGCATGCCCGCAAAATCACTGGGCGATTCGGCTAAAACGGAACCTGGCTACTCAGAATACTCACAATCCTCAGAATTGCCCGCGCGGCCCCTCTGATGGCTGCGCGAAACTCGACGGTTTCTCCAAACTCTTGCGTTGACCGAGCTACGCACAAGTGGAAGGCGCTGCAGCGGCACGACGGATATACTGGAAACCATGCGCAGCGGACTTAAGATCTGGATCGTGGTCGTCGCGACTTGCCTGGGAGCTGCTTTTCTGGCATTCCCCCAGGCGGCGAACGACCCCCTTGATTCCCTGAAAGTTTGTGCCGCCACACAGCATCTAATTCTAGAGAACCAGTTCGTACGGGTGATAGACGATCAAATTCCCGTGGGCGTCACCGAGCCAATGCATCGACACCGCCACGGCGTTGTCGTTTACCTGACTACCTACACAAACGAACAGACGACGCAGGATGGCAAGAAAACCGTCCAGGAGCGGAAAGGCGGCACGGCCTCCTGGTCTGAAGCAACGGTACATACGGTCAAGACCATAGGCACTACTCCGTCCCACGCGATCCGTATCGAATTGGAGTTCTGATCAATCACTCTCGACCTCCTACGTCGCTCCACTTCACTGTTGACGACTGAAACCGCGTCTATAGCCGGAATCGAACTCCCCACGGGCTACGAGGAAATCGATAACTTATTCGGCAACATCTCGTGTAGCCAACGCCGAGGCGAAAGGTCCTCATTGACGGCGTAGCGTTTACAGTAGTTACCGGATCGGCGGCTCATACAAAGCTCGAATTAACAATGCGAGGACGCAGGGTGTTAGCTGTGTCCAGCCGGCCGAAATAGCTACCGATATGGATACTTAACGCTGTCCAAAGACCGCTCGCGGCTCCTGCCGGAGCCATTCTTCGAACGCCCATGCTCCGACTGGGCCGCCCAGAATACTTCCCAGAGATCGCCGTTTGCGATCCCTCCCAGCGCCCGCTCAGATCATAACCGAAGCCTGGATTTAACTCCTCTCGCCTCGGACACGAATCTCTGAATACCACGAATAGGGTATGCTTCTTCACTGGTTACTCGAAAACCCTTCCATCTCGTGATTCCGCTGACTCGTTAATCGGGCATAATCGAGGAGCGTAGTCTTCCTGAAGGAGGGACCACGATGAAAAGGATCACTTTGCTGCTGGTTGCCGTTGTAATACTGGCAGGTATTGTCGCGTCTATGGCGCCGGCGTCTCTACACGCCGATGACTCGGCCGCCCCAATCTTCGTAACAAAAATCCCCCCCGGATACCGGGACTGGAGGTTGATTTCCGTCTCCCACGAAGCAGGCAACCTGAACAGTATTGGCGCCGTTTTGGGCAACGATGTTGCGATCAAGGCCTACCGCGAGGGGAAGCTCCCATTCCCGGACGGCACAATCATTGCCGCTTTGCACTACGGTCACGTCCCGTCGGCGGAAAACAACAAAGTCTTTGGCCAAGCCCAATCTTTCGTCCCTGGCCCCGCCACGAACATTCAGTTTATGGTCAAGGACTCCACGAAGTACGCCGCGACGGGCGGCTGGGGGTTCGCTACCTTCATAGACGGCAAACCCGCCGCCGCGGCGTCAATGAAAAGCTGCTTCCCCTGTCACAATCAGGCCAAGGCTAGCGACCTCGTCTTCACGCATTACGCACCCTAGTCCCAATACTGTTCACTTAACGGCATTTTAATGCTATTCTGTTTTAGGGCTGATGCCTCCAGAAGGAGGTTGTCCTATGCGCGTTGCGACCGTAGAATCAACTACACTGCTGACGGTTT
>JBEKZL010000350.1:0-6489 GCA_049509915.1 Bryobacteraceae bacterium | reverse complement strand
GAAGATTGGGGCTTCCCCGACGCGCCCACCCTCACCATGCACGACCGCTTCACCTCGCAGTACCGCGGCAAGCGCTACAGTTTCGGTTACCCCGCCTGCCCCAACCTCGACGACCAGCAAGGGATCTGGAAGCTGCTCCACCCAGACGACATCGGCGTGAGCCTGACCGAGGGCATGATGATGGATCCCGAAGCCAGCGTCAGCGCGCTAGTCTTCCACCACCCCGATTGCGCGTATTTCACCGCGGCGGAATAGCAATCGCCAACGTGGCGGGCGCCTTTTTGCGTGCCGGTGCCGGCGCCGCAAGCTTGACAGCCTGCGCCGCGAAGGCAGCCAATGGCGGGGCAGACCACAAAAAACGATGGTCTGCCCCACGGGCACACTTAGGGCGAAGTCCGTTGCACGGCGCCCTAAACGAGTGTGTTTTTCGCGGTCGGGCGGCCTTAGGCGGCCTTACGGAGGGGCCTTGGGGCCGATTGGAGGAGCTTTTTAGCTTCGGCGAGGCGGGTCAGGTGGGTGGCGAGGCGGGCGATTTCCGGGATTGAAAAATCAAATTGCGGAGGGAAGGTCTGGCGCGGGTAGTCGCGCTCGATATCGTAGGTTTCTCCTTTGCTGGCAGCGAGTTGGGTGAGGAGGGCGACCTCTTCGGCGACGCGCTCAAGGGCGGAATGGCGCTGCTGCTGGAGGTCGTCGAGCATCTTCTTATTCTTCTCGACGCGGCGCTGGATGCGGTGCTGGTAGAGGCTGAGGAGTTGGAGGTTCTTGCCCTCGGAGAGCCAGACGCGGGCCTGGGCGAGGGCGACGTCGACTTGGGGATTGCCAGAGGTGCCGTGAGTGGGCTGGCCGACACCGATGGCGAAGATGGAGCCTTCGATGCCGACGGCGCGGCCGAGGCTCCAGCGGTCGTCGGCGATGGCCTGGACGAGTTCGGTTTCCATGCCGCCGACGGGGGCGAAAGACTCGTGGATGCCGGCGCAGTGTTTCTGGTAGGCGACTTCGTCGTCGGGGGTGAGGATGTGGACCTGGCCGGTGAGGCCGTGGCGGTAGGCGTTGAGGGCGCGGGGGTCGCGGGGTTTCGAGGCGGGTACGTTGGGTTGGTCTGACATTAGTAATCTCCCGATCCTACTGTACGATGCGGGTGGGGGATGAAGGAGAGGGCGAGGGCTGTAAGTGGTTGAAGGGATGGGCGGAGGTTTTTTTGCCGGGTGTGTAACTGGGGAAATCGGGGGGCGCCGATTGACAACCGGCGGGCAGGCGGAACCGCCTGCCCCACCAAGGTGAAGCCGCGCGCGTCTTGATCCCTTTTGGTCGTCTCCCATGTGGTCGAATATGGCTGGAACGCAAAAAAGCGGCGGGGGGAAACATTCCCCCGCCGCGAGTAAGAAGGAAAGTGAGTTGTTCGACCCTAGTTCACGTAAATGTACGCGCCGGGCTGGCTTTGGAAGACGGTCGTACCGGTGCTGGGGACCAGGTAAACAACGAGAGGCTCCTGAGTGCCGGTGGAGCCGCCGACCGTTACCGAGTTCGTGGCGCCCGTGTAACTAAAGGCGGTAGGTAGCGTCACGTCGATCTGGTAGAGACCAGCAACGCTACCCCCCGCGAATCCGGCGTAGGTAATATCAGCAGGAGGAACAACGAGGCCGCCGATGGTCACGGCAACGCCAGTGTTCACGAGGGCGCTCGAGGCGACGTATCCGATACCGGTTGCAGCTGTGCTGCCTGTCGTGGTCGCGGCACTGATTGCGAGGCAGGGCGGCAGGGCATTTGTGTAGAAGGCGTTGCTTAAGAAGATGGTGCCATCGAAGCTGGTGTAGGTTGTCCCAGTAACATACCCTGGGGCAGCTATCCCCAGTGCATCATTCGCCGAGCTAGGCTGGTTCCCGCTAACACCGCTTATCGTGTTCTCCCAAGCCGCTGGAGTGACACAGAGGCCAGGATACGCTGTCGATGCGCTAACGACTGACGTGTTTTGGTTGCTGCCGGCGAGTGCTTCGCCCATGCCTGTTAGCCAAATAGAAAAATAGGCGCTGGTGCCGGGCGCGGCAACAGTTCCACTCTTGGTAACGGGATTGCTCGCACTATTGAGGGTAGCGTTGGCACCGACCAGAACGGCTGCCTGCCCCTGACCAGAACCGCCTGGGGTAAAGAGCCCCGGATGCGCCGGCTGTGTATTCAGGAGGAACAGATTGCCAGAGTCATTGGAGTTGGTCGCGACGGTGACCAGGACGTTGGCCCCGTAGTTTGCGGCGTTGGTTCCGAGTGCCGTGGATACTGCGTCGGGAACGATAGCGTTGATCTGGGTGTTCGACACAAAGATCAGCGGTGCGTTTGCGAGGAAGGTGCCGGTCCCGAAGGTTCCCGTAGGGGTGCAAGAGGTAGTGGTGTTACCCTTGCAGAACGTGACATGCACCGTTTGGTTGTTGCTATTCTGCATTGAGTTCACAAATTCAAACGGGGCAGTGGCTAAGCTCGTCGATGGCTGCACCGCGACTCCGTTAGCCGGATCGAAGTTCGCACCGAAAATGCTTATAATTTCGTACGGGGATACGGCTTGATTCGTCCCGGCGGGGGGCTCGGTGAAGGAGCCGGCGTCGGTGATGGAGTAAATGATGGGGTTAGTGGTCACTTCCAGCGCCGGGAAGCTGCCCGAGGCCGCGGGCGCCCAGGGGCTCGCCGGGGGGTTCTCGACCTGGATACACAGATTTGCGGTCGTGGCACTCAGGAAGGCGCTGTGATCGAGCGTCAGTATCATGGTTCCCGAATTCACTACGTTGATGTGGCCTGGATCGATTAGAGTGGAATCGGTGTTAAGCGTGCTGCCACTGACGGCACTGCAAGCGGTGGCACCGGCGGCGTAAGCACGGGCTATGGTGGTGCCCGACACAAAGTTTGTTCCAGTTATCACTACGGTGTGGTCTGTGGCAGTATCCTTCGGCAGCTCAGAGGGAGCATAGCTAGTAACGGTTGGCGTGCCCGGGGTGATGTTGATATTGACGGGAATAGAAACCGCGGGGTCGCCATTGATTGGAGTGAAGGTTACTTGACCGGTGACGGAAGAGCCATAGGCGAGGTTCTGTAAGGTCGTGGCTGGAACGGTGACGGCGACCGGGGTGCCCCACGAATATGCGATGCCGTTCGCAGGGCTTATCGACCAAAAGGTGTTAGAGGCCGAGTTGGTGAGAGTTTGGGCCCCACCGTTGACCGACAGTGCAGAAAGTAATGTAGAGAAGGAAACACTTTGACCGCCGGTAGTGCAAGTGATGTTCACGACGATGTTGCCAGTAGCATTGCTCCAGGGCACAGTTGCGTTGGGGCTGGCGCAACTGAATTTATCGGTGGTGGCTGTGGCGATGACGTGCAGCGTGACATTCTGAGTCGTCGAGGTGTTGGCACCCAACGTTGTGGAGTTGAAGTAGACAATACCGGTATACGTTCCCGGCGCCATGGTGCCGGCAACGGCATTTGCCGAGAACGTAAGTGAAGAGGAGGTCAGGGTGGCGACGCCGCCGGCGCCGGCCGCGACCACGCCGGTGCCCGTAAGGTTCCCGATCTGCGACGCCGTCGCGACGTTAAGCCATATAGGGGCGGACACGAAGTTAAACGCCGCCGTCGTTACGCCGGACGCTGTCGTGGTGCCCGTCAGGGTGCCGGACGCTGTTGGGGGGGTGTAGCTGCTGCCGCTGCCCAACTGGTATGTGACTGTCACACTAGACAGCGCTAAGGTGGTTGTGGTGGCGTAAGCTGTGCCGGTGCCCAGTAGCATGGGTACCGCCAGCAGTAGAGAATATCGACGTTTTGACATCAGAGCGAAATCCTTTCGGTTCCCAGAGTTACGGTGATGGGGCAGATTCGCGACAAGATCGCCGCTAGACGGTCAAGCCCCCAACGGTTAATCATCGTGGTACGTTCAGGGGAAACCATCCTTTTCGTATGAGGAGCATTTTCTTCACGATTTCGTGGAGGAGGCGACCGATCTAACAGGTCCTCCAGACACCATATCGACGGGGCAAAATAATCTTTTAGGGAGTTTTCGGAAATTCTTGCGGATTTAGCTTCAGGACTCGTCAGGAAATCACCGCGCCAGGTTCTGGAGCTTGACGTGGAGCACGCGTTCGTTGGTGCCGTGTCGGGACTCGGAACGCCCGCGGTCGTGGTATTTGGGTTGAGCCGGGTTTCGAGTTTGCCGGCCTACAGCCGGGCTGGCGCCCGGCTGGACCGATTGACAATCGGTCGGCAGGTTGCCAACCTGCCCCACAGGAATGGCTCATCTCATTTTCCTCGATCGCCCGAAACTACTGCGCCGACACCGCCGGGGGACAGCCGGATCCAGGGTGGCCCCTTGCAAGTGGCACCTCAAAGACGAGGGCGAGTGAGCATGGTCGAGTGCCATGTGTAGGGCAGACCACAAAGAACGATGGTCCGCCCCACGGTCATCCTCACAAGTGCCATTCCTGTCCGATCCGGTCCATTACCACGCGCCCGGGGTCCGAACCGGCGGCTTCCAGCATGCGTTCGATGGGCTCCAGGTACGGCTCGCGGCTTAGGGCAAAGGTCTGGTGATGGATGGGCAGGATGCGGCCGGCACCGGCGTCGTTGGCCATGGACAAGGCTTGCTCAGGGGTGCAGTGGTAGTGAATCCAGGGATCGTAGGCGCCGATCGGCATGAGGGCCAGGTCGAACGGCCGCGGGGTTTTCAGTAAGGCAAACGCCGGTGTATATGCCGTGTCGCCGCCGAACAGGACGCGATACCGTCCCGCCTCGATGGTGTAGCCATTGTAGCCGCGGTAGGTATCGGAACGCATCCTTGCGCCCCAGTGATTCACCCGAAACGCGCCGATTTCCACCGGTCCGACGCGGGTCAGTTCGCCCCATCCCACTTCTTTCACATTCCCCCAGCGGCGAACGCGCAGCAGATCGCTGGTGCGAGCGGGCGCGACGACGGTGGTGCCGCGGCTCTCCAGATGGCGCAGGCTGGGAATGTCGAAGTGATCAAAATGGCAATGCGAGAGCAGCACCATATCGAGCTTCGGCAGAGCCGGAATTTCCAGCGCCGGCGCCACCAGCCGCTTCACGCCCAGGGTGAGCGGACCCACGCGAAGCCCCGCCCGCAGGCTGAAGACCGGGTCGGTCAGAATCGTGAATCCGTCGATCTGGAGAAGCACGGTGGCGTGGCCCAACCAGGCGGCATGGACGCCCGAATCCGGCCACGCCGCCGGATTCGGCCGTGCCGGCGCCGGCGCTACCGCCCGCCGCGATTCCTCGCGGTAGCGTTCGAAAAACCGCGGCGCCATGCGGATGGCCCACGCACCCGCACCAGCTACCCCTGAAAGCGTTCGGCTCTCCACAAGCATCGCTCTAATAATAAGGATGCGCCACGGGAGGCCCCGGCGTCGAAATTGTCGCGAGCGGCGGCGAAGCCGGGTGGGACAGGCCTCCCGGCCTGTCGTGGCCACGAAGCGCCTTTTCCAGTTGCCGACAGGCCAGGAGGCCTGTCCCACCCGGGAAGGAATACGATGTACTTCAGTACACCGTGGAAGTTCGGTAACGTATTCCGGGGCAATTCACTCCCTCACGGTCGCGGAACTACGCGGTCCAAGCCACGACCGTAAGGAGCGTTGGCGGGATGCGCGACCGCAATGGCGAAACCGGGTGCTTAGCTCACAGCCTTACGCAGGAACTTTTTCAGACCGAGCAGAAGCAGGCCGCCGTCGATCAGCGCCAGGGCGCCGGCGGCAACCAGAAAGGGCATGTGCGGCACTTGCGGAGCCAGGGCTCCGCGCAGGCCTTCGCTGGCATAGACCACCGGGTTCACCAGCACGGCGTATTGCAAAGGCGGGAGAAAGTGGAGGTAGGACCAGGGATAGTAGGCGCAGCCGAACATCATCATGGGGGTAACGATGACGCTGAACATGAGGCCGATTTGGGTGGACCCGACCGAACAACCCAGAGCCAGGCCGCCGGCCGACGAAAACAGCGCCACCAGCAGACAGATGAGGGCGAACTGGAGCGGACGGCCGAAATCGATGTTGGTGCCGGCGCCCATGGTCAGCCACGCCGCTGGAATCACCACCAGCCCCGCAACCACGCCCTGGATCATGCCGGCCACGATCTTCTCTACCCCCAGCCACACATTCTCGATGGGCGCCAGCAGGCGGTCTTCGATCTCGCGCGAAAACTGAAATTCGGTGATCAGCGGCATGGCCACGGCCTGAATGCCGGAGATCACCATGCTGATGGCCATGACGCCGGGAAGCAGCACGGCCTTAAAGCCGGCATTCATCATGCCGCTGGAGGTGAGCACGCGTCCGAAGACGAAGGTCAGCAGCAGCGGTTGCAGAAGATTCTGCACCAGGGTCATCAGCAGGTTCTTGCGGGCCACGTGCCCATCGCGGCTCAGCAGGGCGTAAAAGGTTCTCCAGTTCAATCGCGCAAGCTCCTTCCGGTGTGGTGCAGGAACAGGGTTTCCAGGCTCGGTTCGGAAATATTGAC
>JBEKZL010000035.1:0-35907 GCA_049509915.1 Bryobacteraceae bacterium | reverse complement strand
GTGATCTGTCCGCTTGACGCGGATGGGAACCTGGGATCGTGAGTCCTGAACAGGTGGTCTCATCCGCAGAAATGGAGCGGATGATGAAAGTGCAAGAAGTGATTTTGAAAGCCATGGCCGGCAGCCTGAAGTGGTGGGAAGAGGCCGAGATCATAGGGGTTTCCGACCGGACGATGAGGCGGTGGCGGGAGCGCCACCAGGAGGGTGGCTACGTGGGCTGTCGATCGAGTGCGGATGGTTCGCTCAGAGTTGCACCAGTTCGACCGGAACGGGCACTTCGCGCTCTTCCCACTTCTTTGGATAGAATTTCAATTCGGGATTCGCGAGGACGCGCACGGTGCGCACGTTCACGTTGAGATCCTTCCTGAACAGGTGCATCACCTCCTGCTCCCGGAAACCGGTTAGCAGGAACGTGAAGAACACAGCCCGCTCCCAGGAATCTGAGCGGCTGATGACCGCCCGTGAACTCGCATCGATCCTTGCAATCAGCCCCAAAACGATCTATAGCTACGCAGAGCGCAACATGATTCCACATTTCAAGATCGAGGCGAGTGTCCGCTTCCGTGGATGTGATGTCGCTGAATGGCTGGACAACCACGCGAGCCTCGGACGAGGGAAGAGACGGCCCTAGTCAACAAATGCATCCGAAGGGATGGGGGGGTTCAGAGGACTGGAAGGAAACATGAGCACTGTCAATAGAATTGAGATCGATGTCCGGATCAGCCAGGCTTATCCTGGCGTACCGACCGCAAGGCAGTTGCCGCGCCCAAGCTGCGAAATTCGCAGATCGGTTAAGCACCTCCGCCCTTGCCTATGCCCCCAGTTTCTTGAGCAGCCATGCCATGTTGCGTCCCAGCACTTTCATGGTGCGGATGCCTTCTTCGTCTTTTTCCACTTCGCCGATCTCGCGGCCCATGCCGATGTTCCAGTAGGACGATCCGGGTATGATCATCTCGCTGATGAGGAAAAAGTGGTTCAGAGTATCGAACGCGTGCATGGCTCCGGCCCTTCGCACCGCGATCACTGCGGCTCCCACCTTGCGGCGGAACATGCCGCCATTGGCGTTTCCGACCATACAGGCGCGGTCGATCAGCGCCTTGATCTCCGGCGAAACGTCGGTCACGTAGGTTGGCGAACCGAGCAGAATGCCGTCCGCCGCCGCCATTTTTTCGATATAGGCGTTTCCCTCGTCGTTTTTCTGCCCGCACCGCCCGTCTTTCTTCTTCGAGCACTCGCGGCACGCCAGGCACCCATGGATCTTCGATCCGCTAAGTTCCACCAGTTCGGTCTCGATGCCTTCCTTCTCCACTTCGCCGAGCACGTAGCGGAGCAGGATCGCGGTATTGCCGCCTTTTCTCGCACTGCCGTTAAAAGCAATTACTTTCATATTGGAGTTTCCGTTCTGAAACCCTATTGTCTCTCCTGGCGCGGACCCGCGTGGCGGCGTGTGGCCAACCTGCCGCCCACTTTACTGGCTGCGGCGGAGTAACCTCGGGGCGGCGACGAAGGCGAGGGATGCGGCCAGGATCGAAGCGACGATGGCGCCCTGCGCGGGCAATCCGTGCGCCGGGTTCGAGTACAGCTCGGTGAGCGGGCCGCGAAGGGCCATGGTCCACAGCGCCAGGGCATACGCCAGCGGATTGCCGCGCGCGATGTGGAAACAGAACAACGCGGCGGCAGCGGCGGTGGCGAGGCCGGCGGCGTAAGAGAGCGCGAATTCGCCGGGGGTGCGCACATCCTCCGGCAGGGCGGCGAATACCAGGAGCATCACGATGGCCGGCCAGTACCGGCGCCAGCGGCGAATCAGCAGCACGATGATGGCAAGAGCGGCCGAGCGCATCAGGGCGGATACCAGTGCGCTCGCCAGCGCGCTGACGGCAGGCGCGGCGCTCGCGATCAAGGCCGGCGCCCCCGGATCGAACAGGGCCTGGGCGTGAAAGCGATCCTGCAGCAGAGCCACCGTGCGCGCCACCAGAAGCGCCAGCCCCACAGCCGCGGCCAGAGCCGCCAGCGCATCCGGGCCCAGCACGCGCCGCGCCGAACGCCGCATGGAATCGAGGCATTCGGGGAAGGCAGACGTTACCAGGGCGACCGCCGCGCCCAGGCCGAGAAACGATCCAATCACGGCGATGACCAGTCCGGTCACGGTCATCGCCTGAAAGACCTGGAGCGAGACCGAAGTGGGATAGTTGCGATACGACTGGCCAAGCAGGAGCAACGCGGAAACCGCCGTGAGCAAGGTCGCCGGCAGCGCGATGCGTATCACCGCTCTCCACGCCACCAGGCCGCGACGGATATTTTCGATCAGCAGCCAGATGCCCGCCACCACCAGCGACACCGGCACCGCGATGCGCAGGACTGCGAGAAGGATCGCGATCCAGTTCTTTTGCGACCGGGCGCGCCCATAGCTTTCCGGAACGTGCCAGTACGCGCGCCATCCGGCAACGCGGTCGCCAGCCACGGACACTTCGACGCGGTAGCGCACAGCGGTGAGGTTGCGCGGGTCGCCGGCGCGCGCTTCCCAGACGATGGTGTGGTCGCGGCGAGCCTTCTTCTTTTCCGAGCCACTCTCTTTCAGGTCCATGGAGCCGGTGTCGAAACCCTCGGATGCGGCAAAGGTCTGGGCGATGGCGCGGGCGGCATCGTCGCCCAGGTCGGCTCCGGGGCGGTCCTCCGGAATGACGTGCTGAAAGCCTAGCGGGCGCCCGGTTTCGGGGTCGACCGAAACCAGCAACTCTTCTTGATCGAGCGGCCGGTAATAGCGCGTGACCCAATGCTGGATGGGGCGGTAGCGATCGAAGCGCGCGGCGGCGAACGAGACCGGCTCATGCTCCAGGAAGAACTTGGCCGCCAGGCTGTCGCGTTCGTCCCAATGGGCATCGGGAAAAGTGACAGTGCGGAAGCGGCTGGGATCGAGCTGTTGCGCCCGCAAAAAGCCATCGGCGGCGGCGCGGGCCTGGGCGCCGGTGAGCTTGTAGACCGGTGAATCGCCGAAGTGCGCCACGGGAATGGCGAGGGCGGCCAAACCGGCGAGCAGCAGCGCGGCGGCGGCCAGGCGCACATTTCGCGACAGCGGACGGTAGGCGGAATCCTCGACCGGGGATGGCGCGGCGGCGGCCGGCTCGGGTTCGGCCGGCGCCGGCTCATCGGCATTCAGCAGCCCGGTAACGGGCTCGAATCCTCCGCGGCGGAAGTAGGCGACCAGCGCCACCGCGATCGGCAATACCACCAATCCGGCGGCCGCAGCACCCGAGAGCCGCAGATAAAGGTTGTGCGAGCGCACCAGCAGCATGGCGCTGTACATGGCATCCACCGAATAGTGCCAGACCAGGGTCGGCAGAATGCCCCAGCGCAGCATGACGATTCCTAGCGCCACGCCGCCGATGCCCACTTCCACGCCGCGAATATAGAACGGCTGCTGCGGATATCCGGCGTGCCCGAAGCCCCACAGAAACGCGGCCAGGACGACCGCCAGCGGCAGCCAGCGCACCAGCTTGCGCAGGAATGGAATGGCGAACATGCGGAACAGAAATTCTTCGGACACGGCCGGGAAATATCCACCGAAGGCTACGAACAGCCAGGGGAAGCGGGTGTTCAACATGTCGTCGTAGGGCACGTCGGCGGGCGACCACGCGCCGTGGCGATAGGCAACGATGTAGAACGCGGTCTGATAGGCGATGAATACGGTACAGAGCGTGGCGCCGAGGATCGAGCCGAGAAAGAATCGCCTCGTGCGCAGACCGCGCGGGCCGAACAGATTGCCCAGCGAAACCTGCGCGCCGAAGGCCTGGCGATACACCGGCTCGGCGCCCGCCGCCAGTACAAAAAGCAAGCCGCCCGTGCCGAGCGCGGCCAGCAGGGCTTCGAACACCTGGCGGGAAGCGAAGCTGGCGAACGAATCGGTGGTGGGGTAATCGAACTCCGCCAGCGGAAACTGGTTGAGCTCGGCGCCGAATGCCAGCACCATACCGATGCCGGCGACCCAAGCGGCGCGGCGCCAGCGGACATCCTGGCGTCGGACGCGCTGCACGATAACAACGATCAGGCCGGCGGCCAGCGCCAGCATCGCGGCCGCATCGATGTTACTCGCGGTTTCGTTACCGGAGCGCAGGCGCTGGTAATCGCGGGTCCATTGTTCGGGAATTTTGAGGTAGTCGTGGCAGGCCCCCACCTCGTCGCCCAGCATAGTCACTTCCACGCGGTGGGTGGCATCGCGCAGATCGAAGCCACGCACGTTCCAGGTAAAGACGCGGTCAACGCGGTGGGGGCGCGCCTGCTCGCTGGCTTCGACGAAATCGAGTGAAGCCGGATCGCGGCCCATGACGGTGCGCAGGAAACTTTCGGCGCGGGAGCGGGCCTCGTCCGCTGAGAGGGCGCCGCGGGGCGCGTCTTCGGCGATGACGTGCTCGAAGGCGACCACCTCGCTGCTGGTTGCGACCGAAGCGCGGAGTTCCTCCTTCTGCTGCGGCCGAAACCAACGGTGCGCCCAGCGCCAAAGATGCAGCCGGTTGGCCATGACCTGGTTGGCGCGCTCCAGGCCAACTTCGCGCTCGAGAAAGGTCTTGGCTGCGTCGTCGTAACGGAAAGCGGACACGTCGCGATAGCCGTCCAGCCGATAGCCCAGGCGCGTCAGAAAAGCGGAGGCGCGCCGGCCAGCCTGATCGCGGTCGACCCGAAAATCGATGGACGCTTCCGGGAAGGCGCGGTAGAAATTGCCGAAGGAGAACCAGGTAGCGGCCGCGGCCAGGACCAGGCAAATGGAGATGAAGCGGAAGTCGCGCGGCTGGAGTTTGTCTTTCATGAGACCTGCCTCAGACCTCGGCTTTGGCGGCCCAATGCAGGCCAATGCCGCCCATCAGGTAACGGCGCGCATCCACGCTGGAGTAACCGGAGCGGCGCAGAAGCGAGGAAAAATCGTCGATGGAAATAAAGCTGGCCAGCGAATCGGGAATATAGGTGTAGATTCGCGGGCGGCCATGCAGTAGGTAGCCCCAGAACGCACCTTGAGCGTACAGGTAGGCCAGGTACAGGCGGCGGAGCAGGCGGTTGGCGGGTAGAAAGAAATCCAGGCTCACCAGCAGCCCTCCCGGCCGGGTGACGCGCTCGATTTCGCGCACGGCTTCGGCCAGGTCGGGAAAATTACGCAGGCCGTAGCCCACGAACACGCCATCGAAGGTGCTATCGGCGAAGGGTAGCGCTCCGGCATCGCCGCAGGCGGCGCGTTCGACGCCGCGCTCCATGGCCAACACCAGCATGCGCTCGGTGATGTCGACGGCCACCGGGCGCGCGCCGGGACATTGTTTTTCCACCAGGAGGGAAAAATCGCCGGTTCCGGAGGCCAGGTCGAGCACCAGCGGCGCTTTGGGCAAGCGGGCGCGCGCCACGCCCAGCCGTTTCCAGCTCTTATCCATGCCATAGGAAAAGGCGCGGGTGATGAAATCGTAGCGCGGCGCGATGGTACGAAACATGTTCCGCATCAGACGAGGGTCCTGCTGTTCGATAGGTTTCACGTTTGAGTCGAATTGTACTAAAAAAGCGGTCGGCTTTCAGCGATCAGCCCTTCTGTCCCTGCTGGATTGCTATTCGATGCGCGATGGCGATTCCTCGCAAGCAGAAGCCATCGCCCGCTGAAGGCGAGTTTCTGTTTCAGCTCGATCCAGAGCCATTAGAAGAATGCGTGACTGCCTATGCCGGGATTTCCCTGTTGCTTCAGGCGGCCCGCTCCCTGGACGTGCCAGGTCCGGTGCGGCACAATCCGGGCTAGAATGAAAGTGGATCGCGAGCATGGCGCTGGCCGAACAGCTCGCTTGGCACACGCGCGAAGGCGATTTATACGAACCGCTGGACGGGAACCGCATTCGTTGCCACGCCTGCGGCCACTGCTGCCGGATCTCTTCCGGGTTTGCCGGTGTCTGCAAAGTCCGGTTCAATGGCGGCGGCAAGTTGCTGGTTCCCTACGGGTACGTCAACGCCTTGGCGTGCGATCCGATTGAAAAGAAGCCGTTTTTCCACGCCCTGCCGGGAACGCGCGCGCTCAGTTTCGGCATGCTCGGCTGCGACTTGCACTGCGGCTACTGCCAGAACTGGGTGAGTTCTCAGGCGTTGCGCGAGCCGGGCTCGACGCTCGATTTTCGTGAGATCGAACCGGCCGGGATTGTCAGTCTGGCGCTGCTGCGGAACGCCTCGTCGATCGTCAGCACTTACAACGAGCCGCTGATCGCGAGCGAATGGGCGGTGGCCGTCTTCCGCGAAGCCCGCCAGGCCGGCCTCGCCACCGGATACGTCTCCAACGGGAACGCCACTCCCCAGGTGCTCGAGTATCTGCGCCCCTGGGTGGATCTCTACAAGGTGGATCTGAAGAGCTCCGACCGGCGCCGCTATCGCGAGTTGGGCGGGCGTCTCGAACCGGTCCTCGATTCGATCGCGCGAATCCACCGCATGGGGTTCTGGCTGGAAGTCGTCACCCTGGTGGTGCCGGGGTTCAACGATTCGCAGGCGGAACTGGAAGGGTTGGCGGGTTTCCTGGCCGGCATCTCTCCGGACGTCCCCTGGCATGTTACGGCGTTTCACCGCGATTACAAGATGACCGGGCCGGGCAACACCACCGCAGCCATGCTGGAGCGCGCCGCCGCAATCGGGCGCGCGGCGGGACTGCGCTACGTTTACGCCGGGAACGTTCCGGGCGGCGTAGGTGATCTCGAGAATACGAATTGTCCGAATTGTCGGACACTCGTGGTGGAACGGCGCGGCTTCCTGGTCCTCCGGAATCGATTGACCAGGGACGGCGCTTGTCCAGATTGCCAATGCTCGATTCCGGGCTTCTGGCGCCCCGGCGGCTGACGGGTTCGAGGACGATGCGGCGGACCATGTGGCGTTGTATGATGGCTGAGAATGAAAGCGCATCGATCTAGTTTCCCATCGATCCGCCGGGGTACCCGTGGCTTTCCGGACGCGGCACTCCGGTGCGCTTGGTACGATTGCAAAATTTGACGCTGAGAGGAAATCGATGGCCTACGCTCCCGCCTCCGTGCCTCCGAATCTGTTCAAAGCCGCGCTCGGCGCCGGCCAGCCGCAGATCGGGCTGTGGAGTGGTCTTTGCAGTAATATCGCCTCCGAGATTATTGCGGGCGCCGGTTTCGACTGGATCGTCATCGATACCGAGCACGCTCCCAACGAAATTCCGGGGCTCTTATCCCAGTTGCAGGCCATGTCGAACGGGACCGCGGAACCAGTGGTGCGTTGCGCCTGGAACGACGCCGTGCTGATCAAGCGAATTCTGGACGTGGGTGCGCGGGCGCTTCTGGTTCCGTTCGTGCAGAACGGCGAAGAGGCGCGGCGCGCGGTCGCGGCAACCCGCTATCCTCCGCGCGGCATCCGGGGCGTAGCGGTGGCGCCGCGGGCGAATCGCTACGGCAGGGTGGCCGACTATCATCGCACCGCCCACGAGAGCACCTGCGTGCTCGTCCAGGTAGAGACGCGGACGGCTCTCGGGGAAATCGAAGCCATCGCCTCGGTGGAGGGCGTGGATGGGATTTTCATCGGGCCGAGCGACCTCGCCGCGGATTTCGGCCATCTCGCCAATCCGCGCCATCCGGAGGTTCAGACCGCCATTGCCGACGGCTGTGCCCGCATTCGCGCCGCAGGCAAAGCGGCGGGCATCCTGACCTCCGATCCCGACGAAGCGGCGCGATACTTGGAATCCGGTTTCACTTTTGTGGCTGTCGGCAGCGACGTCGGAATCCTCGCCCGCGGCGCCGAGAAACTGGCAGCGCAAGCCAAGCAACGGTCCGCTCTGCTTGCCAAATGAGTTTATGGCTACGGGATGAACGTTAGTTCGCAGAATTCTGCCTATCCCGCCTCCAAACGGCCGCAATATGGAGTACGGCATCACTTCTGTGAGAATATTCACACTTGCGGCAGCCCGAACAGTCCTCGCGTAATTCGCACATGACATGCTTGACAGCCGATTTCGACCGTAATAAAATTCACGCAAGGTTACCGTCAGCCCGAACGCCGGAGGATTGTTACCGCCGGGCCTGAGGAGGGCGATTGAGTCTGCCAGACAGGCGCGTACGGCCGCACGGCGTACACGAATCAGATCACTGGGTTGGGGACTTACAAGTACGACGCGTTACAGTCCCGCCTCCAGCGCAATTTCGCTTCCGGTTATCAGGTCGGCGTCAACTACACCTTTTCGAAGGGCATGGGCATCGCCGGCAACGACAATGGCGACGGTGCCCCACTAATCCAGGCGCCCGGCTACAACCTCCTCAACTACGCTCGCACCGACCTCGATCACACTCACAATGTGGAGGTCGAGAGTGTCGCCGAGTTGCCGTTCGGCCGCACCAAGACGTTCGCTAAGACTGGCATCGCCTCGATGCTGCTCGGCGGCTGGCGGGTCAATGGCTTGCTCAGCCTGTATTCGGGTGCGCCATTCAACGTTACGGCGCCGGGAACGTCAGTTAATGCCCCGGGCAGCACGCAACGGGCGGATCAGATCCTTCCCACCGTAGCCGAACTCGGAGGTGTCGGCTCCGGGCATCCGTATTACAATCCGAATGCGTTCGCCCAGGTCACTCAGGTCCGATTCGGCACGGCCGGTTGGCTGGTGCTCGATGGCCCAGGTACGCATGTCCTTAATTTGAATTTGTCCCTTTTCCGGGAATTCCTCATCCACGAGAAATTTTCGCTGCAGTTCCGCGCCGAATCGTTCAACACGACGAATCACCCCAATTTCGCGACTCCAAACGGAAGCGCCGGCACCTCCGCATTCATGACGATCACTGCCACGCAAGGAACCGGCCGCGAAGGCATCGACCAGCGAATGCTCCGATTTGGCCTGCGGTTGGGGTTCTGACGGGCATATGATTTCCCGACGAGAGTGGATGGCGGGCACGGTCCTGGCTCCCTGGGCGCAGGCTGCGCGCCCTGAAGGGACATTGATCGAATCGCATGTTCATCTGTTCGCCAACGATTCGGACCGGTTCCCTTACAACAGCGCAGCCTACAAGCCCCGTCCCGCGCCGGTGGAAGACTATGTGGAATTCGCTCGGGAGGCGAGGCTCGATCATGCCGTTATCGTTCACCCGGAGCCTTATCAAGATGATCATCGCTACCTGGAATACTGCCTGACCCGCGAGCCTTTCGGCGGCTTCTTCAAAGGCACGTGCCTCTTTGATCCAATCGATCCCGAAACGCCGAAACGCCTGCAGGCGCTGGTCCGCAGGAATCCAGGGCGGATTGTGGCCCTGAGGATCCATGAGGTTCGCCCGGCGGGGACCCCTTCCACGGTGACCGGCGCCATCCGGGACCGGGATCTGAGAGATCCGCGGATGGCGCTGAGCTGGCGCGCCGCGCACGAACTGGGTCTCTCCATCCAGATGCGGGTCTACGAGGCATGCGGAGCCGATCGGATGATTTGGGGAGAACTGGGCTACAACATGGCGGAGCTTGACCGCGCCAAGCAGTTGTTTGACGTGATGTTCGACTTCGCGCCCGAGCCTGAACGGGCTAAGATACGCGGCCTCACCTCCCAAAAGCTATTCGCTTTTTCCTGAAATCAGGCAGGTGCGGGACCAATTGGGCGCAAATCCGACAACTGAAGTAATGTGCGAGGTCCGATCATGAATCGAAGGCAGTTTATTTCGTCGTCCGGCGCCGCCATGGCGCTTTCCAATGGCCCGACAACTGAGACCGCCTTCGCCGCGCCGGCCAAGCGCGCTCTCATGAAGCTCGGAACCGACACGCGGCTGGACGATGCGCGTTTGAAAAGCTTGGCCCGCTTCGGCGTCAAGAATGTCGGCGGACCGCCGCCCATCGCGGAGGGGCGGTTGTATGCCACCGTGGACGAACTCAAGACCGCCCGCGATGGAGCGGAAAAGAACGGGATCAGCTATGACCTGGTTACGCCGCCGTTTCTAGCATCGGGCCATATCGATCGCGAACGGCACCCGGCAATCATGCTGGCGGAAAGTCCCGAACGGGACCGTGATATCGAAGCGATGCAGACCATGATCAAGAACTGCGCCGCGGCTGGGATACCGGGAATTAAGTACAACATGAGCATTCTGGGCGTGCTTCGTACGGGCCGCGTGCCGGGGCGCGGCGACGCCACATACAGCGCATGGAGTCTTAAGGCAGCTCATCCCGAGACGCCGCTCACGCGCGCGCCGAGTGACTGCCGATAGGTTTTGGGAGCGCATCACCTACGTCCTCGATCGCGTCATCCCGGTCGCGGACGAGTATAACGTCCGTATGGCGTGCCACCCGCAAGACCCAGGCGTGCCGCCGGAAGGTTATCAGGGCGTGGACCGCGTGCTCGGGACAGTGGACGGACTAAAGAGGTTCATCTCCATCAAGGAGAGTCCTTATCACGGGCTCAACTTCTGCCAAGGCACGGTATCGGAGATGCTCCAGGACCCCGGCAAAGAGATTTTGGACGTCATCCGCTATTTCGGCGAGCGGAAGAAGATCTTCAACGTCCACTTCCGCAATATCCGCGGCCATCGCGACGAGTTCGTCGAGGTATACCCGGATGAGGGCGATGTCGACTTCGTAAAGGCCATCCAGGTTTACAAAGAGGTCGACTATTCCGGCATGCTGATGCCTGACCACGTGCCGCAAGCTCCCGGCGATCCCGGCGGACAACAGTCGTTTGCCTTCTGTTTCGGTTATATCCGCGCGCTGATTCAGGCGGTGGACCAGATGAGCTGACGGATCGTTTTTCGGCGGCGCTTCGGTGGAAACCGTGTGGCACCCGACAGGTGGGTCGTTGCCGATCGATGATCCCTGTGTGTTAGAATTTTAGCGCTCAAGGCTCTCACGAGCATGGAAAGCGACGTCGGCTAACTGACAGAGGCACTCTATGACCGGCACAATTACTCCAACAGAATCCGTTCGAGGCGATAGCCCGCCGGTGCGCTGGATGGTCATCGGGGTACTGAGTCTCGGCATGATCATCGCTTATGTGTCGCGGTCCGCCCTGTCGGTTCCGCTGGCACTGCCGGCGTTTATCCGTACCTTTCATCTGACCCTGACCGATCGGGGAGTGCTGAACTCGGCGTTCTTCTGGACTTACGCCGTGTTGCAGATACCGGCCGGCTTTGTGGTGGACCGATACGGCGTCAAGTTCCCCTATTTCGTAGGTTTCACGATCTGGTGCCTGGCGTCGGCGAGTACGGCCTTCACCCGCTCGATCCCGCAGTTGATCCTGGTGCAGGTTCTTTTGGGCGCCGGCCAGGCGGTGGTGGCCCCGGCAAGCTACCGCTGGATACGATACCACTTCGCCGAGAAAGAACGCGGCCTGGCGGTCGGTCTCTACATGACGGGCACCAAGATCGGGCCGGCTATCGGAACGCCGCTGGCCGCCTGGCTGATCGGCATGTACGACTGGCGCCTGATGTTCGTGCTGATCGGAATGGGCGGCCTGATATGGCTGGCACCCTGGCTGTTACTGGTTCGCAACGACGACCGGCAACTCGAGCGGGCGGCCGTGAAGAAAGATGGTGGAAGGCCCATCCCATTTGGACGGATTATGGCGAGTCCGGTGACTTGGGGCACTGTCATCGCGTCGTTCTGTTACATGTACTTCGTCTACTTCTGCATGACGTGGATGCCGGCTTATTTCATGGAAAGGCGTCATCTCAGCCTTAGTAAGATGGGTCTGTTCGTCTTCTTCAGTTTCGGCGGCATGGCCATCGTGGCTACGCTGGCGGGATGGGCGGCGGACCGGTTGATAGGGCGTGGATATAGCCCGGTGACTGTTCGAAAGTGCTTCACGATCGCCGGTTTTTCGATCGCCTGCACGGAACTGATCGGCGCCCGAGCGGCTTCGCTCGATACGGCGCTGCTGTTCGCGGTGGTCTCGCTCTCCGGGCTGGGATTGGCAACCGCCAACTACTGGGCGCTCACCCAAACGCTGATTCCGGGGGCGGCTATCGGGCGGATTTCCGGCATTCAGAACTGCTCGTGCAGTCTGGCCGGCATCGCCGCTCCGATCCTCACGGGCTGGCTGTTGCAGAAGACAGGAAGTTACGACGCTCCCATGGTGGCGATTCTGGTCGTACTGCTGGTGGGTGTACTTTCTTATCTGCTCATGATCCGGGTAACCTACGCTCCCAAGGCCGGCGAAGCGGGTAGTTGAGCCATGGCTACCCATGCGGAGGCGATCGCCGCGACACTAGCCGAAGGCGAAGTTGAGTTTGTCTTCGGGCTGCCCGGTGGGGAGGTTCTGGCGCTGATCGACGCCTGCCGCCGCCGGGGCCTGCAGTTTGTACTGGCCGGCCACGAATCCAGCGCGGCGGTGATGGCTCAGGTGTTTGGCCAGATCAAAGGTGTTGCCGGAGTGTGCGTCTCCACCCTCGGTCCCGGTGCTACCAATCTTGCGACCGGCGTGGCCAACGCCTTTCTCGACCGTGCCCCGCTGCTGGCGTTCACCGCCCAAATCCCTGGTGCCGCGCTCCCTACGATGAGCCACCAGCGGCTGCAGTTGGACCGGCTATTCTCGCCCATCACAAAGCGGTCCTTCACGCTTGGAGCGGGAGACAGCGGGGAGATCGCTTTCAGAAGCATGAAGCTGGCATCGGCTCCCCGTCCGGGGCCGGTTCACCTGGCGCTGCCAAGCGACGTGGCCCTCCAGGAATGTGACGCTGCGCCCGTCATAGAGGAACTTACAACGAGTGACACCGGTGAAGACAACCTGTCGAAGATCGGCGCCCGCGTCAACTCCTCCGATCGTCCACTGGTGCTGATCGGCCTGGGCGCGGAACCCTCGGCGGCGGCGGCCATCCACGCCCTGGTGAATCGTCTCCAGGCGCCGTTCCTGGTTACGCCGAAGGCGAAGGGAATTCTCCCGGAAGACCACCCGCGCTTTCTTGGCGTCGCTTCGGGGATGGCGATCGACCGCGACATTGTGGAAACCATCCGGGCCGCCGATCTGCTGCTCGCCATCGGTTTCGACCCGGTGGAGTGCGACAAGACCTGGTTCGCCGATGTGGAACTGGTGGCGTTGGACGCCGTTTCCATGCGGGAAGGGGACTATCGACCGCTGGAAGCGATGGGAGACGTGCCTGCCCTGGTTGCGGCTCTGACGGTCGTCCTCGAACCGAAGCCCTGGCCCGGAGAGTTGCTCTCCCGCCGCCGTAACGCCATGGCGCGCACGCCTGCCGGTTCAGCCCGCGGATTGTCTCCCCTGCGGTTGATCGAGGAGTTGCGCGCTACGTTTCCGCCCGACGGCGTGGCCACCTGCGACGTGGGCGCGCACAAGCTCTTGATGGGACAGTTCTGGCGCGCCTACCAGCCGGGAACCTTCTTCATGTCCAATGGACTGTCTGGAATGGGCTTTGGAATTCCGGCGGCGGTGGGCGTGCAACTGGCATATCCCGGCCGGCCGGTGCTGGCAGTGGTGGGAGACGGCGGGATGCTCATGATGCTGCACGACCTGGCGCTGATCCGCAGGCTCAACCTTCCCATTGTCGTCGTGGTGTTCTCCGATTCCAGCCTGAGCCTGATCCGGGTGAGCCAGCAGCGGCGCGGACTCCCCAACTGTGGAGTGGACTTCCCGGCCCCCGACTTTGCCGCCATCGCTGAGGCCTTCGGCATCCGCGGGCGGCGGGCGGAAAGCGTCGCGGCGGTAAGGATGGAAATTGAGCGCGCCCTGGCCGAACGATTCCCCGTGGTGCTCGATGTCCCGATAGACCCGAACGAATACGAGGACCTGGTGTAGGGCGCGGCAACCGCTCCGTTGAAGAAATGCCCGGCACACCAACCAAGAAGACCGGCACGAGGCCAGTCTCCGCGGTTGGCTACTGCTGCACGGCTGGGGCCGCGGCGCCGTCCAGGTCTTCCACCGGCACTGGGGGGTTGTAGAACAGGATTCTCTGGCAGCTCTCGCAGACCATGATCTGTTCTCCCTTGCGCAGATCCTGCAGGAACTGCTGCCGCATCGACATCTGGCAGGCGGAACATCGTCCGTCGAGGGCCTCCGCCACCGCGATTCCTTTGCGCGTTCGCCGGCTCCGTTCATAGCGCTGATAAGTGGGTTTGGTGACTTCGGCGGCGACCGCGCCGCGCTCTTTCCGTAGTTCGTCCAGCGCCCGCCGGTCTTTGTCGGTGCGCTCGCGAGTGGTTTGCTTCTCGGCTTCGACTTCCACCTTTTCCGCTTTGAGGGCCTCTTCGGCGATCTTCACAGCGCGATCCAGCGGTTCGGATTCGCTCATCAATTCCAGGATGCGGTCCTCGAACTTGTGAATTTCCTGCTGGCAAAAGTCGATCTCGTTCTGAAAGGCCCGGTATTGGTCGTTGGTTTTGACCTGAAGCATCTGGTCTTTCAGTTTCGAAATCTTCTGCTCCTGGGCCTGGATCTCGCCTTCGCGCTGTTTGCGCTCCTTCTGATTGGCGGCGAGGGCGGCGCGATCCAGTTCCAACTTCCGCTCGTGTGAAACCAGTTTTTTTTGGATTTCCGCTATATGCCTGGGCAGGGCGGCCACTTCGGCCTCCAGTTCGCCCACACGGCTATCCAGTTCTTGGAGCCGAATCACCAACTTCAGGTCGGAGAGCATCTCTATGGTCGCAGTGTAACACGCGTCACTCCGCCTTTCGGATCTCCACCTGGCGATAGATCTCCCGGGTCTGCGCCACATTGGCGAAACTCATGCCGGGCAAGCGGGCCGAAGCAGTGCCGGCGGCCACGCCCCACCGAAGAGCATCCACCGGGTCCGGCTTGCGCGTCATGGCCCAGGCGTACACCGCCATCAGGGCGTCGCCCGCGCCGATCGGGGAGACGGCGTCGACGCGCGGCGGAATAGCCTCCACCGTGCCCGTCGCAAACGCTCCCACCGCGCCGCGGCTGCCCAGCGAAAGCACCACCGCTTCCGGTCCCATGCCGCGGATCTCGGCGGCGGCTTCCAGGTAATGCGTGCGCGTGAGCAGGGTACGGTTGAGCAGGCGCGCGGCTTCCTGCTGGTTAGGAGTCGCCAGCGTGGGTTTCGCCTCGATTCCCTCGCGTAGTGCGTTGCCGTCGGAGTGCAACATGGTCTTCACGCGCCTGGCGCGGGCGAGGGCGATCAGCCGGGCGTAAAACGAAGACGGCACGCCCGGCGGCAGGCTGCCGCACAGCAACAGCCAATCGGCCCCCTCCAGCGCCTCGCGCACCGCCTTTTCGAGGCGCGATACTTCGGTCTTGGTCAGCACCGGGCCGGCTTCGTTCAGATTCACGGTCAGGCCCTGCTTATCGGTGATCGTGAGATTGGTGCGAATGCGGTTCTGCACCGGCACGGCCCGGAAGGGAAACCCGTAGCCGCGCAAGTGCTCTTCCAGGCGCTTGCCGGTGGCGCCTCCCGATATCAGAATGGCCAGCGTTTCGCCGCCGAAGGAATGAACCACGTGCGACGCGTTGATACCCCGGCCGCCGGCCGACTCGCGGCTGGAATTGATGTAGGCGCGGTCCTCGAAGGCCAAGCGGTCCACGCTGAGAATCCGGTCGATGGCCGGATTTGCGGTAAGAGTGACGATCAAGCCACCATTATGCCAGTCTTAGGCGGTACAGGCGATTCCGGGCCACCCCGGCCATTAAGCCAGTCTTAGGCCGGCGTCGGCGCGGATGTCGAAGGACGCGAATTCTCTCCGCGCGAATTTGGGAAACGCGGCGGCGGCGATCATGGCGGCATTGTCGGTGGAGAGCCCCGGGGTGGGGAAAAACACCGGGTAAGGCAGGCGAGCGGCGGCCGCGGCGGCGCGCAACCCGCGATTGGAGGCCACCCCTCCGGAGACGATCAGGGCTTGGGCCGCGACGGCCTCGGCCGAAGCCGCCGCGCGCGTCAGCAATTCCACGATCACGGCGTGCTGGAACGACGCCAGCAGGTCACGGGTGGCTTGCGGCGTGGCCGCCAGCCAGTCCTCGAGCGAGGGCGCCGCAACGCGGGCGAGCAGGCGCCGCGCGGCGATCTCGTCCGCCATATCGCGCGCTTCCACCCACCGCAACACGGCGGTTTTCAAACCGCTGAAGCTGAAGTCGGCGGCGTTGCCCTTCATCCTGGCGAAGGTGAAACGCACCGCGCGGGGGTTGCCGTAGGGCGCCAGTTGGTCGATGATCGGCCCGCCGGGATAGGGAAAGCCGAGCAGTTTGGCCACTTTATCGAAGGCTTCGCCCGCCGCGTCGTCGCGAGTCCTGCCGAGGAGCCGGTAGCGAAAGGCCGCGTCGATCTCGAACAGATGGGTGTGCCCGCCGCTTACCACCAGCGCCAGCGCAGGCAAGGGCACTTCGCCGCCGGCCCGCCGCGCTTCGAGCAAAACGGCATGAATGTGGCCTTCGATGTGGTTGACGGCGATGAGCGGCAGCCCCCGGGCATAGCATAGCGACTTGGCGTAGGTTAGCCCCACCAATAGCGAACCCACCAGCCCAGGCCCGGAAGTGGCGGCCACCGCGGCCAGGCCCTCCAAACCGGTGCCGGCAATCTCCAGTGCCTCGCGCACTACCGGTACAATGGCGCGCAGATGTTCGCGGGAAGCCAATTCCGGCACCACCCCGCCGTACTTGCCATGGGTGGCCATCTGCGACGCCACGACTGACGAAAGCACCGCCGCACCGTCTTCCACCACCGCGGCCGCGGTTTCGTCGCAGGAGGATTCAATACCCAATATCCGCAAATTTCAGCGTAGCAATCTCAGCGGGGCAATTTCAGCGAACCAACAGGAGCCGCTCCATCGTCGCCGCCGACGGGCGAACGCCCATTCGCTCGCTGGCTTCCAGCAGCGCCGTAGTTTTCCAGGCGCAGCGCTGCACGGCGGCGCGCAAGCCCAGCAACAGGTCCCGGTCAGGGTCTTCCATCGGAGTCGTCGCCAGCCAGGCTCCGACCGAACCCAGAATGATCGTCAACTCGTCGTTGATGTCGTGCGCCGCCGCCGCCGCAACCGCCCAAGCCATTCTCGTATTCCCCATCGCCAGCTTCGCTTTCTCCACGCCCACAGGGTAATCGACAGGCTCCCCGCAACGCGCGCGCGCGATTGGATTATCCCAATGGAATGAGAAATATAAAAATTATTAAAGGTTGTGATCGGGAAGATCGCCGCGGGGCGCCTGCTATTTCGCCGCGCCTCTCCAGCGGCGCAAACCGGGGAACAAAACGCTCCACAGCACGACCACGGTGATAGTGCCCAATCCGCCCAGAACTACGGCGGGGACGGTGCCGAACCACTGCGCGGTCACACCGGATTCGAATTGGCCGACCTCGTTGGATGCCCCGACGAAAACCGAATTCACGGCGTTGACGCGGCCGCGCATTTCATCCGGTGTGCCGAGCTGGATGATGGTCTGGCGAACGATTACGCTGATCATGTCGCAGCCACCTACCAGCATGAGGGCGGCTAAAGAGAGGCCCACATCGCGGGACAAACCAAACACCACCGTGGCGGCGCCGAAACCGGCGACGGCGGCCAGCATGGCCACTCCGGCGCGGCGGCCCAGCGGACGATGGGCAAGGGCCACGGCCGTCAGGGTTGCGCCGATGCCGGGCGCGCAGCGCAGCAGCCCTAACCCCGTGGCACCGATAGCCAGGATTTCGCGCGCATAGACCGGCAGCAGCGCCACCGCGCCGCCCAGCAGGACGGCAAACATGTCGAGCGACATGGCGCCCAGCACCAGGCGGTTCCGTCCCAGGAAGCGCAGTCCTCCCGCAATCGATGCCGCCGGCCCAACCCCGGCTGCCTGCTGCGGGCGCGCCGTCCGCACCCGCCCGAGCAGCGCCAGTCCGGCGCCGTAGGATGCCGCCGCCCCCAGGTATACGGGCAGCGGGCTACCGCTCAGGCCGTACACCAGCCCGCCGATCACCGGGCCGCAGATGGTGGCGACCGTGAAAACCGAGGCGCTCCAGGGAACCGCGTTGACGAAGTGCTCCTCGGCCACCAACAGCGGCAGGAAAGACTGGGCGGCCGGATGCTGGAAGGCGCGTACCGTGCCGTTGCCCACCAGGATGAAATAAATCGGTCCGACGGAGACGAAGCCGCCCAGAGTGAAACCGGCCAGAGCCAGCGAGCAGAGCGCGAACACGCCGTAGCAGACGCGCAGAATGCGGCGACGCGCAAAACGATCGGCGGCGTGCCCGGCCACCAGGAACAGCAGCACGTTGGGCAGAAATTGCGCCAGTCCGACCAATCCCAGATCGAGCGGGCGATGCGTCAACGAATATATCTGCCAGCCCACCGCGACCGCCTGCATCTCATTGGAGACGGTCGCGAGAAACCGGGCGATCATGTAATAGCGAAAACTCGGATAGCCAAGGGCGGCGCGGGCGGACACTACGTACGATTATCCAGGATTTGCAGCTCAGGGCAGAAACCCCGGCGCGGTAATACCTGGAGCCTGGACCGCGGCCGGATGACGCGCCAGGACGGCAACCGGCGTTTGATACCATGGCTATCTTGTGGGGCAGGCGCTTTCGCCTGCCGAGCGAGTCTTTCGGCTCTTTGCGGAGCGGTTCGTTTGTGCCGCTGGCGGAGCTTACACGACCATGCGATGGTTCAAAACCCAATCCGACGAATTGGGCCACCTGGAAAACACGGTGATGGAAGCGCTGTGGCGGCACGGCGAGGGGAATGTGCGCGAAGTCGGCGCGCGCCTCGGGCGTCCGTTGGCCTATACCACCGTCATGACCACGCTCGACCGCCTGTACAAAAAAGGCTTCCTCGATCGGCGGAAACAGGACCGCGCATTTGTGTATTCGCCGCGCTACTCCGAGGCCCAGTGGGAACGGAAGCGGGCCGGCGAATTTCTGGCCGGCTATCTGAGCGGACCCCGGACGTCGCGCGATCTGTTGATCTCCTGTCTGATGGATGCTGCCGGCGAGCGGGATTCCGCCCTGTTGGACGAGCTGGAGCGGAAGATTCGTAGTAAGCGGAAAGAGCTCTCCGGCGGGAGGCAATCGTGAATCTGCCGTATGGGGCGCGGCTGGCGTCGATCGCCGCCGCAAGTTTCTTTGCCGTGAACCTGGCTGCAGGCGTGACCTCGCTGGCGCTGGAGCGAACTCTCCGCCGCCGCTCGACCGGCTGCGATCCTCGCCGTGCCGCCGCCATCGTGCTGGCGCTGCGCCTCGGGCCGTGCGCGCTAGCATTGGCCGCTGTGGCGATTTTATGTGTGCCCAGCTTTCTGGTGCTGGAGCCGGCCGAAACCAGCGAATCGGCGAGCCTGGTCTGCCTGGCGATGGCAATTCTGGGAATCGCCCTCACGGCTGCGGGCGCCGCGCGGGGCGTCACGGCCTGGCTGCGCTCCCGAAGGTTCGAAGGCAGCTCGCAAACGCTGCGCCTGGGAGCCCGCCGGTTTCCGGTTCGGATTGTGGAAAGCCCCCGGCCCCTGCTGGCGCTGGTTGGCGTCGCGCCCCCGACTCTGGTGGCCACGCGCGCGGCATTGCGCGCGCTCAAACCCGAGGAACTGGATGCGGCGCTGCGGCACGAACAGGCTCACGCGGTTTCGCGCGATAACTGGAAGCGGCTGCTGATGGCCATGGCGCCGAACCTGGTTCCATTCGGGGCCGGCCTCCGCGGTCTAGAAAGGAGTTGGGCCCGATACGCCGAGCTCGCCGCCGACGATCGCGCCGTGGCCGGCAGTGCGCGGCGGTCCCTGGCGTTGGCCTCCGCGCTGGTGCGAGTGGCTCGTTTAGGCGCATCCTCTCCCACCCCGCTCGCCGCTTCGCTAATGGGCGATGCCTCGGATCTGGAAGCCCGCGTGGAACGCCTGCTGCGCGCCCCCTCGCCAGCTGGGAACCGCTCCGAGCGGCGGCCATGGCTTTGGACAATCGCTTCGGTCGCTGTTGCTGCGGCCATCTGCGCCGCCTATCCGGTGCTTCTGACCACGGTTCACGAACTGCTCGAGCGATTCATGGATTGACGCTTCGTTCCGAGGGCACTCACCATATGGCGGACGAGGGCGTGCTGCGCTTGGTTGAAGCTCTCGCCCGCGCGGAGGGCGCCATGCCGGCGGGTGGTTCGTCGGGCCGGTCGGCGATGCGGTCGTTGACAGTTGCTACCAACGAAATAGCAGTTAGCACCAGTAAGCGCTTTTTGTTATGCTGCAAATATGGCAAAGAAAAATGCCGCGGCCGTCGAACTCGGCCGTCGTGGCGGACAAAAGAAAGTCCCCAAGGGCTTTGCCACAATGACCGACGTAGACAGACGGAGAATCCAATCGGCCGGGGGAAAGGCGCGATGGAGAAAGAACGCAGCAGGGTAAGGTACTTCGCGTGGCCGGAACGCGCAGCGCTAGCCATTCTTGCTGCCTCGCTTGCCCACGGGCTGGCGTACCGCCCATGGATCAATTCGGGGAGCGGTTACACCGTCCCATGTCAAGCCATGGCTCCGCCTCTCAGTCCCACGGCGGGGCCCGGTGAGGCCGTGGCGCGCCTTGTGCCCCTCGACGAATCCGCGAAAGATCAGGTCGTCGGTCGCATGACTATCGCGCGTCCTCCCTCAGGGGCGGCGGCCCTGCCTCCTCCACCAGGATTCTACCCCGTGATGCCAGACAAGCCTGCGCAGGACTTGGGCAAGGGCTGGGCCCTCATCCCCGCGGACCAGCCGGCTGAAAGCAAGCCCGAGGCTCAGTCCTGTTTTCATTTCGCGACTACAATCCGAGACCGCATCGGATATATTTTCTGGGAGATGGGCCAAGCGCTCTCCTCCCCATCGGTCGTCCCTCTTTTCGCCATTCCAATTGCTGGCTGGGCCGCGCTTCGCCTGGCCCTATGGGTCGTGGCCCCGCTGCGCCGCCCCTCGGCAGAACAAGAAAGGCAACTTTAGATGACCAACATCCAGCTTTACCTGGCAATCGGCGTCCCCATCCTATTCAACGGTCTGCTCTTCGTTTTTGGCTTCACAATGCTGTTGACCAAGGTCAACCACCTCGAAACGAAGTTCGACGCCAACTTCAATCTGCTCGTGGGGAAGCTGATGGAGATGGATGGCCGCCTGTCCAAAGTCGAGGCCAAACTCGGGCTTTGAGGAACAACCGACGGGCCGCGCGATGCCCCCTGCGAGCCGTAGTCCTTCGCCGCGAGGTCGGCGACGGTTTCGCGGACGTGGGCTAACGCTTCGGTGCGGGCGGCTCGTTTGGCTGTGAGGGTTCGCCCTCCCAGATCTCGCTCATCGCGTGCTCGGGAGGCCCCATTATCGGATGCAGGTCTATCGGCCTGCCGTCGTCCACCGGGTTTGGATGGGAAGCCCGCGCGTCCTCCCATGCTTGCCGATATTGCGGGTGCGTCGCCAGAAATTCCTGGTGCGACATCAGCGGAACCTGGGGCGTCCCGGGCGGGCTCGGATCGGCTGTAATCAACTCGCGGCCGTCGTCCCCTGGAGGATAGCCCGGGGCGCCCGCCGACGTTCCCGGATACATCCGGTCCATTTCCTTCTCTAGTCCCGGGTCCCCGTGCCGGTCGCAGGCGGTCAGACAGCGCTCCGGATCGCTGTGGGTTGTGCTAATCGAGGGGTCGGAAGACTTCTTGGGCGATTGCCCCTGGTCTGACACTCCCATACTCCTTGCGCAGCGTGTGGACATAATCCGCGCCCCGGTCCCGCACCTCTTGTAATTGTAGACCCAACTCCCGGCGGCCGAATATCCCCCTTCCGCTCTCCCTGTAAAGCGTGGCGTGCGTCGCAGCGGATATTGGCGGCCATACGGCGCCGAGGCGGGTAAAATGAGTCTCAAGGCCATGCCCTCGAACAAGGTGCGCTTAGTCTGTTGGAATGCCGATCAGGCGCGGGAACGAGCGGCGGCGTTGGAGCGCGCGGGTTTCGAGGTCAACGCCTCCCCGCTCAACCCAGCGGGCCTGATCGGTCACTTTCGCCAGCATACGCCGGCGGCGATCCTGATCGATCTGGACCGGCTGCCCTCGCATGGACGTGAAGTCGGAATCGCGCTGCGGCAAAGCAAGGTGACGCGGCCGATTCCGCTGGTCTACGCGGGCGGCGCGCCGGAAAAAGTGGCTCGCGTTCGAAGCGAACTGCCGGACGCTTTTTATTGCGCCTGGGACGGAGTGGGCAACGCGCTGCGCGAGGCCCTGCGGCACGCGCCGGCCGATCCGGTACAGCCGCCCTCGCACATGGAACGTTATACCGGCGCGGCTCTGCCGGCGAAGCTGGGCTTAAAGGCGGGGCTGGAGATTTCCCTGCTGGGAGCGCCGGATGAATTCGAAGAGCAGTTGGGCGAGCTTCCGGAAGGCGCCAAACTTTCGGGCAGGCTGACCCGCACCGCCGGCCTGGCGCTTTGGTTCGTGCGTTCGCGCCGCGAGCTGGAAAGCGAAACCCCGTACCTGGCGGCGCGCCTGCCGGAGGGCTGCGCGCTCTGGATTATCCACCCCAAGCGGAGCGGCCGCTACAAGGTGGATTTCAACCAGAACGACGTCCGCGCGGCGGGGCTCGGGAGCGGCCTGGTGGATTTCAAGGTCTGCTCGGTGGATGCCGATTGGAGCGGCCTGAAATTCGCGCGGAAAAAGCCCCCGGGCCGCGGCCGTTAGAAGGCGCCGGCTTCCACCGTGGCCAGGCTGGCCGAGCGTTTCGAGAGCACGTCCCGTTCGTATCGCCGGATTTCGTCGAACCAGCCGAAGCCGGCGGGAACGCCTTTTTGGGAGCAGTAGTAATCCCACACGGCGGACCAGGGCAGGCTCTTCAGCTCTTCCAGCAATACCAGGCGCTGCGTGAAATCCTGCGCCAGCTCGATTTCGCGCAAGCGGGCGGTAGGCTCCAGGAGGGCGATGAGCAGCGCTTTCAGCATATTGCGGGCGCCGACGATCCAGGCCGCCACGCGATTGATGCTGGCATCGAAATAATCCAGGCCGACATGGATGCGGTCAAGCTTGCCGCTGCGCACCAGTTCCCTGGCAATGGCCTGCAATTCGTCGTCGAGGATCACCACGTGGTCGCTATCCCACCTCACCGGTCGGCTGACATGCAGCAACAGGCCGGGACAGAACAGCAGCACCGAGGAGATTTTGTCGGAGATCACTTCGGTCGGGTGGAAATGGCCGGCATCGAGGGTGAGCAGCTTCTGCCGGGAGACGGCGTAGCCCAGGTAGAACTCGGCCGAGCCGGCGGTGTAGCTTTCCGCGCCGATGCCAAACAGCTTGGCTTCGACGGCGTCCAGAAGGAACTTCGGGTCGATGGGCTCGGCGAAGGTTTTGTCGAGCGATTCGGCGAGGCGCTCGCGCGGCGCGGCGCGGTCGATGGGGATATCCTTGTAGCCATCCGGGATCCAGACGTTGTTGACGGCGGGCGTGCCTAGCTGGCGTCCGATTTCGGCGCCGATCCTGCGGCAGGCGATGCCGTGCTCGATCCAGAATTGGCGGATAGCGGGGTCGGCGTGGGCCAGGGTAAAGCCGTCGGCGGCTTTGGGGTGGGAAAAGTAGGTTGGGTTGAAGTCCATGCCCAGGTGGTTGGCCTTGGCCCAATCGATCCAGCCCTGGAAATGGCGCGGCTCGATTTGGTCGCGCTCCACGTACTTGCCACCGTTGTCCAGGTAGGAGGCATGAAGGTTCAGACGATGGCGGCCGGGGATCAGGCTGAAAGCTTTCTCCAGATCGCCACGCAATTCTTCGATGGTGCGCGCCTTGCCGGGATAATTGCCGGTGGCCTGGATGCCGCCGCCTGAAAGCATTGCCCCGACGGTTTCAAAGCCGCCCACGTCGTCCCCCTGCCAGCAGTGCAGCGAAATGGGGATGGATTCCAGCGTCTTCAAAGCGGAGTCCACATTCACGCCCCATTCGGCGTATTGCTCCGTGGCAATCCGGTAAGCCTGGTTCAGGTTCTCTTTCTTCATGGAGTTCTCCTGTCGGTCTGGTTCAACCCCCACCAGGATAACTCCGCGATGCGGGCGTTGCTTTCATGAGGACACGCGGGCTCGTTCCGCTCTGGCTCATAAGTACAGATGTTTGGGCCATCGCTCGATGGGAAGCTTCCGCCGAATTGCGATCCGCGTCCATTCCACCCAAGCTACGGGCCATAGCGAAGCGATCAGCAGCCAGGAGAACTTGAGAGCATCCGCTCCAAACGCGAGGAAAGGCAAGCCGGCCAGCACAACCCACTTCAAGTAGCGGACAATCCGGCTACGGGCCGGGGTGTAGACCGGCAGGAACGGCGTGATGAACAAGAACCCCACTCCGATACCCGCGAGGAGCAGTACCCGCGCCGCTTCGTCCGCCCCGGTGTGAAACAGCCCGCTGGCCGCCAAGATCGCCATCAGCGGCAACGAGAGCGCCAGCGATTTTACCAGCGGCCGCGAGCAAACCGCCCGCGCTTCCCAGTTGCCTTGCCGGAGCAGCCGCGCTTCCGAAGATGTCAGCAGGACTTTGCGGTATTGCCGGTTCGCCTTTCTTGCGTCGCCCAGGGCGGTCAAGGCGAGTTCATCCGCCTGATCGGCACCGGCGCCGTCTCCGATGGCGGCATCCCTCGCGCATTCGTAGTGCTCCCGAATTTCGGTTACGACCCGCGCCGTCGAATCGCTCGACAAGCATCGCGTCGCCTGCTTCAGCCAACGGTCCAATCCATTCGGCATTTACGCCTCCCCTAGAATCACAGTCACAGCTCGTGAAAGCTCCCGCCACTCGGCGCGATCCGCCGCCAGTGTCGCGCGTCCGGATTTGGTGATGCGGTAGTAGCGCCGCGCCCTGCCCTTCTCCACGCCCTCGTAGGATTCCACCAGACCGTCGTTCTCCAGTTTGTGAAGAGCGGGATAGAGCGTTCCCTCTTTGAAATCGAGTACACCCTGCGAACGTTCCTTGATGCGCTGGGCGATGCGGTAGCCGTGGCTCGGCTCGTGTGCCAGGGCTTCCAGAATCAGCGTGGGAAGCGTTCCCTTGAAATTCATGATGCCTCGTAATCCTATGCATAGGATATATGGACAGATTTGGCTTGTCAATAGAAAACCAGAACAGGTCGTCGAGCCACCCCGCAGATTCCACGGACGAGGCCTTCTCTTTTTCCGCGTTCATCTGGGTTCATCCGCGGCAATATCTTCCGACCGCCTAGCGAGCGGCTCCCGCCTTGGGTGTCGCCAGGTATCCCACAATCTCCCTCGGGTTCTCATTCAGCGCGACGATCATCATCACATAAGGAATGTGCCCGCCCTTTACCGCGTAGAACTCGACCGCCTCGTTGACTCTCTTATCTTTCTTCTGGATTAGCTTGTCATCGACTATCAAATCCACTGTGTATGTGTTCTTCTTAATGTCGATGGCGACCAGCTTCAGAGTGATATCGCCGAAGCGTACCGGCTTCTTTGTCCAGCCAAGCCTGATATCGACGTAGTTGCGGTCACCCGTCTGTTTCGACAGGCGCTCAAATGCCGGTTTGTCGACGGCAAACACCTCACCGATCGCCCCCTGGATATCCTTGAAATCGGCGGTGGCTAGATACTCCTTCGGAAACTGGAAGGCAAGAGACGCACGCAAGGGTGAATCGCTGCGATCGTTGGAGGACGGGTCGCAAGCGCGACACGACTGCACGCTGAACACAACCTGCGTGTCCTTAACCTCGATATTGGTCAGGTACACCTTATCGCCAACTTCAAGGAGTCGGGCTCCGCCGGGTTGGATCCGCGCACCTTTTGTGAAAGAGTTCGCAAAATAACCGTGACACGACGCCGGCATGCCCACTATACCCGCTTGCTTAACAACCAGGATATCCCCGAGACCGATGACTACGCCCTTGTTAGTAACTCTCGTGAGAGCGTATTCCCCCTTAAGGCGCTGTTCCATCGACGGCCGAGGCGCCTGGCCTTGAGGCGCCCCGAGCGCGAATGTCCAGCACGCGGCGGTAAAGAAAACCCGGAGGAGGCTACTCGGTACCATAGGTGCAGTCTCAGCTTGCCGTACGGGAAGCGGGGAGACCTGCTCGAAGGGGGCCGAAAGTTCCATTTTGGACCTCCAAATCTCATTCAGTATAAGCCAAAGCGCCA
Source organism: Bryobacteraceae bacterium (assembly GCA_049509915.1). GTDB lineage: Bacteria > Acidobacteriota > Terriglobia > Bryobacterales > Bryobacteraceae > JBEKYD01. The sequence goes on along the minus strand of JBEKZL010000035.1, from coordinate 9,977 downwards.
TCCTCGAAGGTGTGTGCATCGCGCGGCGGGTTTAAGCCCCCCATTTATGCGGAATCCCGTCGTTGCGGAAAAGCTATGCGGCATTTGGACTCCATCAGCCTGCGCCCCGATAAATCGGATACACTGGACGCAACCGGAAAATCCGGGAGGAAACTCATGAACCGTCGTGAATTCATCGAAACCAGTATTGCCGGGCTGGCTTTGTCGGCCGCCGGCCGTTACAGCGCCGAGGCGGCCGATGCGCCCGCCAAACGGGTAGGACTGATCGGCTGCGGCTGGTATGGCAAATCCGATATCTTCCGGCTGGTGCAGGTTGCACCGGTCGAGATCGTATCGCTCTGCGACGTGGATAAGAAGATGCTGGCCGATTGCGCGGAGATGGCCGCCGCGCGCCAGGCTTCCCACAAGAAACCGCGCATCTACACCGATTACCGCGAGATGCTGCGGGAAAAGGACCTGGACATGGTCGAGATCGCTACGCCCGATCACTGGCACGCGCTGCCCATGATCGAGGCCGCCAGGGCCGGGGCCGACATGTACGTGCAAAAGCCGATCAGCGTGGACGTGGTGGAAGGCGAGGCGATGCTGGCGGCGGCGCGCCATTATAAGCGGGTGGTGCAGGTGGGAACGCAGCGGCGCAGCACGCCGCACCTGATCGAGGCGCGCAAACTGGTGCAGGATGGGCGCCTCGGCACCATCGGCCACGTGGAGATCTATTCCTACGGCGGCGGCCGGGCCACCGCGGCTGTGCCGGCACCGGTGCCCGACACGCTGGATTGGAATTTCTGGGTGGGTCCGGCGCCGATGCTGCCCTACAGCCCCGATATCCAGCGCAATTGGCGCCAATTCATGGAGTACGGCAACGGCACCATTGGGGACATGGGAATCCACATGTTCGACATGGTGCGATGGTTCATGGGGCTGGGGTGGCCGAAGCGGATTTCTTCTTTTGGCGGGTTGCGCGTTCTGAAGGGCGGCAAATCCGACATCGCCGATACCCAGACAGCCATGTTCGAGTTCGATAACGTCGACGTCGTGTGGCAGCATCGCAGCTTCGGTCCATCGGCCGATCCGCACTACCCATGGGGCGCCACTCTCTATGGCGAGCGAGGGACGTTGAAAGCTGGAGTGATGGGCTACGATTTTATTCCGTCGGAGAAGGGCGAGCAGGCGATTCACAAAGATGTCGCCTACGAGTTGGACCAGTATCCGGAAGACCGGACCGAGGCGCGGCTGGAGCGGCACGTGGCACCGGCTATCCGCGGCCACATGAAAGACCTGCTGGCGAACATGGCATCGCGGGGCAAGCCGGTGGCCGATATCGAAGAGGGCTTTATTTCCACGTCGTGCTGCATCCTGGCGAACCTCTCCATGCAACTGGAGCGGACGCTGGCCTGGGATGCGCACAAGAAAATGGTCGTCGGCGACGACGAAGCCAATCGCCTGCTGCGGCGGCCGTATCGCAATCCGTGGGTGCATCCGGAAGGAGCGGCGGTATGATGCGCCGGACGTTGCTGGCGGCCGGCGCCGCGGCCCTCGCCTGGCGGGGCGACGCCGCAGGCGGCAAAGTGAAGTTCGGGCTGGACCTGTTCAGCCTTCGCTCGCAGGGCTGGACGCCCATCGAGTATCTGGATTTTTGCTCGAAGCGGGGCATCCGGGTGGTCCATTTCAGCGAGGTCCGCTTCCTGGGAAATCTGGAAGAGGACAACCTCAAGCGCGTTCGGGCGCACGCCGAGGAACTGGGCATCGAAGTAGAGATCGGCATGCTTTCGATCTGCCCCACCTCGAAACTCTTCAATCCGTCGCAAGGAACGGCCGAAGAGCAGCTCACGCACATGGTGGGGGCGGCGCGCACGGTGGGGTCGCCTATCGTGCGCTGCGTATTGGGAAGCGCGGCGGACCGCACCGGCCCGATTCCGATCGAGGGACACATCGAAAACACCGTCAAGGTGCTGCGCAACGTGCGGACTCGGGTGATGGATGCCGGGCTGAAGGTGGCCATCGAAAACCACGCCGGCGACATGCAGGCTCGCGAAGTGAAGACGCTGATCGAGGCAGCGGGAACCGATTTTGTCGGTTCGTGCCTCGATTCCGGCAACCCGTGCTGGACGATTGAAGACCCGCACCTGACACTGGAAACGCTGGCTCCGTACGTGCTGACGAGCCACGTGCGGGACAGCGCCGTATGGAAAACGCCGCAGGGCGCGGCGGTGGCCTGGACCCGTATGGGCGAGGGCAACATGGGCATGGAGGACTACATCCGCGAGTATGCGGCGAAGTGTCCGGGGCGTCCGCTGTCGCTCGAAGTCATCGTCACCGGACCGCGGCTCTACAATTTCCTGGACCCGAAATTCTGGGACGCATTCCGCCAGACCCCGGCCTGGGAATTCGCGCGTTTTCTGGCGCTGGCGGAAAAAGGCACCGCGCGCGAGGCGCCGCCGCAGGTTTCGAAACAGGCCGCCGCGGCGCGGGAACTGGAGGACGTGGAAGCCAGCATCCGCTGGACGAAGGCGTTCCTGGAAAAAGTGTGAGACTGGCGGGACTTACTGCTGGCGACCCTCGATCTTGGTGACGCGATCGGAAAGTGCTTCCATCTCCAGGTCGATTGCCCGAAGCGCGGCTGCAACGGTACGTTGGCGGGCTTCCGCGGGTGAGGCCCATTTGTGAAACTCAGTCAGAAGCGTGGTTTCCACTCGTTCCAGCTTCTGGTCGAACTTCTGGCTTACCCCGTCGAGCTTTTCCAATATCCACTGCTTGTCCTCGTTGGTCAGCATGGCTCCATTATCCTCCAATCCTCACTTCGGCGCGCCGGCCGCCCCGGGAGCCGGAGCCGCCATTGTCGTAGATAACTTACGCTGTCTTTGGTAACTTACAAGGATGACTTTTTCGATCTCGCTCTTTTTCCGCGCGCGGCGGGCTCTCCGCGCACGTATCGTTTCCCACTGTTTGGCGCTCGGCACCGTGGTATGGCCGGCCGCGCTCTCGGCGCAAGTCTCGGCAACGATTTCCGGTACGGTCACCGACCAGAGCGGGGCGCTGGTCACTGGCGCGGCCGTCGCGATGAAGAGCGTGGAGGCGGGTACGGTCCGCAACGGCCTCACCGACGGCTACGGGCGCTACCAGATATCTTCGGTTCCGGTGGGGCAATATGAAATCCGCGTACAGAAAGCCGGGTTCCGGGACGAGCTGCGCACCGGAGTCCAACTATTTGTCGGACAGGCGGCTACAGTGGATTTCGAGCTGCAAGTGGGGGAGGCGAGCAACGCGGTGACGGTGGCCGGGGACGCGCCGCAGGTGAGCGTGGCGCCGAACGACATCTCGGGCCTGGTGAGTCCGCGGCAGGTTCGGGATCTGCCGTTGAACGGGCGCAGCTACGATTTACTGCTGACGCTCAATCCGGGCGTGGTCAACTATACCGCCGCCAAGACCGGTGGAATCGGGGTGTCGAACTCCACCAACGGCAACAATTTCGCGGTCTCGGGAAACCGGCCGCAGCAGAACCTGTTCTTGTTGAACGGGGTGGAATTTACGGGCGCGGCGGAGAACAATATGACGCCGGGCGGCACCAGCCAGGAACTGCTGGGAGTGGACGCGGTGCGCGAGTTCAACGTGTTGCGCGACTCCTACGGCGTCGACTACGGCAAGCATCCGGGCGCCCAGGTTTTGATGGTGACCCAATCCGGCGGCAACGTCTTCCACGGGTCGCTATACGGTTTCATCCGCAACAACGCATTCGATGCCCGCAATTTCTTCGATCCGGCTTCGACGCCCGGTTTTCAGCGCGGACAGTTCGGCGCTTCGGCGGGCGGCGCCCTACGGCGCAACCAGACGTTCGTGTTCGCCAATTACGAAGGACTGCGCCAGCATCTGCACCAGACCGGCGTCGACCTGGTGCCCGACAACAACGCTCGCAACGGCTACCTGCCTTGCGCGCTGGTGAGCCCGGCTCCGAGCCTGTGCGCAACGACCGGGCTGGCATTCGTCGGCCTGTCGCCGCTGATTTCGGCATGGCCGGCGCCCTCGGCCGGCGCGCCGGATTTTGGCGGCATTGCCGAAGCCTTCAATAGTCCGCTGCAAACCATCCGCGACGATTTCGGCACGGTTCGGGTGGATGAGCTGCCGCGGCCGGCGGATTCGCTCAGCGCGATTTACACCATCGACGACAGCGGCGATTTCACCCCGACCAGCACCAATCTTTACAGCACCGACGTAGCCAGCCTGCGAGAGCAGGTGGCCAGCCTGGAAGAGACGCACGTGTTTTCGCCCAGCGTGCTGAATACGGCGCGAATCGGCTATTCCCGCGCCGGCTATTTTTTCACCGGCGAACCAACGCCGGGAACCCCCGCGGCCGGCCTGCCGGGCCTGCTGGCCGGAGACCCGATCGGAGCGCTGGTGGTGGGAGGCAGCGCGGCTTCGAATCCCACCGCGCAACTCAGCCTCGCCGGCGCCAACAACGGCAGCAATCTGCGGATGGCGCGCAATCTGTCCAGCTATGAAGACGAGGTATCCCTGGTTCGCGGGCGGCACCAGATCACGGCCGGCGTCTGGTTCCAGCGGCTGCGCTCGAACGAACTGCTGGCGCTCAGCCAATACGGCCAAGCCACTTTCACCAGCCTGGACACGTTGCTGCTGGGAACGGTAGCCACGCTGCTTTACGATCCGGCGCCGACCGCGCTTGGATGGCGCGCAGGGTTCGGAGCGGCGCACGCGCAGGACACCATCCGGTTGAGCCCGGCACTGACACTCTCGCTGGGCTTTCGCGACGAATTCACCAGCGGATGGAACGAGGAGCACGGCCGGGCTTCCACCTACACTTTCATCGGCGGGGTGATTCAGACCGCGCCCGCGGTCGGCAATTCGGCATTCACCGTCAACAACGGCAAGTTCCTGCCGCAGCCGCGAATCGGGCTGGCGTGGAGCCCGTTCCGGAACCACCGCACCGTAATTCGGGCGGCCTTCGGCCTGTATAACGATTTGCAGGACGCGCTGGGTTACCGCACCGACCAGAACGCGCCCTTCAATCCCACTTACAGCCTGGCCAGCGAGCCGGTTGCGCAGCTCCCCGTGCAGACGTCGGCCGCTGTGCCTGCCAGCGCGAAGCTGGTGCCGGGCGGGGTGCAGCCGAACTTGCAGACGCCGACGCTGGTGTCGTGGTCCTTACGGCTGCAACACGCGTTGACGGCCAACACGGCACTGAGCGTCGCTTACGTCGGGTCGCACGGTTATCACGAGCTGTTGGGCATCGACGCCAACGAACCTTTTCCGGTGATCTGTCCGGCATCGCCCTGCCCGGCGAATTACCCAAGCAACTTTCCCGCGCCTTTCGCCAATTCGCCCATTCCGGCGGGGACTTACTACGTCCCCACGTCCGTCCGCGCCAACGCCGCGCTGGCCAATACCTGGACTTACTTTTCCGAAGCCAACAGTTCCTATCAGGCGCTGCAGGCGGATTGGAATCACCGCTTCAGCCGGGGCCTGTTGTTGCGCGGCGTGTATACCTGGTCGAAGACACTCGACGACGGCGATTCCCCCAACGCCACCACCTCCGGCGGCGAACCGGCTCTGGCATCCAACCCGTTCGATCTTCCGGCTGATTGGGGACCGGCCAATTTCAACGTCACCCAAGCCGCGGCGGTGAGCGCCGTCTATGAGCTGCCCGTGGGACATGGCCGGCGGTTTCTGAGCGGAGCCGGCCCGGCGGCGGATGCGGTGCTCGGCGGCTGGACCATGAATTCGATCGTCACCATTCAGGGCGGTTTTCCGTTCACCCCTCAGCTCAGCTATAACCCTTCTAATAACGGGGATTCGCGCAATCCGGTGCGGCCATTCGTCAATCCCGCTTTCCACGGGCCGATGATTCAGGGCAATCCCAACCAATGGTTCAATCCCGCGGCATTTCTGGCGCCCCCGAACAGCAGTGGATTCTACGGAAACCTGGGGCGCGACACGCTGACCGGTCCGGGGCTGGCCACTTGGGACTTGTCCTTCCTTAAGGAGCTGCATCTTTGGGAGCGCACGCAACTCCAATTTCGCGCCGAGTTCTTCAACGTCCTGAACCACGCGAATTTCAATACCCCCAACGCAATTGTGTTCACCCCCACCGGCCTTTCGCCCACGGCCGGCGTGATCACCAGCACGGCGACTTCGTCGCGGCAGGTGCAGTTCGGATTCAAGCTGCGCTGGTGAGCGCGGGGTTGCGCACCTCCGGCTCAGGCGAAGAGAATCCGAAACGCCACGGCGTGTTCGCTCGGCCATTGTTGCGGCGACTGGATGTGCAGCCCGTCGTCGGCAAGCTTCCAGGGCAGCGGATCGTGCGAACCAACGAGTTCGACGCGAGCGATCTTGCGTTGTTCCAGCCGGCGCGACGGCCCGAGCGCGCCGATGCGGGTCTCGCGCGGGTTCCAGCCCATCGCGAAAGCGTAGAGCGTGTCGCCCTCAGTGGTGAAACGAATGTCCGCGCCGGTGAGGTCGACGCGCTGGTTTTCGTTGAAGTGCTCGGCCGTGCCGGCGAAGCCGCCGCCGGGCGCAGTCTTGCGGATGCCGGGGCCTTCGCCCGAAATCTTCCACGGCCGCGTCGCATAGATCGCCTCGGAGTTCACCTTCATCCAACTCGTGATGGACGCCAGGATCTTCAGCTCGGCATCGTCCGGCATGCCGCTGGCCGGCAGCGGAATGTTGAGCAGCAGATTGCCGTTGCGGCTGACAATGTCGACCAGCAGATCGATCACCGTCTTGGGCCGCTTGTAGACCGCCTCGCGATTGTAGTGCCAGTCGCCGATGCAGGTGTCGGTCTGGAAGGGTCGCGGCTCGATGTCGTCGACCACGCCTCGCTCCACGTCGAGCACGCAGGTGCCCGAAGCGCACTCGCTGCGGCGCTTCCCCGTATAGACGACGTCGACCTTTCCCGCGTGCCAGCGCAGGCTCTGGTTGTAGTAATGCGCCACTAAGCTGCGGCCCCAGCGGCCGAAGGGGATGCCGCCGTCTTCGTAATACAGATCGGGCTGGTGCTGATCGATCAGGTCCCGCGCGCGCAAGAACCACTCGCGCTTCCACTCCTCCGGCTCGTTGCCTTGCTCGGCCCAGGCTTCGCGCGCCGGCGGGTGCGGCGGAAAGTACAGATCGCGATTGGCCGGGTCGTTGCCGTCGTAGGGAACGCCCGCGTAGGGGCCCTGCTTGTCGGCGCCCTTGTTGGTCTCCCACCAGTTGTAGCTGCCCCAGACGTGCTCGCTGACGCCGAAGCGGAGACCCTCGGCGCGCGCGGCCTCGCGCCACTCGCCCACGATGTCGCGCTTCGGCCCCATGTTGACCGAGTTCCAGCGGCGGCCCGAATTCCAAAGATCGAAGTTGTCGCAGTGGACACCCATGCTGACGAAGTACTTCGCGCCGGCCTGGCGGTACAGGCGCGCCAGGGCCCTGGGCTCGAACCGCTCGGCCTTCCACAGCGGAATGGTGCCCTTATATCCGAATCGCGAGGGATGGCCGTAGGTTTTCAGATGGTATTGGTACTGGCGGCTGCCTTCCATGTACATGTTGCGGGCGTACCAGTCGCCGGTGCCAATGGCTGAGGTGGGTCCCCAATGCGCCCAGATGCCGAACTTGGCATCGCGGAACCACGCCGGGCTGGCGTAAGCGTTGAGCGAATCGCCGGCGGCCTGAAAAGGGCCTTTGGCGATTTCGACGTCGATGGTTTGCTGCGCTTCGCTTTTATGGAGCGCCTGAACGCCCGCCGCGGCCATCAACCGCACTGCAGCCCTTCTCGAGATTCTCATTTTAGATCCCTTTATACCATTGCTCGCCGCGCCGCAACATCGCCAAACGCCGGCCGCCCCGCCCGGTGCTACCCTTGGGGCTATGCCTCGATACGCCATTGAAGGTAAGCACGGCAACGCTTTGCGTGTCGCGCTGATCTCGGCGGCGGTAGCGCTGGGAGTGTTGGCGCTGGCCGCCCGGTCCCTGGCATCCTTCGCCATCGAAATCGCCTGGTGGAAGGAACTGGGACAACTGGAAACCTGGTTCGCGCTGCTCACCTACGGCGTGGCGCCGGTGGCGGCAGCCACGCTGGCGGGCTTCGCCATTCTCTGGGTGGCGCACGCCCGCGCCCTCAAATTTGCCGGTACCGGCCTGAGCGAGCACAAGCTGTATGCCCGCATTTCCACCTTGCTGCTGTTGGGGCTATCCTATCTGATTGCCGCCGCGGCCATCGATAACTGGACCGTAATCCGCTATGCCGGCGGCCAGGGCCTGGTTTCCACCACTGCCTGGCACGACGCCATCTTTGCCAAGCCGCTCTCGTTTTACCTCTTCGATCTCCCCTTCTACGATATGCTGCGCGGCTACGTGCTCGCGCTCGCCATCTTCGCCATTCTGATTTATTGGCTGGGGGCGCGCGGCTGGCAGCTCCGCCACAGTTTTCCCCTGAACCGGGAGAACCAGCAGATCGACCCCAACGTCTGGAAGCTGGAGGGCGGCCTCGAATCCGGATTCCTGCGCGGCGCCGCCGTGGTGCTGCTGCTATCGATGGCGGTCAAATTCTATCTCGGCCGTTACCAGATGGTCTACAACGAACACGGCAGCTTCCTGGTGGGGGTGGATTGGGTGGACCAGAATATCGGCCTGCCCCTGCAATGGCTGTTGATTGTCGCCAGCCTCGCCGCCGCGGGACTGATCTGGCTGCGCCGCTGGAAGCTGGCCGCCGCCATGGCCCTGGCGCTGGTGGTCGAATTCCTGGTCCCCCGCGCGGTCGCGGCGCTATATGTCGCACCCAACGAAATTTCGCTCGAACGGCCCTACATCGAAACCCATATCCACGCCACTCGCAGTGCATTCGGCCTCGACCGGCAACTGCACGAGATCGAATTCCACGCCCGCCCCGAGGCGCCCATCGACGTGGCCGGCAATAAACCTACCCTGGATAACGTCCGCCTCTGGGATTGGCGCGCCTTTCACGATACCGTCGCCCAGATTCAGGCCCTCCGCCCCTATTACGCCTTCCACTCCCCCGACGTCGACCGCTACACCCTGGAAGGCCAGTACCGCCAGGTGCTGCTGACCGCCCGCGAACTCGATATCAATCAGCTCCCCAGCGCGCGCTCCAGTTGGATCAATCCCGACCTGATTTACACCCACGGCTACGGCGTCGTGCTGGCCCTGGCCAGCCAGATCACCCCCGATGGATTGCCGGTTCTGCTCATCGAAGACGCTCCTCCCCGCGTCCACACCCCCAGCCTCAAGATCACCCGCCCGGAGCTCTACTACGGCGAAATCACCCACGAGCCCGTGTTCGTCGACACCGCGCAGGAGGAATTCAACTATCCCTCCGGTAACGACAACGTTCGCACCCGCTATCAGGGCAAGGGCGGTTTTCCGGTTTCCTCGTTCCTGATGCGCGCCGCCGCCGCCATTCGCGAAGGCGAGCCAAATTTCCTGCTCACCGATTACTTCACTCCGTCTAGCCGCATGATGATCCGCCGCAAAGTGAGCGAACGCCTCCAGACCCTGGCCGGCTTTCTCGAATGGGACCCCGACCCCTACCTGGTGATTACCGAATCCGGCCGCCTGGTTTGGATGGCGGACGGATATACCACCAGCGATGCGCACCCCAACTCGCGCGCGGTGGAAGTGCCCGATATCGGCCGCATCAATTACATCCGTAACGCGGTGAAGGCCACAGTGGATGCCTACGACGGCGAAACCCGCCTGTACATCTTCGACCCCAACGACCCCATTGTCGGCGCCTACCAGCACCTTTTCCCCGCCCTGTTCCACCCGGCGTCGGAAATGCCCCCGGATCTGCGCGCCCATGCCCGCTATCCGGAAACCCTGTTCCGAACCCAGGCCGAGATCTACCGCACGTATCACATGCTCGATCCCCAGTCCTTCTATAACAAGGAGGATCTCTGGGACCTCGCCCGCAAAGGCACCGGCCAGGCCGAAGGCGCCGAAACCGAGTCGCCCACCTACGTCGTGGCTACCCTCCC
>JBEKZL010000349.1:0-6489 GCA_049509915.1 Bryobacteraceae bacterium | reverse complement strand
GTTCCGGCATAAGCGCGAGAACCGGGAATCTTCTCAACCGGCATGGATTCGCCGGTGATGGCTGCCTGGTCGACGAACGAGTGGCCGCCCACCACCACGCCGTCAACGGGCACGCGGCCGCCCGGCCTGACCAGAACCACATCGCCGCTATGCAGTTCGTTCAAGTATGCGGAATGCACGCCATAAGAGCACCGGCGTTCCACCTGCTGTGGCAGAAGAGTCAAGAGATCCTGAATGGCGCGGCGTCCGCGGCCGACGGTCAGTCCCTCCAGGACCTCGGCGATCAGCACGAAGAAGACAATCAACAGGGCCGTTAACACTTCTCGAATGACGAGGGCGGAAACCAGCGCGATGGTCATGGAGAGTTCCATGGTCATGCGCCGGGTCAGAAGATCGGCAAAGGCCTCCCGAAAGATGGGAAAGCCGCCGATCAGGACAGCCGCAAAGCCGACGACGTCGAAACCCGGCGATGGCTGCCAGAGCCGAAGCCAGGTTACGGCGACCGCCAGGCCGACAAACGCGATGCGCCCCAATTCGACCCACTCCGGCGCCGGGCCGCCAGGGGGTTCATGCTCGTACTGGTAATCATGCGTGTGAGGTTCGGCCATGGCCCGCTCCCTCCCAACTGCGAGGATCCCCAAGTCAATGGGAAGACCCGCGCCGGCCGGCGCTAGAAGTGGAAGCCGATGGTCATCGTTATCGCGCGCGGGGTAACATAGTGAGTCCCGCTGAAGGTCGAAAGGAAATTGTAGAGAGCTTCCTTGTTCGTCAGATTCACCACTGTCAGGCGCGCGCTCCACTTTTTCTTCTCGCCATGAAACAGATTGTCGTCGCCAACGCCGACGTCGAACAGATTGCGCGGCGCGATGCGAGGCGGGTTGTGGTCGTTGTTTTCCGTGCCGGCGGCGGGAATCGATACCAGCGTGGAACCATACATATTCGCCGGGCAGAGGCCGGTCGGGCTGATCGGGGTAGTCGGCGTCGCACGCACGCTGCCGCAGTAGAGGCCGCCTTCGAATTGTTGATCGGGCGTGAGGCTCGAAACGTCAACCACGGTGTCGGTGGCATTGGGGCCGCCGGCACAGGATTGGCCGCCGGCGCAGGGCAGCAGGCCGGTCACCAGTCCGCTGTCGTAACGCCAGTTGAAGCTGATCCACGGGAGCGTTTTCTTCGGCTGGTATTGCAGGTGGGTGGTTTGATTGAACAGTTCGTCGTGGTCGATGCGGAATACGCCGAACCCAACCGGAGTGGCGCCGACACCCGCGAGTTGCGGGCTGAAGAAACGCGCCGCCACGCTCGATGCAACCACAAAGGCCGTCAGCCCATGGAAGGTAGGAACCGTGGCGCGGAGCGCATATCCGGGAATCTTCGAGTTGGTCCATTCAATCGGGTAAGTGAGCGGCGTATTTCCTAACACGCTGAAGTCGAAGGCCCGGTGGGTGTACTTCCAGATGTACTCGGCATCGATCACCAGATACTTGCCAAACGCCTGCTCGAGGCCGGCATGGAACTCATTGCGATGACCGGGCCGCAAAGGCGTGGTCGACACACAAGCGCCGCCCGGGACCAGCAACTGAAATGCGGAGATCACCTGGTCGTTGCATCCGAGACTTGCCAGCACCAGGTTTTCGTTGAATGGACTCTCCATGGTGCGGGCATAGGATATCCGCAGGACCGTGTTGCTGGGCTTGATATTGTAAGCAATACCCAGGCGCGGTTCCCCTTGCGCGGCGCTGGAAATGCCATTGTATTTGTCGAAGCGTACGCCCAGGTTGAAGGTCCAGTGGCGGATGTTGATCGTATCCTGAGTGTAAAAGGCGAATTCCTTGATATCGGCGTGGCCGAAATATCCGTACGCACCGCTGGTACTGTTCGGGCAACCGTCGGAACCGGGCAGCGCCGCCGTCCGGGTCAGATCGTAACAGCCAAGCAGCGGATTAAACGCGGGGACTGGGTCTCCATTAGGGAAGAATCCCTGGCCCGTGTTTTGCTGCAGCCCTAAGGACGCGCACACGGACGGGTCGGTGAGCAGCGCGCTCGTGTCAGGAGTAAGGTCGGCATTCAGACAAGGCGCGTTCCCCGTCGGATCGACTAGGGCGAAGCTATCTCTCTCCGTGATAAAAGTATGCTCATACTGAGCGCCGATCTTGATGTTGTGAACACCCGCCATGTAAGACACGTTGGTGCGGGCGCCGGCATTCGTCAACCGGCGATTCTGCGCTACGCTCGCGCTCTGGCCATCGCCCGCGAAGCCGGGATCGGGCGTCAAATCGGCAAACGGATTATCGCTCGGGTAATAGTTGTATTGATCCTGGCGCACATAACCGCCGAAGGTGAACACAGTGTGGGGATTGAGCAGACGAGTCCAGACCGGCGCGACGTTAAACGTTCGGATCTGCGACCGCTGATCGGCCGAGCCGACCGGCAAACCGTTGGGACCGAGGCCGCCGTTATCTACCACCAGACCGTTCCAGGCCGACGCGGTCTGGGCGTCGTAGGAATTGGGGGTCTGAAACCAGGATCGGGTAAAGCCGAGATTGAGGTTGACGGAGTCCTTGTCGGAAAGCTTGAAATCGAGCCGGTCGAACACGTTCTGCTCATTGCCATGATCGTGAAAAACCTGGTACTCCGGGCCATCGAGAAAACGGCCTGAGTTGAGACCATTGGCGGAGATGAAGTTTCCCCAGTTGTTGCCGCCATAGGAAAAATCGAACCCCGCATTGGAAGTGCCGAACGTGCCGTAGGAAGCCGTTATATCGCCGTGGGGCGTGGTAGCCCCAAGCCCCGAGCGAGTGGTCGCCACAATCACGAGGCTAGTTTTGCCGCCAAACTCCGCCGGCGGCGCGCCTTCAATGACTTCCATCGACTGGACGGCGTCAATCGGGACCTGGTTCGAAAACACCTTGCTTTGCTGGTCTGTAATCGGCTGGCCATCGACGGAAAAGGAGTTCGAGGCGTGATCGCCAAGGCCGTGAAAGAGGCCGTTAGAGTCGGCCGAGACCCCTGGCGACGCCAGCGTCACCAGGGAACTGAGGGAAGAAGTCGAGCTTTCCAGCGGCAGTTTGTCAAAAAGGTCCCGATCCACGTCGGTGTGGGTGGTAGCGGTGGTTTCGACTAAGTCCGAGGCGGCGACGACGGTGACGCTGGTCTTCGTGGTTCCGAGCTCCAAGGTGAACTTCACGTCCAGCGGTACCGGCGAGCGTACGTTCACATCCTGTTCGGCTCCTCCAAATCCGGGAGCGGTGATGCTGGTGTGGTAGTTGTTATAGGGAACGTTGTCGAATTCGAACCTTCCCTGTTCGTTGGTGATGGTCTCCCGGACATATTGAGAAACGGGATTCCGAATTTCCACCGCGGCAGCCTTGACGGCGGCGCCGGAGGGATCGAGCACCACGCCGCGGACGGTTCCCGCGCCGGCGCTCATGGTCTGAGCATTAACTGCAAAACTAAACGAGAAAGCGGAACAGACAGCGGTGACCACCAGAAGTTTCGTCATTGCCTCAGTATCGGGAAGGCTCCACGCACTGCCTAAGATATTCTGGCAAGTGGCCGGGGAGCGTTAGGGAGCGGGCTAAAGATGCCGATGAGCGGACTGTCGCGTCTATTACCACTGCAGAATTTGCCTGATCTGGTGTGCCTGGCGCTTACTGACGGTAAGTTGCAGTGAGTTACTCAGAGTAATCAGCCAGCGCTGGCTGCTGAGCACGCTCATCTTACGCACGTGGTTGACATTGACGATGGCGTTGCGATGTACGCGCTGAAACTGCGTTTGGAGCAGGCGTTCCTCAATGGCGCGCAACGACTGGGTGGCCAACAGGCGCTGCCTGGCGGTGACAATCCACACCAATTCGCGTTCGGCCTGGAAGGCGACAATTTCATCGGCATCCAGCAGGAAATAGTCGGCGCCATTCCGGCCCACGACCTTGCGCGGCCGGTCTGGTTGGGCGGATTGGCTGGCGGCGGCGGCGATCCGCGCCACCTGGTTCGAGATCTCGAGTGGCCGGCCGAGCATGCTCCTGGCGCGCTCCACGGCTTTGTGAAGTCGCGCTTCGTTAACCGGCTTCAGCAGGTAATCTACCGCGCCGGCCTCAAACGCCTGAATGGCGTGCTGGTCGAACGCGGTCACAATCACCACCGCGGGTGTATGTTTCCCCCCGAGATTGCGCACCACTTCGAAGCCGCTCATTACCGGCATCTGCAGGTCGAGAAAGACCAGGTCTGGCTTACATTTTTCGATCTGCAGCAGAGCTTCCTTGCCGTTGTCGGCCTCGCCCACGATCTCGATTCCGGGCAACAGCTCCAAATCCTCGCGCAGCACGCGGCGAGCGATGGGTTCATCGTCCACAATCAGGGTTCTGACGGCATGAGACTCCATCTCATGTCAGATGTACAGCGAGCGGCCTCGATCGCGTCACGGAAAACTCATGAACGGCCGATCGCAGCGGCAAGCGGGCGGTTTTCCGGAGTCAGCGGGATGGCCGGCGATCACTTGGGGGCCGGACCCCGAACCACCTGGACGAACGATCCGGGACGAATCCACTTTTCGAAAGCGGCCCTGACCTCCTCCGCCGTGAGGGCGTAATAGCGTTCGGCGGCGTGGATGGGTTCATCGAGGGGCAGCCCGGCCAGCGCGCGGGCCACGAAGCCGCCGGCTACGGCATCTTCGCTCGATTCGCTCAAAGTGATCTGGCGCAGCAGCAGGGCTTTGGCCTGCTGCAGTTCCGCGGCAGTTACCTCGATGGTGCGCATGGCGGCAAGGTCCTGTTCTACCAGCACGCGGGCCTTCGAGACGTTCTGGGGATCGCAACCATAAGTGACCGAATACGCGGCCCGCGTCTCAGTGGCGCGCAAGGCGTTATCCACGTTGTAAACGTAGCCGGCTTTCTGGCGCAGATCGCGATACAGACGGGTAGCGTAAAAACCGCCCCCCAGCACGTGATCGCCAAGCTGCAAAGCATAGTAGTCGGGATGAAAGCGATTGATCCCGACCTGCTGGGCGAGTTCCACGGAGTCCTGCACCTGGGTGGGATCGGGCACGTTCACGGTAGCGGGCGGGTTGACCGGCACGGCCGGAAGAGTCACCCCGGGCTTCGGCCCCGCGCTCTTCCAGGCGCCGAACCACTTCTCGAATACCGGCCGAGCCTGGTCGGCGGTGATGTCGCCAATCACCGCGATGGTGGTCATGTCGGGGCGAAAGACTTCAGCGTAGTAAGCTTTGACGTCGGGCAGAGTCAAAGCCGAGACCGATTTCGGGGTCACTTCGCGAAGCTCGGGGTCGTTCGGCGGTAGCAGGGCCAGGTCGAGCGCGCGATGAAAACGGTATTCCGGGCTGGCAAGCGTACCGGCGGCGAGTTGCGCCGCCTGGTCGCGCACTACCGGAAACGCATCCGGCGGCAGCGCCGGGTGGAGCTCGTTGTCCGCCAGGAGTTCGACTCCTTCGGCGAAGTACTGTTTCAGTACTTTCAGCTCGAAATTGGTTCCGGCGCTCTCCGAAGCGGCGATATCGTCCAGAGCTTTCTGGAACGTAAGCCGGTCGCGGGTTTCGGTGCCGTAAGAAAACAATTCCCCCAGCACGTCGTCGGCGCCGTCCTTGCCGGGCGGAGTCTCTAAACCGGGCTCGTGCTTGACGGCGCCGACGACGGTGACGGTCGGGCTGGCCTTTTCCGTTCGGACGATCAGGCGGAGGCCGTTCGAGAGAGTGACATCGACGGGACGAGGGGGAGCCTCGGGCACTTTCAAACTCTTCACCGAGGCTTCCGCCCAAGCGGGTAAGGCGACCGGCTTGGTGGGCGTGGCAGTGGTAACCTCCGCGCCGCCGAAACCCTTGTTGGAAACCGGCTCCCCGGAAGGCGACGGCTTCAGCGTGGCGACGACGGCGCTGTCAACGGTCAGATAAGTCTTCGCCACCCGGTTCACGTCGGCCAGGGTAACCTTCTTCATTGCTTCCACCAGGTCGGCTGGGGATTGGCGGCCTTCGCCGGCCAGCGCCAGCGACCAGGTTGCCGCCAGATCCGGGATGGAGTTCTGCTGAAACTCCGCGTCCGCGATTTCACCTTTCTTAGCCGCTTCGACCAACTCCGCCGGCACGCCTTTGTCGGCATAGCCGGCAAGAATTGTCTTCACTTCCCCCATAATGGGCGCCGGGTCGGTTCCGGGGGGCACTGCCGCCATGGCGTAACCCACACTTGCTTGCGGGTAGGTTTCGGCCATGCCGAAGTCCGTTCCCAAGGCTTTGCCCTGAGGCACCAGGCCGTACAGGCCGGCGCGCTGGCTGGCCACGACATCGCTCAGAATCCGGATCGCGGCATAGTCCGGGCTGGCGGTGCCGGGCATGCGGAAGGCCACAAATACCAGTTCATAGGGCAGATTGCTGTCGAGCGTGAAGCTGTCCGCCTTGACTGGCGGCAACTGGATCGGCGGCCGCGCGGGAAGCGGCCTTCGCGCGATGGGCCCGTACAATTGCTTGACTTTGGCAAGGGTCGCGGCGGG
>JBEKZL010000348.1:0-6532 GCA_049509915.1 Bryobacteraceae bacterium | reverse complement strand
ACCGGCGCGCGTCTTCGTCCGTGGCAATGCGGGTGTCCAGGTAGTCGAGAATTTCCCGCTGCACTGCCCGGTCAATGGCCTTTAGGTCTTTTTCGACCCGTGGGTCGTACTCAACCGTCCAAGCCAAGGTTCTTGCGCAACTGATTGGAAGTGATGCCGGGTTGAGGGTCGGCAAGGCGTTCTTGGGCCGTGCGAAGATCGTCAGCGTCCCCTCGATAATGCTCCACAATGAAATCGCGCACGTAATCGGACAAGGGCATACCTCGCGCCTGCGCGGCGGCGCTGAACTGCGCCTCTATCTCCTTCGGCATGTCGAGCGTCACCCTCATGCCTTCAGACTACGGCAAAACGGCCGTGCCTGCAATGTGGCTTGAAAGCCGACCTCGGGAGTTCGGAGTCTCGACGCGGCGCCAGGGAGCGCGTCCGCCCCCTTAAGTTAGCGCGCGCCCATCCATCCATTCCGGCCGGGCGACGCCGAACAGATCGAGAACCGTGGGCGCCAGGTCCTCGATGCCGGGGTTGGCTGCCGCCAGGCGCAGGTTCGAGAAAAGCACCCCCGGCACGAGAACCGGATCGACCGCGTGATCGCCGCTCCAGGCCTTGGGATTATCCTCGATGAGGCGCCCGGTCACCTGGCCAATCGCCGATTCCCAGGAAACGCGGTATCCGTCGCCGTAGCCCACGATCAGGTCCGGCGCCGCCTCCAGATACGGGCCGCGGTAGAGCGAAGCCGTGGCATACACGTGGGCCACCGGCACGCCGCCATCCTCGTCGCGCAGCGCGGTCAGCCCGGAGGCGATCTCGCTGGCCACCGCCCCGGCGTCGCCGGCCCGCACGATCCCTTGGGCTTCTCTGCCGCTCAGATTCAGATACAGGCCCGAGAGCCCCAGCGCGTAGGCGCGCGTTCTTGTCCAATCCACGTCCGCGAAGAAAGGCGCGGAAACTGCGCCGTTCTCCCGATGCGTTTCCCGCAGCGCGAGATACTCGTTCCGGTGCAGCCACGTGTTGATATGTACCGAGCGCTGGAACGAGCGGAAGCCGTGATCGGAAAGCACGAACAGGGCGGTTCGCTCGTCCACGAATGGCAGTGTCTCGCCCACCAATGCGTCCATGCGCCGGTACATCTCTTCAATCACCGCGCCGTGCGGGTTGCCGGGCTCGTTCATCTGGCGGTGAAACATATGCTGCAGGCGGTCGCTCGTGTCAAACACACAGGCCACCACGCCGCGCCGCGCGGCCTTCAGGGCGGACAGAAACATCGAGCGCCGCTCCTCGAAAATATCCCAGGACTGCTTCAGGAACGCGTCCTCGTCGATCACCCGCTCGTTGAGCGCCCAGGTGTCCTCGGCCAGCCCCGCGGTGGCGAAGGGACCGGCCAGTCCCGCCAGATACGCGGCGTAGCTGGAGGGATGGCTGATCGGCAGCGCGGGCCGTTCCGGGTCGAGCTGGATCGGGGTCATGTACAGCGAAACGTGCGGGGCGGTTTCGGTCGCGAGGAACCGCACCAGGCCGCAAGCCTTAGGCCCCAGAGCGGACCTGAATTCGAGTGGCAGCCAACCGCTATACTCGCCGGCGCGCAACTGGAGGTGCTCGTGGCCGACTTCCAGCTCGACGCGGTCTGGCGCCTCGACGCGCACTCGCAGCGGAATCGTAAGCGGCGCGCCGCTCGCCTGGAACGCGTCCGCCGGCCCCTCGATCCGCCCTTCCAGCCAGTCCCCTTTGCGATGCAACGGATAGCGGCTGCCACTCTCGTATTGGACTTCGTCGACCCGGGTGGTGAACTGGGAGAAACTGCCCTGGGTTCCGCGCAGGTCGGGGACGCACATGCCCGAGAGTAGCCGGCCCGGGAACGGTTCGGCGGGAAAGGTGATGGGAACGCGCAGAATCGTCGAGTCCACCCCGCGCTCGCCCAGAATGCTCCAGAACGTTCGGCTCTTGCGGCGCAATTCCACCGGCGTCCGGCTGAGCGGGATGCGGTAGCGGCCGAGCTTCAGCACCCGGCGCGGGGTGCCGACGCGGGCCGAGGACAATTGCGGCAGGTAGGTGCGCAGGTCCCGGTCGAGGAAATCGAAGATGTTGTGCTTGGCCGGGCTCACGCCGGTCGCGAAGGTGGACCAGGCTACCGGGGAGAGCGCGGGGAAAGTGGTGCGCAGGCGGCGGTAGCTGCCGCTCGCGCGCAACCGCGCCAGGTTCGGCAGCTTGCCCTCTTCGATCAGCCGTTCGGTAATGGCCGCGTCGTACCCGTCCAGCCCCAGCACGATTACTTTCCGCACCTTGGCCCGCGCGTACCCGCGGCGCCCGCGCACCAGCCGCCACAATACCCGGAAGGGCCACAGCAGCACCGACAACGCACCCAGCAGCATGCCGGCCGCCAGCGTCAGGAAGGAACCGAGAAATGCAAACCCCGCGCCGGGCCCAATGTAGGCTGGCGGAATCGGGAACCCAATCACCGCAGCTTGCCCTCGATGAACGGGACTTCGAGCACCTTGTCGTGTACGATCGGGCCGTGGCCGAAATATCCGTCTTCTCCGAATAGCTCTCCATGATCGGCCGTAATGGTCACGTAGCTGTTGTTGGGGAGCAGATCGAATAGCTCCTCGAATACCGTGTCCAGATACTTCACCGCCGCAATCTGCCGCTGCCGAAGCGCGGCAAGTTGACGCTGGTCGAAAAACCTGCTTTTCCGCAGCGCCAGCTTGCCGCCCACCACCGATTCGTCCAGGTGCTCAAAAACCCCGTGTACGCCGTGGATGCGCGGCCAGCTTTCTTCCGGTTCGCCGGGCAGCGCATACGGATAGTGCGTTTCGCCCACGTTCAGCAGGTAGAAGGAGGGTTTGTCCTCGGGAAACTTCATGGCGCGCACCATGGCCCGCATGTCGTTGTGCCGGTCCATCAGCCGGAACGTGTCGAAACCGGTGTTGATCGGCGTCTTTGGATTTAACACCGGCAGCGAAACCATGGCGTGCGTGGCGTAACCTAGCGTGTCCTTCAGGAACGGCGGCAGGTAGAGCCGGGGGACCAGCGATTTGAACTCGAAGTCCGTCGTTCCCAGGCGTTCGTTGTATTTCAGCAGGTCCCGCTTGTAGTACACCGAAGAGAACACGTGGGTGGGACTCGTGTGCGGCATCAACCCCATCAGCAGGTTGTAGTGGGACGGCGAGGTCCAGGATGCGTAGGACCAGCGGCGCTCCAGACGCCCCAGTTTTCGCATGACTGCCGGGCGGGCCTTCAAGAACGCGTCGTATCGGCAACTATCGAGCACCACGAGCACGTAGTTATTACGCTGCGGCACGCCCCGATTATCGCAGATTCAATCCTTTCGGGGCCGCGGCCGTTAGGGAGCGGTCGGACCACGTCACCGCAAACCCAAACGTGAGTACCAAGCCTCTCGCCAATATTGCATTCACGAGTGTATTCGGATACGATCCTGAATGTGACTAAACAGCGTCTCACGCGGCGTGAAAGCCAGCAATTGACGCGCGTCAAATTCATCGAATCCGCCGAGCGTGTGTTCGCGCGCGCCGGCTTCGACGCGGCTTCGGTCGAGCAACTCGCCGCCGAGGCGAATTTCTCCCGCGGCGCTTTCTACTCGAACTTCGAGAGCAAGGATGATCTTTTCCTCGCGCTCCTCGACAAAAAACGCATCGAATCGCAGCACGCCTTGAACGCGATTTTGCGCGAGAAGGAAGATGCCAATGAGCGTTTCCGCGCCGCCCGGGATTGGTACGCGGACCAGTGGCAGCAGCGAACGTGGACGATTCTGAGGACCGAATTCAACTTGCGCGCGCTGCGCCAGCGTTCGCTCAAGAAACGGCTGAGCGCCCTCTGGCGCCAGGAATTGGACGCGTATTCCAACCTCGTCGAGCAGTACCTTTCCGAAGCCGGCCTGGCGCCGGCCGAAAGCCCGCGCACCATCGCGGTGTCGCTGCTGGCCGCCGCCCAGGGTCTTGGCATGCTGTCGATGCTCGCCTCGGACGCGGCATTCGAGGCCACCCTCGCCGAATCCCGAAAACTGGCGTTCGACCGTCTCGTCCCCCGTCCGCCCGATCAAGCGCCCAGCCGTGGCCGGCGGGGCTCGAAAGATAAGAGGTAATCCATGGACCCGAAAATTCCGCTTTTGATTTTTCTGGCCGGCGTGGCCGCGTCGTGCTCGTCTCCTGGAGACGGCGGGCACGCGCCGGCGGCCGCTATCCCCGTCAAGGTCGGGAACGTCCGCCGCATTCACACCGCCCAAACCGTTCCGGTCAGCGGGTCGGTGGTCTCGTGGAGCGAGCCCGCCAACCTTGCTTTCGTGGTTTCGGGCAAAGTGGTGGAAGCCGGCCCCAGGGAGGGCGACGCCGTCCGGAAGGGACAAGAGCTGGCGAGGATCGATCCGGGCGACTATACGCTCGCGGTCGAAGCCGCCGAAGCACAGGTGGCGGCGGCACGGGCTGCGCGCGACAAGGCCGAATCTCCGGTGCGCCCGGAGGTCCTCGAACAGGCGCGGATTGCCTTTGCACGGGCCGAGGACGAGTACCGCCGCATGAAGCAGCTTTACGATTCGAAGAGCCTTGCGCCCAACGATTTCCATAAATTCGAAGCCGCTTATGAGGCGGCCGGGCAGCAGTACAGGCAGGCGCAGGCGGGCGGCCAGAAGGAAGATCGCGCGCAGGCGCGGGCGGTCTACGATCAGGCGGTCGCGGCCGCCGGCATCGCGCGCAAGCACCTCGAAGACGCCACCCTCCGCTCACCGGTGAGCGGCTTTGTCTCGAGCCGCTCGGTTCAGGTCGGTGAGATGGCTTCCCCGGGGCGCCCGGTTTTCCAGATCGTCGAGCTCGACCCGGTGGAAATCACCGTGGGTGTGCCGGAAACCGACATCCATCTGGTGAGGCTTGGCCAGAGTGCCGCGGTTCAAGTCCCGGCCGCGCCGGGCGAGGCGTTCGAAGGCACGGTCCGGTTGATCAATGTCGCGGCCGATCCCACCACCCGCACCTACATGGTCCGCATCCGGGTTCCCAACCCGAAGCATACGCTCCGGGTGGGCATGATCGCGGAGGCACAGGTTCGCAGCGATCTCGCGCTCGACGCCATGACGCTGCCCGGAGAATCGGTGCTGCACGATCCGCAGGGCGCCACCGTGGTGTTCGTCTATTTCCCCGGGCAGAAGCGGGTGTACTCGAAGCGCGTCGAAACGGGCACGGTTTACGGCCGGGAGATCCAGATCAAGAGCGGTCTCGAGGGCGACGAGTCCGTCGTCGTTGCCGGCCAGGAGCGGCTTCGCGACGGTGTTACCGTAGCCGCCGCGCCGGAGGCGAGGTAGGCGCATGAACCCCATCAAAGGCTCTTTGCGCTATCCGCTCGTGTCGGTCATCCTGGCGGCCATGGCGGTGGCGGTCGGGATCCATGCGTTTCTGACCATGCCGCGCACCGAGGATCCCAGCATTACCATTCGCCAGGGCCTGGTGCTGGCCGCCTATCCCGGCGCCACCTCCGAACAGGTGGAGCAGCAGGTTACCAGAAAGCTGGAAGAGCACATCTTGAAGTTCCCGGAGGTGCGCAAACAGAAAACCTACTCCACCAGCCGGCCGGGCCTGGTGACCATTAAGGTGGAGCTCGAGGAGAACGTCAAGAACGCCGACCAGTTCTGGGCCAAACTGCGCCTGGAGCTGATCGAAACCGCCCTCACCGAACTGCCGGCCGGTGTGCGCGGCCCCATCGTCAACTCCGATTTCGGCGACACGGTCGCCATGTTGCTCGCCGTTCATGGCCGGCGTTACGGCTATCGCGAACTGCGCGACTACGTGGACCGCATTCAGGACGAGCTGCGGGGTGTCCGCAACGTGGGCAAACTGGCCACCTACGGCGAGCAGGGCGAACAGATCTGGATCACCAGCAGCCTGGAGCGGATCTCGCAATACTTCGCCGATCCGCTGCGCGTCATCGAGTCCCTGCAGCAGCGCAACATCGTCCAGAGCGCCGGCAACCTCGATATCGGCGCGGAGAGAATCCCCCTTCGCGCCACCGGACTGTTCACCACCGAAGACCAGATCGGCAGCGTGCTGGTGGATATATCGCGCACCGGGCAGCCGGTGTATATTCGCGATTTCGCCAAGGTGGAACGCCGCTACCAGGATCCGTCCTTCGTGGTCCGCTACGACGGCGAGCCGAGCGTCATGCTGTCCATCGAGATGCAGAAGGGAAAGAACATCGTCGAGTTGGGCGACGAGCTGGGCGCCGTCTTTGCCCGTCTGTCCGCGCTATTGCCGCCCGATATCCACGTCGATCCAATCGCCAACCAGCCCGCCGTCGTCAGAACGCGCATCGCCGACCTGAGCCGCGAATTCCTGCTGGCGATCGGCGCGGTCATTCTGGTCACCATCGTGCTGCTGCCGTTGCGCGTCGCGGTGATCGCGGCGGTGGCGATTCCGGTTACGGTGATGACGTCGCTCGGCGTACTGGACACGATCGGCATCCAGTTGAACCAGGTTTCGATCGCCGCGCTGATCATGGTGCTGGGCATCGTGGTCGACGACGCCATCGTCATTGCGGATAA
>JBEKZL010000347.1:0-6534 GCA_049509915.1 Bryobacteraceae bacterium | reverse complement strand
GTATTCCTTGGTCGGAAACACGAAAGTAACCAGATGCCGGGGTGCCTTTCAAATCTGCGCCAAGCCGCAACTCCAAGCACCTAAAAGGCTTCTGCTGCAATTACACTTTTCGGAGGGGAGCCGCTATTTCCCGTGGGTTGAGATGACAGGTCGAGTTTGCCTGCGATCACGTAAATGATGGTGGCGATGTTGCGGGTGGAACCGTCACGTAGGGCGTCAGCGCCAATATCCATCCCCATTTGCAATTCATTCCCAGTCGCCTGGCCTCATAAACGCCCTGTCCATTGCTCCGGCTGCCTTCGGGGCCTTGCGGTGAGCTGTAGGTTCCGACATTGGCCAGGAGCGAGTCCTTCGATGGCCGGGCCGGCTGCGCCGCGGCGAGAAGCACGGCGGCAGCGACCGAGAACGAGCGGGAGCATTCGCATATTGGCCCAGTGTAACCTCGTTGAAGTCGGCTCACTGCCAAAACTTATTCGAGAATCCCGCCCGTCCCGGTGGACTATCATTGTCGGGATTGAAAACTGGTGAATTGTCCAAAATGCAACGCCGACAACGCCCATCGTTCTCATAGGGTTCGCCCCATAGAGATGGTGGCGAGTTTCTTTGCCTTCTATCCGTATCGGTGCAGGGGTTGCGGCAATCGGTTTCTCAGCTTCCGCTCGGCCGCGTCGGATGGGAAGCTGGATCACGAGGTCATGACGACCCGCCGGTCGCTGGCTTCGAAACGCAAGTGGCACGAGGTCCTGGTCTATGTGGGGGGGATCTTGATTTTCACGGCTTTTCTTTACTTCATTACACGCGAGAGTGGCGGACCGCCGGACGGCGGCTAAGGCGCCGCCCGCATCTCGACATTGCGCAGGACGACGAAGCCCGCGATGCGCGTAGTGCCCGGCCGCCGCTGGTATTCGATGGCTACTCGCACCAGATCGCATCCGGAGGGAGTCACGAAAGCCAGGCGCCCTGCCGCCGGCGCGTCCGACGAGAGGCTTTCTCCCGCGGCAATAGGGGCGTTCCGGCCGGCATCGCTGACGACCCAGCGCAAGCCGGTGCCCGGCGCGATCCCCGAGGTGCGGTAGTGGCAGGCCAGTTCATACCGGGCCCCCTCCCGCACGGGCACCAACTGGGCTAGCGGCTCCGCCGTTTCCGGCTGGTCGGAGGAAAAGGTGAGGCGCAAGCCAACCGGTTGCTCCTCGCTCGCGGCACCGATACCCGGCAATGTCGGCAGGCGCCAGTCGAACCCGCGCCCGCTGGGGGAACGCGCGAAATCGCCGTTATCGAGCAGGGAGCCGCCGGCGCCGCGCGGTAGCCCGCCCGGGATGCGATGCGCCGCCACCAGCGCTTCCCAGATCAAGCTGGCGTCGGCGGTGCGCCGGGCGTCCAACAGGCGGTCCGTAGCGTCAAGCAAAAGGGGCACGTCCACTTCCCGGCCGGACCGCAGCAGGCGGCGGCTCGAAGGGCCGACCAGGTCGGCGCGGCGGGCATCCAGCAGGTAAAAGAGATAGGCCGCCTGAATTTCCGGCTTGCGCATGTCGAGCCGGCCGATCAAATCGCCGTCCTCGGCCACCTGGCCGCACAAGTGGAAGAGGGGTTTTGGATCGCCCCAGATCATGGGCGCGGCGGCTTTGGCCCAGTACCAGAACCGCTCCCTGTCGTCGCGGCGGAAGTAGTAATTCATGAGCGTCCACCGGGGGAGATAGGTTCGGCTTTCGTCGGATGCGCGGCGCAGGGCCCGCTCGGCCAAGGGAAGCTCACCGCCGGCTTCGTAGCGCAGTCCCAACTCGATCCATGCGAGCGCGTCGCGGGGATTCAACTCGAGTGCGCGCTGGAGCGCGCCGACCGCCCCTGCGGGATCGTCATCGGAGATCAGGAGCGCGAGCCGGACGCTGTAAGCGGCCTGGTCGGGAGTCACGGACAGCGCCCTCCGCGTGCCTGCCAGGGTTTCGGTCTGGAACCAGGCGTCGGCCCAGGCCAGGCGGATCGAGAAGATGGAGGCCGCTGCCAGTCCGGCCAGCGCGGCCACAAACAAGAGGGTGCGGGCGAATCGAACCGCGGTCATGGCGCCTGCTGCCGGACCAGCCTGGCCGTTCCCGAAGCCAACGCTTCTTGGCGTCCGAGTTCTGTCGTCCACCACGTTACGATCATCTGGTTTGGCCCGCGCAGGGTGAGCTCCACCTGGCCGCGCGCACCGTTCGCCGCGGTCCAGTTCAGCCTGGCCGAATCGCCGGTCGGCGACTGCCCCCGCGCCCGGAACGACACTTCCGGGGACATTGCCAGGTCCGGAATCCTAAAGTATGCGCGATAATCACCCGATAGTTCCCCATGCGCCTCCGTCAACAGAAACTCCACATAGGTTGCCAAATAGGCGCCCGGCGCGGGGGCGGCGCCGTTGTCGCGCACGTAAAACCAGTTGCCCGCGAAAGAAGGCGCGGCCGGTTCCGAGCGCGCCGGCCCCCGGTCGGGCTCGGCCGGAGCGACCGCCGGCGGAGGTGCGGCGGCCTGTGCAGGCACCGCATCAACCGTTGGCCGTGCCGAAGGCGCTTCGCGGAGCGGCATCTGCGTGGCTTCGATGGACCCAACGGACTTCGGCGCCGGGCGGGAGTGGGACGCCAGCGGATGCGGAGCTCGTTGAGTGGGTTGCAGCCCCTTGTGCCGGGTTACGACCGGCGCGGGCCGCCGGGTTGGGTGCGCTTCCTTTACGGCCGGGTTTCTGACGTGACTTGCGATAACTGCCGCGGGCGTGGCCTTGCCCGCTGCCACATACCACCAACCTACACTCAGGACTACCATCATGAGCACGATCCAGAACCAGTTAAGCAACAAGCTGTCCGCCCAGGCCGGC
The DNA here is from genome assembly GCA_049509915.1 of Bryobacteraceae bacterium. Classification (GTDB taxonomy): domain Bacteria; phylum Acidobacteriota; class Terriglobia; order Bryobacterales; family Bryobacteraceae; genus JBEKYD01. The sequence continues at coordinate 3,695 of JBEKZL010000347.1, read as the reverse complement.
AGGTGGGTCCGCCACGGTTCCGGCTGCGGGCGGACACGAACCGCCTGGCGGTGAACCGCCGCAACCCTGGCGGCAGGAGGTGGTGCATCGGGTGTCGCCGATGCCGGTGCGAACGCGACCATCGGAGCGTAGAGGCTGCTGTCGTACTCTCGCCGTTTGCGGGTGTCAGTGAGTGTGGCCAGAATCTCATTGAGACGCTTCATCTGGCGTTCGGCCATCTCGCGAACCACTGCATCGCCTTGCCCGTCCGGGTGCACGAGCCGCGCCAATACCTTGTAGGCCTGGCGGATCTCCTGCACCGACGCCTCTCGGCACAGGCCGAGCTCTTCATAGTAATTCATGCGGCAGCCAGTCACCAACGGCTAGACCTGCAGTCTCCCGTTCAACCTGAATCGATCTTCAACGCGCTGTTTGCACAAGTCGATCTTAAAAATCGGAGTAACTCAAATGCCGGATACCAAAAGAATCATGTATTACATATGTCCAACAAGAGTATCTGCCCATCGGCCTATTGTATAAAATCGGTCTTACAGATATACTATAAATCAAATTCAAATACGGCGGGAAGAATAAGAAATGTTTCGTTGCTTATTTTCGGTCCTAGCCGGAAGCTGCTGGTTCGTGATGACTGCAGCTCCTGGCTCCATCGGTGTCGTCCGTTCAACCGGTGATTTTCGCGTGGACGGCTCGACTGTCCGCGGCAACAGTACCGTATTCGATGGCAACCTCATCGAAACCACGACCGCGCGGTCGGTTGTGCAACTCAATTCCGTTCAGATCACCCTGGCGCCGGAGTCACGGGCGAAGGTTTACCAGGATCGGACCGTGCTCGAGAAGGGCGCAGGCCTGTTACGCAACGCCGACAAGCATATTTTGGAAGCCATTAGCCTGCAAATCGCGCCCGCGAATCGCGATGCCGTCATCCAGGTAGACGTGGAAGGATCGGGCCGAATTGCGGTAGCCGCGCGCAGCGGCAGCGCGCTCGTACACAACTCCTCGGGCGTTCTGTTGGCCGATCTGCGGGCAGGCACGGCATTGGAGTTCGAGCCGCAGGCCGCCGCCTCGACGGTGGTCAAGATAAGCGGCGAAGTAGACCTGCGCAACGGGAACTACTTCCTCACAGATGCCACTACTGGAGTCATCTCGCAGTTACGGGGCGACCAACTGGGGCAATATGTCGGTAAGAAAGTCGAGATCGTCGGCTCCCAGATTCCAGGCGCCAAGCCGGTCGGAGGCGCCACCCAGGTGGTGCAGGTTGGCAGCGTTTCACTCGCGGCTGCTGCCGGTGCGGCGGGCACGGCGGGAGCGGGCGCGGCGGCTGTCGCGGCCGGATCGCACGTGGCGGTCATTGCCATCATCGGAGGAGTCACCATCGGAGGGACTCTGATCGGCCTGGAAGCCGCTGGCACCTTCAGTGGAGGGTCTCCGACCAGCGCCAAGTAGCGGCGGGCATATTCCATTCGCGCGGACCGTGCCCCGGGACGGTCCGCGGATTCGGCGTACAATGAGCGGTACGCTTGCATGCACCTGATTCTGGCGGCGCTATTCGCGTTCGCGATCCTGACCTCATGGGTCCCCGGCCTTTGGCCGGTCACCATCTTCCAGGTAGGAATCTTCGCCCTTTGCGCGCTCTGTCTGTGGCGCCACCCCCCGCGACGGTTCCCCTACCCTGCGCTTCCCTTGGCCGCGGCCGTGCTATGGGGAGCAGTTCAGCTGAGTCTCTCGCTCACCGCCTATGCTTTCGATACCAGGACGGCCATTCTCCACTGGGCGACCTTTCTGGCTGTTTTTGTGGCCGGCTTTTGCCTGTTTCAGAGCGACGATATGTCGCGCTGGTTTCGCGCCTTCATGATCCGGTTCGCTTTCCTGGTGGCAGTGTGGGCTACACTTCAGACGTTCACTTCCGGTGGCAAGGTTTTCTGGCTGTTTCCAACCGACTACAGCAGCTACATCATGGGGCCGATTCTCTCGCGCAACCACTATGCCGCTTTCGTCGAGGCGGTCCTGCCGATCGCTTTCTTTGAAGCTTTGCGGAGGCGGCACAGTTCCTGGCTCTACTCTGGCATGGCGGCTGCCCTATATGCCTCGGTCATCGCCTCCGCCTCCCGCGCGGGCACGGTTATCGCCACGGCCGAAATTCTGGTAGTGGCCGGGTTGACCGCCGCACGCGGATTCACCACTGGACGCGCTCTGGGCACAGCCCTGCTGCGAGCCGCCGTGCTGTTCGCCGCCTTCACCGCCGTGGTCGGGTGGGACCACGTCTGGGGCCGCTTCTGGCAACCCGACCCGATGACGCTGCGGCGCGAATTCGCCATTTCCTCGCTCCACATCATCGCCGACCACCCTTACACCGGTTCCGGACTCGGAACTTGGCCAACCGTTTACCCGCGCTATGCCATTGTCGATCCCGGCACCATCGCCAATCAGGCCCATGACGACTGGCTCCAGTTCAGCGCGGAAGGCGGCATTCCCTTCGGACTGCTGATGTTCACTCTGTTGATCTGGTCGTTGCGGCCCGCCTGGCGCTCAATCTGGGGCCTTGGCCTGATCGCGGTTTTCCTGCACGCCTTCGTCGACTACCCGTTCTCCCGCCCCGCGCTGGGCTCGTGGCCGATCCTCATCCTGAGCATGTTGGCCGCAACCCCCGTTCCGGGCGCCGGCAACCCTTCGAAGGCGCACCGGGGAGACGACTGAGGGGAAGCCACTGTATTGGGGACAGGCCCGTTTTTACCCGGGCTCTCAGTCGCCCGCGCCAAGAACCGATCTCGGATACCCACAGTTCGGTAATCGGCTCATTCCGCCGAGCTTTCACGCGAGTAAGTGCATTGCACTTTTTCTTCCCTTGGGGAGTCCACGATGTAGGCACCAGCTCGCAAGAGCGGGGACAGGCGCACTTTTGCCGGGGCGGTTTTCAAGTCCGCATCTTACTCACGCCGATTTACTTCTTGCCAGCGGGCGGTTTGACGGCGTAGCATAAGGGAAGATAGTTGACAACGAATGTCTAACCAAAGTATTCTCCCGGATCCGTCGTTACCATGGTTCGCTCTTCGTGTCCGCAGCCGAGCCGAACAGCTTGTGAGTACTGCTCTCAAGGGGAAGGGCTATGAAACATTCCTTCCAACTTACCTGGAATGCCGCCACTACTCCAGTTGCGTCAAGAAAGTCAATGCGGCTTTTTTTCCGGGTTATCTGTTTTGCCGTCTCAACGTAAATCATCGTCTTCCGGTGCTCGCCACCGTCGGGGTCGAACACATTGTCTCCTGCGCCGGGGTACCGTGCCCGGTGGCGGATGATGAGATTGCCGCCGTCCGTATGGTTGTCGACGCGCATCTGTCCGCTACGCCGTGGCCATACTTGAAGCTAGGGAATCCGGTACGAATTCGATACGGCCCTCTCGCAGGCCTAAAGGGACGGGTTGTTCTGGAGAAGAGCCGGGAGCGGCTGGTGCTCTCGGTGCACCTGCTGCAGCGTTCAGTTGCGGTCGAGATCGAACGCTCCTGGGTGCGTCCCCTGGTCGGCGCCCCGGTCGCCGTGATGGCGGAGACGAGCAGCGCGGACTACTGCTAAGTCCGGCCACTCTTGTCCAAGACAGGTTCTTGCAGTCTGAAATAGGAAGAACGCCCTCCTATAATTGACGTTGGCGAGCCATTCCTTGCCGGGAGCCTCGTCAAACGCTGCCCACAGGAGGGCAATCC
>JBEKZL010000346.1:0-6592 GCA_049509915.1 Bryobacteraceae bacterium | reverse complement strand
CAGATCCGCGTGCACTTGGCCAGTATCGGCCATCCCGTCGCCGGAGACACGCTCTACGGCGCCCCCGCCCAGGTCGAGGGAAGTCCAGCCCTGGGCCGCCATTTCCTGCATGCCCACCGCATTCGCTTCGCCCTCCCCTCCGACGGGAGCGAAATCACCCTGGTCTCCCCTTTGCCGTCCGAGCTCGAACAGTGGATGGAGAGCTTAGGGCCGGCGACCTAAATCTGGCGCCAGGGGCGCCGCACGCTATAATCGCTACGTATGAGACGTTGGGTAAGCTGGAGCGCCGGGTGCGCGCTGGCGGCCGGTTTGTTCGCGCAACAACAGCCCCCCCAGAAGCCGGCCCCCGAGTCCGACGAGCCTACCCGCATTCTGGTCGACGTGACGCGCGTCAGCCTGCTGTTCACCGTGCAGGATAAGCGCGGCCGCTTCGTCACCGATCTGACCAAGGACGATTTCGAGATCACCGAGAATCGCCAGCGTCAGGTGATTCAGGAATTCACCGCCGAGAGCGACCTGCCGCTTCGCCTGGGAATCCTCATCGATACCAGCAACAGTATTCGGGACCGCTTCCGCTTCGAGCAGGACGCCGCCATCGAATTCCTCAAGAGCACCATGCGCACCAGTGTGGACAAAGCCCTGCTGGTGCGTTTTGACGAGCGGCCGGAGCTCGTTGCCGATCTGGGCGACGAACTGGGCAAGCTGGAAGCCGGTATCCGCGGCCTGCACCCCGGCGGAGGCACGGCGCTATACGACGCCATTTATTTCGCCTGCCGCGATAAATTGTCTCTCGACCAGCCTAGAACCAAGTTTCGCCGCGCCATCGTGATCGTCAGCGATGGCGACGATAACGAGAGCTACTACACTCGCGACCAGGCACTCGAGATGGCGCAAAAAGCCGATGTAGTGCTCTACCCCATTTCCACCAATTCGAGCGGTGCGGAAACCGACGGCGATAAGATTCTAAAGTACTTCGCCGCCGAGACCGGTGGCCGCGCCTTCTTCCCGTTCAAGGTGGAGGACATGGCTCAGTCGTTCGAGAATATATCCAACGAGCTGCGCCACCAGTACAACATTCTGTACCGGCCCGAGCCGCTTGTGACCGATGGCCTCTGGCACCCCATCCAGCTTCGCGTGAAGGGCCGCAAAGACCTCATCGTTCGTGCCCGTACGGGCTATTACGCGCCCAAGTTGTAGCCGCTCAGGCGAACATATCGAGCGCGTAGCGCGTCGTCTGGTCGCTCACTGCGGCAGCTTTGGCATTGGCGTCGAAGTTGTTGCTGGCATTCAGCAGCGACACCGCGTCGCTGCTGAGGCTGACGGTATCGCCCCCGATGGCGTTCGAGTTGGAGTTCGGGTTTGCAGAACCGGCCGGAGTAGAGCCGGTTTGCGCGATGCGATTAGCGGTTGAGTTCAGGCTGCTGATAGCCTGGTTCATCCCGTCTAAAGACGTGGAAAGACTCGTCATTTTACAATTCCATCCGTCTTATCGACCCCAAATGGCGGTTCTTGAATTTTCTGCGTGAAAAATTCAAACCCAATTCAAGCCACGGATAAACAGCGATAAATCCTTCGATTTCTTTATCGGCGTCTGTCGGTATTACTCTTGCCGCAGAGCCTTCACCGGATCCACAAGGCTGGCGCGGCGGGCGGGCAGAAAGCTCGCCAAAAGGCCCGCCGCCACCAGCACGGCGATCGTCAGCGCGAAAGCCGCTGGCCTGGCCGGTTCGACTCCTTCCACCACGCGCTCCAGCACTCGCTCCGCCGCCCAGGCGGCGCCGCTGCCGGCCGCGACCCCCAGGAAGATCATTCCGAGGCTCTGCCGCAATACCAGCCGCAACACACCGCCGCGACTGGCCCCGAGCGCCATCCGCACGCCAATCTCCGGTACCCTTCGGCCGGTCAGGTACGCCAGCACGCCGTAGATGCCGATCGACGCGAGCGTCAAAGCCAGAGCCGCGAAGATGCCGAACAACAGCATCAGAAAGCGCTGCCGGGCGAGCGACGCGTGCGCCAACCGCTCAAGCGTATGGACCTCATAGAGAACCTGGTCGCCGGTAGCACCACGCAGTTCCCGCCGCAGCGGCGCCAGCACAGTCGCCGGTGGAGTGCCGGTGCGGACCGCTATCGACATGAGCTCCGACCATCGGCGCACAAGATTGTCCGGCACCTGGGCAAAAGGATAGTAGAGCTGCGCCCGCACGCGCGCCGTTTCGTCTCCGGCCAGGCCCCAGTACCGGACATGGCCCACCACGCCGATCACCCGCATCGGGTCAGAGCCCAAGCCGATCCAGAGGTGCTTGCCCAGGGGGTCCTGCCCATGGAACGCCTCCCGCGCCATCACTTCGTCGATCACCACGACGCCCTCACTGCCCAGACGGTCCCGATCGTCGAAGAACCGGCCGCGGACGAGCCGAATGCCCATAACCTTCAGATAATCCGGCGTCACGCTGGTCGCCGACACGAGCGGCTGCTGGTTCTCCGGCGGCTCGGCCGGCGTGGTCCAATAGCCGATCTCATTATTGCCTTCCCGCATGGGGACGGTATCGACCATGGCGACGGATTGCACGCCCGGGACGCCGCGCGCGCGATCGAGCACGTCCCGCCAGGCGGCGCGGGTCCGCGCCGGGTCGGGAAGGGTAGCGGGCGAAAGCGCCATGCGGGCGGTCAGAACGTTGCGAATGTCCACCCCGGGATCCAGCCAGGACAGCCGCAGCAGGGTGCGCCCGAGGGTGCCGGCACAAACCAGCAGCACCAGCGCCAGGGCGATCTCGGAGGCTACAAAAGCGCCGTGCAGCCGGCGGGAATTTCCCGAAACCGCCCGCGCGCCGGCGCGAAGGGTCCGTTCCAGTTCGTGCGCCGGAGCGCGCAGGGCCGGAGCCAACCCGAAAAGAAGACCGCACCCACCCGAGGTGGCGAGCGCAACCAGCAACACCCGCCAATCGAGCTGCACTTGTTCCACACGCGGCAGATTCCCCGGCCAGATGGCCACGAACGGCCGGATCCCGATGGCTGCCAGCAGAATGCCGAGAAGCCCGCCTCCCAGCCCCAGGACCGCGCTCTCGGTCAGGCATTGGCGCGCCAACCGGCCCCGGCCCGCCCCCAGCGCCACGCGTAGGGCAAGCTCGCGGTCGCGCGACACCGCGCGCGCCAGCAGCAGGCTGGCCACATTCACGCAGGCGATCACCATCACCAGGCTTACCGCGCCCAGCAGCAGCCAGAGCGTGGACCGGACATCGCCCACGTCCGGACGAAGCGGCTGCGCCACGAACGTGCGCCCTTTGTTCGATGCCGGGTATTGGGCCGCCAGACGCCGGCCAATCGCCGCCAACTCCGCCTGCGCCTGGGCCAGCGTGGCGCCGTCCCCGAGCCGCGCCCACGCCCCAACCCGGTGCGCCTCGCGGTTCTTGATGGCGGGGTCGGTGCTTTGACCGATCGGCGTAAACACGTCGGCTTCCCCATCCAACCGGAAATCCGGAGGCGCAATCCCGACAACCGTGTAGGCCTTCCCGTCGAACGTCAGCGGGGCGCCGATTGCCGCAGCATTCCCGGCGTAGAGGCGTTGCCATAGCGCCGAGCTGACGATGGCAACCGGCGCCGCGCCGGTGCGGTCTTCTTCGGGACGAAAGGCCCGGCCGCGCGGCAGCGTGACGCCCAGCAGGGAAAACAGCCCCGCCGAGATTTGCCTCCCGTCGACGTACTCGGCCTTCCCGTCCGCCGTCAGGGTGCCTCCGGTGTGTCGCCACGCGGCCATGGCGAGGGCGCGGCTGCCGTTCTGACAATCGAGAAAATTGGGGTACGCGAAAGCCCATAGGTTACCCCACTCGGTGCTCCAATCCGTCTGTTCCTGGAGCGCAACCAGCCGGCCGGGTTGGGCGTAAGGGAGCGGCCGGAGCAGGACGCCGTCGATCACCGTGCAGATGACGGTCGTCGCCCCGGTGCCCAAACCGAGAGTGAGCAGCGCAACGGAGGTGAATCCGGGCCGCTGGCGCAGCGCGCGGAGGCTGTAGCGGAAGTCCTGCCACAGGTCCTCCAGCCAGCGCGTCCCGCGGGCATCGCGGCATTGCTCCTTCACCTGGTCGGGTCCGCCCAAAGCCTGCCGGGCCAGCCGCTGGGCTTCTTCGGGGCCGTGGCCGCGCGCCATCAGGTCGGCCGTGTGCTCGTCCAGATGGAAGCTCAGTTCCTTTTCGAGTTGGTCTTCCATTTGACTCCGGTGCAGCAGCCGCTGCCACCACCTCATTTCGTCCCTCCCTCGGACATATTGAGGATCAAGCCGACGGCCTCGGTGAGCCGCAGCCAGCTCGCGGCTTCGGTTTCGAGCTGCGCCTTCCCTTTCCGCGTCAGGCGGTAGAACTTGGCCTCGCGCCCGGTTTCAGTCTGGTTCCAATCCGCCGCCAGAAACCCCCGGTTTTCGAGACGGTGCAAAGCCGGATAGAGCGAACCTTGCGGCACCTGCACCACGTCGCGCGAAACCTGCTGCAGCCGTTGCGCAATCGCGTATCCATGCACCGGCCCGAGCGCGACAACTTTCAGAATCAATAAGTCCAGCGTGCCTTGCGGGAGGTCGGATCTGGGCTGCATCGGCAATACCTCTGTCTTCTACATATCTAACATGACATGGGATATGTAGAAGCGCAAGGGCTTTATGGGCGGGGCGCGCCCATCCGCGCGATGCGGCTCAGGCCCTGGGTGCGCGAAGCAGGAATACAGCGACTTCGGCGGCGAGGTTGGGCATCCAGGCGACCTTGCGACGTCCGGAGAGAAAGTAGCGCCGCTCCACCTCCAAGGCCTCCAGATCGGCCAGTTCCTCGAAATCCTGTACGGTAAGGAAGTGAATATTGGGCGACTCGTACCAGGCGTAGGGAAACAGGGAGGTGCGCGGGGCCCGGCCGCTGGTGAGCATGGAAACCCGCACGCGCCAATGGCCGAAATTGGGAAAAGCCACGATCACGTGGCGCCCCACCCGCGCCATCTCGTGCAGCACCTGGCGGGGATGCAGGGTTTCCTGCAAGGTCTGGGAGAGAATCACGTAGTCGAAAGCGCCGTCGGGATAATCCGCCAGGCCCTCATTAATATCGCCCTGAAACACCGACACGCCCCGGGCGATGGCGCGTTTCACCTTCTCCCCCGAGATTTCCACGCCGCGCGCGTCGACGCCCTTGTGAACGGCCAGCCACTCCAGCAACTCGGCTTCGCCGCAGCCGAGGTCGAGCACCTTGGCGCCATCCGGCACGATCTCACCGATAATGGCATAGTCGCCGCGGCCCAGCAGATCGCGTACGAATGGAGCTTTCAAAGGCGTCCGCGCCGTGGTCGTCATGCGACTCTCTCGAGAGTGCTGGCCAGGAATCCGCGCACCAGGTCGGTCTGGCCGGCCACGTCCACCAGAAACGCGTCATGGCCGTAATTGGATTCCAGCTCGACGTAGGCCACGTCGCAGTTACGCGAGCGCAGCGCCCGCACCACTTCCTGCGACTGGTAGCTGGGATACAGCCAGTCGGAGGTGAAACTGATCGCCAGGAAGCGCGCTTCGCTAGCGGACAGCGCCTGGGCCAGCGAGCCGTGCCCGTTGGTGAGGTCGAAGTAATCCATGGCCTTGGTGATATACAGATACGAGTTGGCGTCGAAGCGGCCGACGAATTGGCTGCCGCGATAGCGCAGATAACTTTCCACCTCGAAATCCACGTCGAACCCGAAGCTGAAAGTTTCCTTGTCCCGCAGCCGCCGCCCGAATTTTTCGCGCATGGAATCGTCACTCATGTAAGTGATGTGGCCGACCATTCGCGCCACCGCCAAGCCGCGCGCCGGCGCCCGCTTGCCGTAGTAATCGCCGCCGTTCCAGTCCGGGTCGGCCATAATGGCCTGCCGGCCGACTTCGTTGAAGGCGATCTGCTGGGCGCTGTGGCGGGTGGTAGTGGCGATGGGGATGGCGGCCACCACCCGGTCCGGATACGCCACCGCCCATTCGAGCGCCTGCATGCCGCCCATCGAGCCTCCGGTGACCGCCAGCAGCCGCGGGATTTCCAGATGGTCGATCAGCATCTTCTGGAGCCGTACCATATCGGAAATGGTAATCACTGGAAACTTCATCGCAAAAGGGCAACCCGTGGCCGGGTCGGGCGACGACGGTCCGGTGGTGCCGCGGCAACCGCCCAACACGTTGCTGCAGATCACAAAATAGTGGTTGGTGTCGAAGGCCTTGCCAGGCCCGATCATGTTGTCCCACCAGCCCGGCTGGCCTGTCTCCGGGCTGATGCCGGCGGCGTGCGCATCGCCCGAAAAAGCGTGCAGCACCAGGATGGCGTTGGACCTGGCCGCGTTCAGCTTTCCGTAGCTTTCGTAGGCCACATCCACCGGCGCAAGCGTGGCGCCCGAATCCAGCGCAATCGAATCGAAGGTTACCGTCCGGGACTCAACGATCATGAGGCGAGATCTTCATCATAACAGGACGTTCGGCCAGGTCTACGTCGAAGTCTTGTATAACGCAGCATGAGCCTGGGGAGGGGGCGCGTTTCTAACGCAGGATGAGCCTGAAGGGGGGAAGCCGCATGCTAGGGATTGATCATCAGCATGCAGAACGGGGAGCGGCTGA
>JBEKZL010000345.1:0-6617 GCA_049509915.1 Bryobacteraceae bacterium | reverse complement strand
TTGCTGTCGAGCGTGAAGCTGTCCGCCTTGACTGGCGGCAACTGGATCGGCGGCCGCGCGGGAAGCGGCCTTCGCGCGATGGGCCCGTACAATTGCTTGACTTTGGCAAGGGTCGCGGCGGGATCGAGGTCGCCGGCGATCACCAGAATGGCGTTGTTGGGCGCGTACCAATCCCGATAGAACTTCTTCAGCATGGCCCCGGTGGTGGCATCGAAGGAAGCCTTGGTGCCCAGCGAGTCGTGCGCGTACGGCGTTTCGGAGAAGAGATCCTGGTTGAGCCGGGTGATGAATTTGTAGGTGGGATTGGACAGGTCCCGCGCAACCTCCTGTTCAATCGCTCCACGCTCCTCCAACCACTGTTCCTCGGAGTCCTCGACATCCTGCATGCAGGCCGAATCGAGACGCAGCGCAACTTCCAGATCCTGGGCCGGCACGGTGGCGAAATACTGAGTTACGCCTTGCTGGGTATCCGCATTGTTGCTGCCGCCCAGTTGCGCATAGATCGCGGCGATCTGGTCCCCGCTAAGCCCGGCACACCCGCGAAACGCCATGTGTTCCTGAGCGTGGGCCATTCCCGGGAAACCCGCGGGGGTTTCGTTGCCGCCCGCCAGGTAGTTCTCCTCCACGGTGACGACGGGGGCCAGCGGATCGGGCACAATCACCACCCGCAGACCGTTTTCCAGGGTCGCACGGACGACGGTGTCGCGGGGTTGCTCCTGGGGCGTGGCCATACCTACGAGCAGGACTACAGTGAGCATCCATACGATTCGGCGCAGCAAGAAAACCTCCAACTTCCTCTACTTGAACATGGACCACGGATGGATGCAATTGCGTCGACGAACGCAGGTGGCGTGTCAGCGGGTTGGGCTGGTTTTGAGCCACAGATGAACACGCGGACTTCCCCGGATCGGTTAGGCACCCTAAACCATCGACGACGGGCTGTGATAGCATTTGGTCAATGCCGGATAGGGGCCGTTACGAGGCTCTTGGTGCTTGATTCGGTCGAAAGCATCGACCTAACGGGGACGCGTAAGAATAAATGAATCCACGCGAGGGGATTCACATGTATCTAGTGGTGAGGAGGGATTCCGGACCCCAGCGTCCGGCTCCCAATGGGAGGGACTTATTCGGCGGTGTGCCAACGGCGATGAGAGTGCTCTGTCGGCGCTTTATGATCAGTCGTCGCCGCCGGTTTACGGTGTGGTTTTGAGAGTGCTCTCGAGGCCAGAGGATGCCGAAGAGGTCACCGTTGACGTTTACAATCAGGTTTGGCGTACAGCGGCAAGTTTCGAGAATTCGCGGGGCAGCGTGACCTCGTGGCTCATCGTACTGGCGCGGAGTCGGGCCATTGACCGGATTCGGGCGAGCTCCGCGCGCGAGCGCCGCGAAGTGCCGATTGTAGAGCACACGACTTTGCCGTCGAGCGGAAACAATCCGGAGGAAGCAACCGGGGTTAGCCAGCTTCACCAGAGGGTGCGGGCGGCAATGGCCAGCCTGCCAGCCGAGAATCGTCGTGCCGTGGAGCTTGCCTTCTTTTCGGGTCTGAGCCACTCCGAACTGGCGGAACATCTCGGTCTGCCGCTGGGAACGGTAAAAACACGCATTCGGTCGTCGATGATCAAATTGCGGGAATCGCTTGGGGAGTACGCCTGAGGGTTCGCGCCGTATGGGGAACACTATTCCACAAGCAGCACACGATGCGCTGAACGACGACCTTCGCGAGCAGGCGTCTTTGTACAGTTTGGGCTTGCTCGAGCCAGCGGATGCCGGGCGCTGGGAACTCCATCTGGAACATTGCGCTCTGTGCAGGGGGGAAGTGCGCGCCTCGATGGAGTTGCTGGTCGCCGTATCGGCGGCCGAGGCCGAACGTGTGGTCGCAACCTTGCCGGATGCGAAACCGCCCGCGCGGGTCAGGGAAGCGCTGATGCGCCGGATGGCCGTTCCCTCCCCAGCCGCTCACCTGATTTTGCGAGCGGGGGAAGGCCGCTGGAGGAAGACACTCCCCGGCATTGAAGTGAAGCGGCTCTTCGTCGATCCGGTCACCAGGAGTGTTACCTCTCTGGTCCGTGTGGCGGCCGGTGCTCTCTACCCGGCGCATATCCACAGAGGACTGGAACACTTGTATGTCCTTGATGGGGACATCGTGTTTGACGATCACACACTGTCAACCGGGGATTATGAGGTTCGCTCCGCCGACACGCGCCACTCCAGCGCCACCACCGCCGCCGGCGAAGGTTGTTTGTTGCTCGTGATCAACAGCGGGCGCGACGAGTTCCTCCAGTAGAGTTCAATTCCGCTTCGCAGTGGAAGCGGATTCAGCGGCGATCGCGTCTCCCCCCTGGTGCGTTGAACCCGACAATCGAATCGCGGCCGTTTCGAGGACGCGAATTCCGGGGGCACTCGATGCGACCGCGGCAGCCAGGGCATTCACCATTTGCGGGCGCGTCACCATTCCGAGACGCACGGCACTTTCCCTTGTTGCGGGAATCGTTTCGAGTGCCTTATAAAACGGCACCAGGATATACGGCCAATAATGGCCCGGACCGAGAACGTACCACGGTCGCAAAATTGTCGCATTCAGGCCGGATTCCCGGATCTGCCGCTCGCACTTGATCCGGATTTCGATGAAAGCCCTCATCAACGGCGCGGGGTGCGCGACGCTGACGAAGACGAAGTGCCCGACTCCCGCGCGCCGCCCCGCCGTCACGGATTGTTCCAGGGATACGAGATCGACGGATCGAAATTCCGATGCTTTCCACGGCGCGGGATGCGGCGTCCCCACCAGATGCGCGAACGTGGAACCGGCAAGAATCCGATCGTCATAGGTCCGCGAATCGAGCGCGTTACCGGTAATCACAATGCAACCGGCTGGAAGCTTAGCCTCCGACCGGGGCCGGGCGACCGCCGTCACGAGAAACCCATCCGCCAGGAGTTTCCGGATCAACGGCCTTCCAATATAACCGGTTCCGCCAACTACGATGACCTGTTTCATATGCCTTCTCCTGCGTGTGCTCCTCAAAGACCAATACGGAGCTTCTCGCTGTGAAGATGTCCGGGCGGAAAAACGTCGAGTGGGACGCTGAAGTTCCCACACCCGGCGATACCGTGGCTACAGCCGCGGCGCGGCGCGGCGAACATCCCGGCTTTCTTCGAGAGCCTGGCACCCCTGTCTTTTCAGCGCTTCGAGCCGCACACGTTCTTCGAGGGCGGCAACAAGGTCTTCGCGCTAGTCGCGATGGATGTAACCCACGTCGCTAGCTGAAAGCAATACAAGTTTCCTTGCGAAGGCCACCTCTGGTTCTTCAACGGCGCCGGCACGGTCGTCAAGTACCAGCACGTGACCGATACGGCTCTGCACGGCCGGGTGGCGAGGGGCGAATAGTAAATTCGTGCGCACGCGCGGCGCATGCATAACAAAACGGAATACCAATGGCTTGGTGGGCGCCGTTTTCCAAGGGCCGGGTTCATCGGCGCGATTCGGCGGGCGAATTCCGACATAGGTAGCGCGGTATGCTCGAAAGATGCGTCAGAGTTTACCCAGCCCGGCCAGGGTAGGTGTGTTCGGGTGGGGGGTGGTGGCTCCTAAGTCACCCAATATCAGCGCCTTCGAGAAGAACCTGCGGTGCTCGGAGAGCTGGCTGTCGCCATTTAACGGCTTTGGGCCGGACAATTTTCTGGTGGGAGAGCCGGAATTCCGCTTCGAAGAGTATCAGCCGTGGATCGGCCAGCGTTTTGCCCCGCGGCATTATCAAAACCTGAAGGAGAAAATCGATCTGCCCGCGCTGTTCGCGGTGGGCGCGTTCATTCAGGCGCTGGAGCAGAATCCCGGATTGGAACAGGAACTGAAGTCGCTGGGCGAACAGTGTCACGTTTATGTGGGCACGGGTTTAGGGAGCCTGGGCACGATGTACGACACCAGCGTGGCGCTGTATGAGGCGCAGAAGCGGTGGGACCGTCACTGGGCCAGACCGGAAAACAATCGCGCGCTACGGGAGTATCGGGCGCCTCGGGAAGGCGATGTGCCCCCGGACCCGCGGACGGTTTCCTATGATGACGGAGACGATCGCGACGCGGCCGAGCGGAACTGGAACCGGTATTGGATGGTTCGCTCTCCGGAACTGGTGGAGTACCTGGCCGAACTGGCCGAAATCGATGGCGGCGGCATCGAGGGTGACATCGCTTCGGGCAAGCTCAACAGCATTCGCGACAAGGAAAAGCGGCGCACCAGGCTGCAGGCAAAGTGGCGCGCGCCGGAACCGCCGTGGAAAGTGTCAGCCAACCTGATCTGGAACATCCACAATATGCCGGCGGCGCAGATATCGATCCTGGGCGGCATTACCGGAATGGCTTTCGCACCAGTGGCGGCTTGTTCCACCTTCGGGGTGGCGCTCCAACTGGCCATGCGCGCCATCCAGTGCGGCGACGCCAAAGCGGTGGTGATGGGGGCCACCGACCCGCCGCCGCATCCGTTGACGGTCGGGGCGTTCTACAGCGCGCGGGTAATGGCGGCGGACGGGCGGGTATCCATGCCGCTGACCCAACTGAAGGGCACGCACGTGGCGGGTGGGTCCGTGATCTGGATCGTGGGAGACCTGGACTATATGCGCGGGAAGGGTTTCCAGGCGCTGGGCATGGAACCGGTAGCGGTGGGTGTCACTTCCGACGCGCACCACATCATCACCCCGTCCCTCGACGGCCCCAAGGCTGCGGTGTTGAGCGCGGTAACCAAGGCGTCGGCAACGGCCGAGGGGTTGGGCACCTGGGACCTTCACGCTACCGCTACGCCGGGCGACTATGCCGAGATGGAAACGGTGCGCTCGCTGCTGCCGCGGGGCGTACTGGTGACAGCGCGCAAAGGCACTTTCGGTCACGGCATGAGCGCCGGGGGCGGGTGGGAACTCACGGCGCAATACCTGGGCTACCAGCGAGGGGAACTATTTCCGACTCCGCTGGCCGAAGCGGAAATGCATCCGGCCATCCGCGAATTGCACGACCGGGTGGTTTTCGATCAAGCCTGCACATTTCCCGACGGCCTGGCGGGGAAACTTTCGATGGGCATCGGAGGCATTAACGCCTGCGTGATTTCGCGCCCGTTACAGTGAGGCTGGGCGGAAGGTCCGCGGCGGCGGGCTTCGTTGGAGCGCTGACGGGCCTGGGAGGGGGCGTGATCGTTACGCCCGCGCTTACGCTGCTGCTGGGCGTGGATCTGCATTACGCCATGGGTGCGGCGCTGGTTTCTGTGATTGCGACCTCGTCCGGCGCGGCGGCGGCGTACGTCAAGGAAGGCTTCTCGAACATTCGCCTGGGCGTGTTCCTGGAGATCGCGACTACGGTGGGCGCGGTGCTGGGAGCGCACCTGACGGCGGTGATTCCGGCACCCGAGCTGGCCACGGTCTTCGCGCTGGCGCTGTTTTATTCGGCCTGGCATTCCATGCGCGCGCTGCCGGCCGCGTCGGAGACCACGCCTGATCCGCTGGCGTCGCGGCTCCGGCTGGGGAGCAGCTATCCCGGGCCGGCCGGGCCGATCAGTTATCAAGTGCGGCGTGTCAAAGCGGGTTTCGCCCTTATGTTTTCGGCCGGACTGCTTTCCGGGCTGCTGGGAATCGGCTCGGGCGCGATGAAGGTGATTGCTATGGACCAGATCATGCACGTTCCATTCAAGGTGTCTACCACCACCAGCAACTTCATGATCGGCGTAACGGCGGCGGCCAGCGCGGGCATTTACCTGCATCGGGGCTACATCGACCCTCGCCTCGCCATGCCCGTGATGCTGGGCGTGCTGGCCGGATCGCTTGCGGGGGCTCGGAAACTGATCGGCGCCGGAACGCGGTCGCTGCGCTTGGTTTTCGCCACTGTGATCGGAGTGATGGCCATCGAAATGATGTATAGCGCCTTTACGGGAGGGTTCCGGTGACCGATCAGAAACTGGAGGAAATCGTCGGCCAACTGCTGCGTTGGGGCGTCACACTGGCGGCCGGGCTGGTGGCGGCGGGCGGCGTTTGGTACCTGGCGGCAGGCAAGACGGTTCCCAACTACCGGCATTTCGTACCGGCGATCCAAAGCCGGCGCATGGTAACGGCGTTGCCGGGACCGGAAGCCCTGATTCTGGCGGGCATCTTGCTTCTGATTGGGACGCCTGTGGCGCGGGTGGTGTTCTCGCTGGTGGCGTTTGCACTGGAGCGCGACGCACCTATGTGGTTTGCACGTCGATTGTGCTGGTGGTGTTGGTGACCAGCCTCAGATCGGCGTGGTGATGAGGTTCACTTCCCCGCAAAAAGAAAAAGGTTCCAAGTGATCCGATCCTCTGCCTTGCTTACCACCGGCATGCGCGGCATTAAGCTGTGCGCCGGAGAGCACCGGGCGATTCGCCGCTCGGCTCCACCCGGGGCGTTTTCTCCACCCCTTGCTTCGCCGCCTTACGGCTCACCGCAGCCTTTGCTTTCTCTCTCCGCCGGGTCCCTTCGCTCGTAACGGCCTTTCGCTCGCCTCGAACGATTGCTCCCTCTCGAAAGCCTCCATCCCAGGGTCAACGTTCCCGACCTGCTACTTCGCTCTCCTCTAAAAGTCTCCCACGGCCCGTTCGGCCCTCCCGCTCCACAACCCATTCCGGTTTCCCG
>JBEKZL010000344.1:0-7820 GCA_049509915.1 Bryobacteraceae bacterium | reverse complement strand
GTGCCGTGCTGGTGCAGGCGATCGACGCCGCTGCGCGCTCATTTTACCTTCGCTTCGGATTCAGTCCGCTACCGGCCGATGAAATGCGCCTCATGCTGCTCATGAAGGACCTGCGTGCCTTCCTGCGCTCCGGATGACGCTCCCTCCCTAAATCCTGTCCGCCGCCTTCTTCGCCAGCGGGCGCAACTTATCCAGCGTCTCTTTCTTGCCGGCGAAGTCTTCTTTTTCGGCCGCATCGGTGACGAAGATCTGCAGCAGAGTTTCGCCCTTCACCACCACGAAGCCGGCTTTGCCGGAGGAGCTTTGGGCGCTGCGTTTGATCATTTCGGCATAGGCTGCGGCGCCGATGCCGGGTTCGTCGCCTACCAGGAATCCTCTTTTGGCGGACTGGGCCTTCATCCCCGCCCAAAAGTCCTTCACGGTAGAGCCGACGTCGACCAGCGTAATCGTCAGGCGGGTGCCGGGCGTGCGCACCGAGTAGCCGCAGCCCAGGGGACCGACTTTAATCTGCATCGCCTCGCCGCCTAGCAACTGGTTGGCTTCGCCCTGGTGCACCAGATCGCAGGCGACATGGCTGCGACATGGCTCTGCGCCCAGATCGCGGGCACCGCAAGCGCGGAAAGAAGAATCAGCTTCGTCATGCCCATATACGCCCGATCGGCGGGCGGAACGGCTCAAATTTCCGGCCCGTGCCGCCAAAATCGCCTATAGTACTCTTTATGGCAATCATTGCCGTAAGCGGGCGCAAGGGTGGCGTGGGCAAGTCCACCGTGGCCGGCAATCTGGCGGGCGAATTCGCCGCCAAGGGCCGCAGCGTATTGGTATTGGACGCCGATCCGCAACACAGCATGGCGGCGTGGGCCGCCGAGGGCCAGGGACTGCTCTCGCGCGTGGTGGAAAAGGTGGCGCCCACCGGCGATCTGCGGGCCCGTGCGCGCGCGGCCGCGAAGGAAACCGATGTGGTGCTGATCGACACCCCGCCCGGCGACCCCGAGATCGCCTATCAGGCGGCGCTGGCCGCCGACCTGGTGCTGCTGCCCTGCGGACCGTCGCCGCTCGACCTGTTTGCCTTGAAAGAAGCGCTGTCGCTGGCACTGAAGGCGCGAGCGGAGCGGCGTTCGAAAAAACCGCGGGTGCGGTTCGTGCCGTCCAGAGTGGTCATGAGCACGAATTTGGGACGGACGCTGGCGAGAGTGGTCATGAGCACGAATTTGGGACGGACGCT
Organism: Bryobacteraceae bacterium; assembly: GCA_049509915.1. Taxonomy (GTDB): domain Bacteria; phylum Acidobacteriota; class Terriglobia; order Bryobacterales; family Bryobacteraceae; genus JBEKYD01. The sequence goes on along the minus strand of JBEKZL010000344.1, from coordinate 6,595 downwards.
GGCGTCGTCGCTGGAGCAAATGGGCAAGAAGGTTCTGCCGCCCATCTGCCTGCGGGTGGTAGTGGCCGAAGCGGTGGCGCAAGGGTTGACCGTGGCCGAGTACGCACCCGGTTCGACGGCCCACGAAGAGTTCCGGGCGCTGGCCAAGGCGGTGGAGAAGATCTTGGAACGATAGAGAGAGGCCAGCAGGGACGTCGCACAGCGGGGTGGGTTTCCCGCCGGAGCACGGGCGTCGAGATGAGTCTCGACGCGGCACGCACGAGTGCGCGCGTCACGAAAACCGCGTGTTACCGTAGACTGCATGCCGATTTCCAGCCTGCCGCAAATTTCCGAATGGACGCCGCGCTCCTGGCGCGGCCGTGAAGCGCTGCAGCAGCCGGATTACCCCGATTCGGCGGCGGTGGAGCGGGTGCTGGAAGAACTGCGCCTGCTGCCGCCGCTTGTGACCAGTTGGGAGATTCTGCTGCTGCGGGAGGAACTGGCCGAGTCGTCGCGCGGGGAACGCTTCATCCTCCACGGCGGCGATTGCGCCGAGCGGTTTGCCGATTGCCAGTCGCCGCGCATCGCCAACCTGCTCAAAGTCCTGCTGCAGATGAGCCTGGTGCTGGTGGTGGGTGCCAAGCGGCCGGTGACGCGCATCGGGCGCTTCGCCGGGCAGTACGCCAAACCGCGCTCTTCGAACCTGGAAACGCGCGAAGGGGTGACGCTCCCGGCCTACCGCGGCGACCTGATCAACCGCTCCGAGTTTACCGCCGAAGGCAGGACGCCCGACCCGCAATTCCTGCTGCGCGGCTACGAGCGTTCCGCGCTGACGCTGAACTTCATCCGCGCGCTCATCAAGGGCGGCTTTGCCGACCTCCACCATCCGGAATACTTCGACCTGGATTGGGCCGCGCACTCGCCGCTGGCGGCCGAGTACCATCGCACCGTCGAAACCATCGGCGAATCCCTCCGCTTCATGGAACACGTGCTGGGCGTGCGGGCCGGAGAGACCGACCGCATCAACTTCTTTACCTCCCACGAAGCCCTGCACCTGGCCTACGAAGAAGCCCAGACCCGCCAGGTGCCGCGCCGCGCCGGCTGGTTCAACCTGGGGACGCACTTCCCCTGGGTGGGCTTGCGCACCAACCACCCGGCCGGCGCGCATATCGAATACCTGCGCGGGATTTCCAATCCCATCGGCATCAAGGTGGGCGCCGCAACCACGCGCGAGCGGGTGGCGCGCTGGTTCGAAGCGCTCGATCCCGACCGGACTCCGGGACGCCTCGCGTTGATTCACCGCTTCGGCACCAGCAAGATCGCCGACGGGCTGCCGGGGTTGATCGAAGCGGCGAGGGCGGAAGGCGGCCGCGTGGCATGGATCTGCGACGCCGTCCACGGCAACACCGAAACTACCGCCGGCGGCGTCAAGACCCGGCGCTTCGAGGATATCTATCGCGAGGTGGAGCAGGCTTTTGAAATCCACCGCGCCTTCGGCCAGCAGCTCGGCGGCGTGCATATCGAGCTGACCGGCGAAAACGTGACCGAGTGTATCGGCGGGGCGAGCGTTCCTACCGAGAGCCACCTGGCGCGCGCCTATGAAACCGAAGTCGACCCGCGCCTGAACTACGAACAATCGCTGGAGCTGGCCTTTCTGATCGCCAGAAAGATGAAAAATGAAGCTGATCGCTGACCGCTGAAAGCTGTTCTATGTACACACCTGGTTCATTTTCAACCGCGTTGTTGATGACCATCCTGACGGCCGTGTTCTGGGGGTCATGGGCCAATACCTACAAGGGCACCAGGCGCTATCCCTTTGAGCTGTTCTATTGGGACTACATTATCGGCGTGTTGATCTGCGCTTTGGCGTTCGCCTTCACGCTCGGCAGCACGGGCGGCGCCGGCGAAAGTTTCCTCGTCAACCTGCGCGCCACCGATACTTCGAACATCGCCCTGGCGGCGGTGGCGGGTATCATCTTTAATGCCGCCAACCTGCTGCTGGTGGCGGGAATCGATATCGCCGGTCTGGCGATCGCCTTCCCCATTGCCATCGGCATTGCCGTGGTGGAGGGCGTCCTGTTGAGCTACGCTTTGCAGCCGAAGGGTAACGCGGCTTACCTGGGCGCCGGTCTGGTGCTGGCGGTGGCGGCAATTCTGTTCGACGCGGCGGCGTATCGGAGACTCACCGCGGCGGGCGCGGCGGTGTCCCGGAAGGGGATTATCGTCAATGTCGTTTCCGGACTGCTGATGGGCACTTTCGCGCCCTTTGTCACCCGGTCGATGACAGCCGGCCATGCCATGACACCCTATGGCGTGATGGTGCTGTTCGCGTGCGGTGCGCTGGCTTGCTGCTTCGTGGTGAACATCTACTTCATGAAGCATCCGCTGGTTGGGCCGCCGGTGACGTTTGCCGGTTTTCCCGGGGCGGGAGCGCGCAACCACCTGCTGGGCATTTTTGGGGGAATTCTGTGGAGCTGCGGCATGTGCCTGAATTTTTCCGCCGCCGGCTTGGTTGGGGTTCCGATCTCTTACGCCATCGGCCAATCGGCGCCCATGATCGCGGCTTTATGGGGCGTGGTGGTATGGAAGGAATTCGCCGGCGCGGACCGCAAGGCGTGGACCTTTCTCAAGCTGATGTTCGCGTCGTACATCGCCGCCATCGTCCTGATCGCGCTGGCTTACAACGCCTGACCCCCGCCGCGACGACTTCTTCGCGTGCGCCGCGCTATCCTGACGCTTAGTGTTCTGGTACTGGTTCTGGGTAGGACCCGCGTTATTGCTGGCGGCGCTTTCGGTGCGCAACGCACCGGCGAGGGCGCGCTACATTCGTTCCCGTTTGAGAGAAGCTCCGCAAGAATTCCCGCCTGCCACCGTGATCGTCCCGGTAAAGGGCGAGGATTGCGGTCTGCGGGAGAACCTGGCGGCGCTGGCCTCGCTCGACTATCCGGATTTCGAGCTCATGCTTGTGGCCCAATGCGCCGCCGACATACCCGCCGGGGTGCTGCCTGCGCGGGTGCGGGTCGTGCTGGCGCGCACTCCCGGCGATAGCGGCAGCAGCGAAAAGGTGCGGAACCTGGCGGCGGCGGTGCGCGCCAGCCGAATCTCCAGCCAGTTGCTGGCATTCGCCGATTCCGACGCGCGGGTCGCGCCCGGCTGGCTGCGCGCTCTGGCCGCGCCCTTGAATGAAGAGGGCGTGGGTGCCTCCACCGGCTACCGTTGGTTTCTGCCCGAAGCTTCCGGCCCGGCGCGCGGCTGGGGATTCTGGTCATTGCTGCGCTCGGTCTGGGACGCGGTTTCCGCGGGCATGCTGGGCGCGGGCAACTGCCCGTTCGCCTGGGGCGGCTCGATGGCCATTCTAAAAAGTACCTACTTTGAAACCAAAGTGCCGGATTACTGGCGCGAGGCGGTGAGCGACGATTACGCGCTGACGGCGGCCTTGCGCACTGCCGGACTCGGTATCGCGTATGCGCCGGGAGCGATGGCCGCTTCGCACGAGCCAATCACGGCGCGCGGCTTGTTCGGGTGGACGCGGCGGCAACTGCTGCTGACGCGCGTTTATTGCCCGCGGCTGTGGTGGCCGGGCCTTGCGGCGCACGTGTTTTGCGCGGCAGCGATGGTGGCATCGGCGATTGCGATCGGACGCGGCCACCGGCTGGCTTTGGCGGCTCTGGCGGTGCAGCTCATCCCCGGGATATGGAAGGCGTACGAGCGAGCCAGGCTGGCCCGCGCCTGCCTGCCCGGCCACGAGAAATGGTTCCGGCGCTGGGGATGGACTCATGCCGCGCTGTCGCCGGTGGCTACCTGGCTCTGGCTGCTGGCTCTGGCCGGCTCCGCGTTCGGCCATTACATCGAGTGGCGCGGCCGGCACTACCACCTGCGTCGCAACTGGTAAACGTGGCGCGGAGGCCGCGTCGAGACTTCCGAACTCCTGATGCCGCCTCGCATTTCCAGCCCTGAAGGAAAATGAGGTGGCCCACTTTCTGTCGGGCGCGTTGGTAACCCGCCGACGATTGACAACCGTCCCTACACGGTAAACGACCGGCGCGCAGGATGCCAGCCCCACATCGCAGTAAGCCGCAACGAGCCTGGCGATTGCGTCGACTGAAACGGGCGGCTGCGGGCGAAAACGCCAGCAGCACGTCGCGCTCCTGCTCCCAGGTCCACATCGCCGCCGGAGTGGCGCGGTCGCCGCCCGTGGCGGGCTCGCTCTGGACCGTCAGGTATTGAATCGGGATGCCCAGCCCCGCGTACGCTTGAACGCTCTTCACCAGGTAATCGGCGTAGATCTCGGTGAACTCTGAGTTAAAGAAGCCGTGCATGATCTGTTTTTCAAGGCGTAGCGCGTTTGGACCAGTCGCTATGCACACCCGGCCGTTTTTCAGCGGGTGCGCCTACCCGATCCAGGGATTTCGCAGTTCAAGCGCGCAAACCGCTCGCTCGCCATCGCAACCCGGTTACAAGGCAGCGCATGTTTGCAGTCGCTTACTGAGCAGGGACTCGAATCGGTTAAGCACCCGGTTTTTCGGTTCGGCGCAGTCACTCCGGGGCGATGTTGTGCAATGCTGTAGTTTCCGATGTCTCTCGGCCCCGAAGTTCAAGCCCGACTTTACGAGGACCTGCCGCCCGCGCGGCCGGGAAATCCCATCTTCTGCCACCAGGAGTTCCTGGAGAAAATGGAGCAGAACCGCGCCAGTACGGTGGGGAGGCGCGCGGCGCTGCTCATGCACCGGCTTCTGGTGGATCTCGGCCGCCAGTATTACAAGCCGACGCAAGGCGAGAATCGCGGCTGGCGGCGATCGCCTCTGGGCGGCAGCCATGGCAGCCATTTCTACGCGTGGTGGGCGCCCCGCGGGGCGGTGCCGCTCAAGGCGTCGGCAGATTTCGAAACCGCGCCGGAGGGCTCGATTTTCCTGCGCGACATCCGCCATCACGACGACCACGGGCCGCTGAATCCGCACTCGCTCGGCGAGAGCTATCTGCGGGTGGATGTGCAGGACCTGCGGCGCGCGGATTACGTTCCGGAGCCGTGGACGCAGAACCAGGCACGATTCGCCCGGGCGCGGCAGAAGATCCGCATCGTGAAGGGATTTCCGGGATCCGGGAAGACCACGGCGTTGTGGCACGCGGCGGACGTGGCCGGGACCGAACGCATTCTATACGTGACGTATTCGCCGGAACTGGCGGCGCTGGCGCGCGACCATTTCGACAAGTTCGTTCCGGCGTCCAAGAAGTTTAGCGTGTCGACCTACGCGCAATTTCTGCGAGACGTGCTGGGGAGCGAGGCGCCGTTCCAGCCGGGGCCACAGACGCGGGCGGCATTCTGTAAAGAGATTTCGGGCTTCTCGACCTCGATTCTGGGGCCTTGGCTGAACGAGAAGGGCGCACTCTACGAAGAGATGCACGCCCATCTGGTCGGAGCGGCGCTGCCGTTTGCCGTAGGCCGGTTCCCGGCGGTTCCGGACCGCCGGATTTCGGCGCGCCAATACCGCGAGATGCGGGAGCGGTCGCTCGGGCGCACGGCGGCAGAGGCGGTGGTGGAGGTGGCGGAAACGCTGCGCAAGCGGGGAGCCGCGGCGTTGGAGCGGAAGTTTTTCCCGGAACTGGACCTGGCGTGGCAGGCGGTGGAGCGCATCCGCGCGAAGGGTGCGGGAGAATTCGCCGGGTACGACTGCATCGCTCTCGACGAAGCGCAGGACCTGACCCCCATCGAGGCTCTGGCGATGGTGGAACTGGCCGCCTCGCTTCATAAGCCGGTGGTCCTGGTGGCGGGCGATGAAGCGCAGACGGTGCGTCCCACGGATTTCGAGTGGGGCTGGTTTCAAGACCTCATCCATCACCGGCTGGGCACGCCGGTCGAGACCAAGCTGCAGACGAATCTGCGCAGCCCGCGGCGTATCGCCATGCTGGTGAACCGCGTGTGGGACCTGTACGGGGCGATCTCCAAGCACGAACGGCCGGGCGGGGCTGGAGTGGCGGATATCGACGCCAATGCGGGCGACCAGCTCGTGTATTGCGTGGCCAGGCCGGGCGAGGAACTGGAAGAACTGCTGACCGCGTTGACGGAGCGCGCGGGGCTGGCGGTGATCGCGTTGGGGGACGATGTTCCGGGATACGTGCCGCCGCAACTGCGCGAGCGGATATTGACCACGTTCGAGGCCAAGGGGCTGGATTTTCAGTCGGTGTGCGTGCTGGACGCGGGCCGGGCCATCGAGCGGGTGACGAGCACCCGAGAGCGCGGACGCGGCATCGAGGTGGAAGACCTGACCAAGCGGCTGGCCATCGACCAGCTTCGGGTGGCGCTGAGCCGGCCGGCGGAGCGGCTGTATTGGCTGGAAGTGAGCCCATCGGACGGGGCGCGGACGGCGGCGGAAGCGATGCTCACGTTTGACGAGCGCCCTTATCCACTGGTTCCCGCGGGACTGTTGAAGTGCCTGGAAGAAGAGGCGCTGGACGTGGAGGAGCGCGTCCGGCTGTGCGAGAGCGACGCGCGGCAGTTGCTGGATGTTCGGCCGGTGCTGGCGTGGTCGCGCGCGCAGCAGGCCGTGGCGCTGCTGGGGGAGGAAGGCGGCAAGTTCTCCGTGAGCGATCCGGAGGCTCGCAAATCGGCCTACCTGAC
>JBEKZL010000343.1:0-9005 GCA_049509915.1 Bryobacteraceae bacterium | reverse complement strand
ACTACATGGCGTTCCACTACTCGACTACCACTTTTCTCATGTACTTTGCTTTGGCCTTTTCTGGCTTTGCCTTTCGGCTTACGCTATGGTCAGTATAGGCTGAAATCGATGTGTCATGCTACAGAGGTTGCTCCCACGCATCCGATCCCCCGCTGGGTAGCCGGCTTGGCGCGGGGCGTAACCGGCGCCGGATGGATGATGGGATGGCTGGGAATCGTCTCCACGTGGCGGGGGCGAAGCTTCTGGGCAGCCGAAAACCTGATGGCCGGCGCCTTCTATCCGGGCACCGGCTGGCGGGACGATTTCGGCTATTCCACGCTGGCGGGGCTGGCGGTGTACGTGGCTATCTACGGCGCGCTGGGTGCGGTGTTCGCCGCCTCGACCGGCGGGCGGATCGGCTCGCACCGCGTGCGCCTGCTGGCGCTGGGCGTGGCGCTGGCCTGGTACGTGGTGGCGTATCGGCTGATCTATCGCCACGTGCTGCCGCTGGTGGCCTACGAATATGCGGAAACGCCGACGCTGATCGCGCACTTTATTTTCGGTTTGTGGTTGGGCCGCTATCCGAAATGGCTGGAGGGACGTACGGTGCCGCCGGAAACTGTCGTCGAAAGCGCGGTGGCGGAGCAGGTGGAACCTCCGGCGGGCGGCGCGGAATGATGGCCTCTGCAAAACCACGGCCGGGCCGACTGTCCTATTGCAGCGCGGCCAGGTCGGACAGGCTCAAACGGCCGGTATAGATGGCCATGCCCAAGGCTGCGTGGACGCCCATTGCCAGGAGGGCGCGGACTTCGTCGAGGGTGGTGATGCCGCCGGCGGCGGTGATCTCCAGCGCGGTTGCGGCGCGCAGACGGCGAAACCATTCGAGGTCGGTCCCCTGCATCATGCCTTCCTTATCCACGTAGGTGCAGAGGAAACCGGAACAATAAGGTTCGAGCGAGCGCAACATCCCGGCGGCGGTGAAATCGGTGGACTGGCGCCAACCTTCGACGACGATGCGGCCGTCTCTGGAATCGAGCGCGACGATGAGGCGCTCGCGGCCGATGCCATCGCGGATGGCGGCGAGCAGCGGTTCATTGACGCCGGTCTTGGTGAAGGCCGACGTTCCCACGATCACCTTGCGGGCCCCTTGTTCGACCAGGACACGGGCCCGCTCGAGGCTTCGGACTCCACCGCCGACGCGGGTCGCCGCGCGGCCGGCTATCATGCGCACCAGCTCGTCATTGGAGCCGCGGCCTATGGCGGCGTCCAGATCGATGACCTGAATCTCGGGAAAGGCGGCGAAGCGTTCCAGCATGGCTTCGGGCGAATCGGCCTCCAAGGCTTTTTCGCGACCCTGCACCAGTTGGACGACTTTGCCATCCATCAGATCGATGCAGGGGAAAATCATGCCGGCCTCACCGGAACGCCGCGCCGGTCCAATTCTTCCTTAAGCTGATTGACGGTGTAGGTGCCGTAATGGAAGATGGAAGCGGCCAAGGCGGCGTCGGCGCAGCCATCGGTAAGCACGCGCACGAAATGTTCGGGCTTGCCGGCGCCGCCGGAAGCGATGACCGGAATGCGGGTAGCTTCGGAGACAGCGCGGGTGAGGGCGCAATCGAAGCCGTCCTGCACGCCATCGGTATCCATGGAGGTCAGCAGGATCTCGCCGGCGCCCAGTTGCTCGCCGCGGGCGGCCCAGGCGACAGCGTCGATACGTTCATCGTCGCGGCCCCCGCGGGTATAGACGTGCCATTGGCCGGGAGCCTTCCGCCGCGCGTCGATGGCCAGCACGACGGCCTGGGCGCCGAATTCCAGGCTGAGTTCGGTGATCAGCTCCGGGCGGCGAACGGCGGCCGTATTCACCGAAACTTTGTCGGCGCCGGACATCAGGATTCGGCGCGCATCGGCGACGCCGCGAATACCGCCGCCCACCGCCAGCGGGATGAAGACCTTGCGCGCGGTGCGGGCAACGACGTCGGCCATGATGTCGCGCGCGTCGGAGGAAGCAGTGATGTCGAGAAATACCAGTTCGTCGGCGCCATCGCGGTTGTAACGGTCGGCCAGCTCCACCGGATCGCCGGCGTCGCGCAGGTTGACGAAATGGATACCCTTCACCACGCGGCCGGCGGTGACGTCCAGACAAGGGATGATGCGTTTAGCTAGCATGGGCGAAACTCCGGAAAATGTGGCGTACGCACTCTTGCGTGACGCGTCGAGACTCGTCTCGACGCACGCCTCCCTTGCCGCACCTGCGTCGAGTAGAGACTCGACGCGGCACGCAAGAGTGCGTGCGCCACGATGGCTTACAAGCGCCGCTCAGCATGACGCAAAATTCCTTACCATGTGCAATCCGACGGCGCCGGATTTCTCGGGATGAAACTGCACGCCGAAAACCTGGCCGGCTTCGAGCACCGCCGTATAGGGCACGCCGTAGGTGCAGGTGGCGGCGGCGCGCGGGTCCACCGGCACGTAGTAGCTGTGCGCGAAGTAGACGTACGGCCGCACCGTCAGGCCATGGGCCAGCTTCGAATCGGGGCTGACTTCGAGCTCGTTCCAGCCCATGTGCGGAATGCGGACGCCGGCCGCGAAGCGGCGCACCGTGCCGGGGAAGATGCCCAAGCCGCGGGCTTCGGGAGCTTCCTCGCTCGAGTCGAACAGGGCCTGCAAGCCCAGGCAGATGCCGAGGAACGGGACGCCGGCGCGGATGCGCGCGACCAGCGCCTGGCGCACGCCCAGCTCGTCCAGCGCGCGCATCATCTGGCCGAAGTGACCCACGCCCGGCAGCAGGATTTTTTCCGCCGTTTCGAGACCGGCGGCATCGCGCACCAGCCGGAACGCGCACCCCAGCTCTTCCAGCGTGTTCTGCACGCTGCGCAGATTGCCGGCTCCGTAATCGAGGATCGTAATCATAGCAGCCCCTTGGTGGACGGCAGTTGGTCTTTCAGCCGCGCGTCCTTCGAGCAGGCGTACTTCATGGCCCGCGCAAAACACTTGAAGATCGCTTCAATTTTGTGGTGGCTGGAGCGGCCGTAAAGTACTTTGGCGTGCAGATTAGCGCCGACGTGATTGACGAAGCCGCCGAAGAAATCCTCCACCAGCTCGGTTTGCAGATCGCCCACCAGCCGCACTCGCACGAGGTCCTCGTAGACCAGCGCCGGGCGTCCGCCCAGGTCCACCGCGACCACCGCCAGCGTCTCATCCATGGGCAGCACGAAATAGCCGGCGCGATTGATGCCCTTGCGGTCGCCCAGCGCCTGGGCGAACAACTGCCCCAGCACGATGCCCACATCCTCCACGGTATGGTGCTGATCCACGTCCAGGTCGCCTTCGGCGTGGAGCTTCAAATCGAATCCTCCATGTTTGGTGACGAGTTCCAGCATGTGGTCGAAGAAGCGAATGCCGGTTTGAACTTCGTAGCGGCCGCGGCCTTCGATCGCGAGCGTGCCCTGAATGCGGGTTTCCTTGGTATGGCGGCTTATAGTGGCGCGTCTCGGCCGGCTCATTCGGCAAACACCTCCTCCAGGTAGTTGATATCGTCGACAATCGCGTAGGCGCCGTGTTCCTGAAACAGGAAAACCAGGTCGAGATAGAGCGGGTTCGAGGGCGCGGCGACGCCGATGAAAGGCACGCCGGCGGCGCGAGCGGAGCGGGCGTCGTCCACCGTATCGCCGACATAAAACAACTTGGCGCCGGGGTGCGCCGCGGCGATCGTCAACAAGCCTTCGGGGGCGGGCTTGCCTTCTTTCACTTCGTCCATGCCCAGGATGGGATCAAAGCGAAAGTGTGGCGCGAAGCGGGCGAGCGTGAGTTCGGCCTCCCATTTCAGCCGGCCGGTGAAAAGCGCGAATCCGAACCGTTGGTTCAGCTTTTCGAGCGTGCCCGGCCGCGCCACCCACCGTTCGCGCAGAATCAGGCCGTCCGTCCCGTTGCCGTGGAACAGCTTCTGGAAATGCGCCGTCACTTCTTCGAAGCCGGCTTCCACGCCCGCCACGGTTACAAGGTGGTGCGAGAGTTTCCAGTCGTCATTCCAGCCGCCCTGGTTTTTCAACTCCTGAATGCGCTGGCGGGTGGGCGCGGCCCCGGTGAAATGCTCCACCGTGCGGGCGATGGTTTCGCGGTAGGATTCGGCGACGTCCACCAGCACGCCGTCCATGTCGAAGATGAGAATGGGTTGGCTCATCTGCTCAAGACCTCTTCCAGGGCGGCCAGCAGGAGGGCGGTTTGTTCACGGGTGCCGACGGTGATGCGCACGGCGCCGGGGGCTTCATAGCTGCGGTCGCGGACCAGGATGGCGCGGCCGCGCAGGGCGTCGCGAATCTCGATGGCGCGCGAGCCGAAATACCCCAGCACAAAATTCGCCGAGCTGGGCACGTAGGGCACGCCCAGTTTTTCGAGTCCCACTGATAGCAGTTCGCGTGCCGCCAGTACTTCAGTGACGTAGTTTTCGAGATAGCGTGTATCGGCCACCGCCGCGCGGGCGGCTTCCACCGCCAGCGAATTCACGCTGTAGGGTGACTGGGCTTTGTGCAGGTATTGGATATTGACCGGATGCGAGAACAGGCAGCCCAGGCGCATCCCGGCCATTCCGAACGCCTTCGAAAAAGTGCGGCACACGAACAGGTTGGGTTGGGCGTCGAGCGAGCCCAGCATGGTCACGCCGGAGAACTCGTAGTAAGCCTCGTCGATGAGCACCACCGCGCGGCGGGCGCGTCGCAGAATCCGGTCGAGCGCGGCCTCGGAAACGCCCGTGCCGGTGGGGTTGTTGGGATTGGCGATGAGCACGGCGCGGGTTTGGGGCGTGATCGCGGCCAGTAACTTGTCCAGCGGGAACTCCATCGCCGGCGCCTCAAAGGCGATCTCCATCAGCTTGGCGCCAGCCACTTCGGCGTAGAAACGGTACATGGCATAGGAAGGCTTGAGCAGCACCACTTCCTGGCCATCGTCGACATAGGTGTTGAGGAAAACCTGGATGGCTTCGTCGGTGCCGTTGGTGAAGACGAACTGCTCCGCCGAAACGCGAAAATGGCGGGCAACTTCCTCGCGGGCGCCGCTGTACTCTGGGTAGACTGCCAGTTGTTCACCCGTCAGGTGATCGCGCAGCGCGGCCAGCACGGCCGGTGAGCAGCCAACCGTATTCTCGTTGAAATCCAGGCGCAGCTTGCCCAGGCGGCCGCCGGTGGGGGGTGAATAGGGCGCCATCGAAACCACCGCCGCGCGCGGTTTCACGGCGCCTTTGGGGAGCTTGGGTTTCATGGTAGGGCGGACCCCCAGGTCCGCGGACGGCCCCCTGGCCGGCCTTTTGCCGGCAGACCGATGGCTTCACGGTCGGGAAGCGGGTCCAGGGGGACCCGCGCGGACCAGGGGGCTCGCCCTACCCGGCGCCAGCGCCGTGGGGAGGTGCAGCAGCCTCGCCTTTTCACAGCCGCACCTCCACGCTGCGGGCGTGAGCTTCCAGGCCTTCGGCCCGCGCGAGCGTGGTTATCGACGGAGCCAGCGCGGCCAGCGCCCGGCGCGTCAGTCGCTGCACCGAAATCACCTTCAGGTAATCGTTCACGCTCAAACCGCCGCGTTGGCGGGCGGCTCCGCCGGTAGGCAGCACGTGATTGGGACCGGCGGCATAGTCTCCGGCTGCCTCCGGGCTGAACGGCCCCACGAACACGCTGCCGGCGTGGCGCACCTGGGCCAGCAGCGAACTATCGGAAATGCTGAGATGCTCCGGCGCGAAACGGTTGGAAATCTCCATGGCTTCCTCGAGCGAGTTCACCATGACGATGGCGGAATTGCGGGCAATCGCCTGCGCGGCGACTTTGGCCGTGGGCAGATCGGCCAACTGGCGATCCACCTCCCGCGCCACCTCCGCGGCCAGCAGATGCGATGTGGTGAGCAGCACCGCCGACGCGTCGGTGTCGTGTTCGGCCTGGGCCAACATGTCGGCTGCCAGGTATTGCGGATCGCCCGCGGCCGCGACAATCAGAATCTCGGTCGGGCCGGCAATAAAATCGATACCGACTTCGCCGGCCAGCAGTTTCTTGGCGGCGGCTACATAAATGTTACCTGGACCGACGATGCGGTCGGCGCGCGGCACGGTGCGCGTGCCATAGGCGAATGCGGCGATGGCGTGCGCCCCGCCCATTTCGAATACCTGTTCGAGACCCAGCAGAGCCGCGGTGCCGAGGATCTCCGTGACCGGCTTGGGGGAAGCGACCGAGATATTGGGAACGCCGGCCACCTGCGCCGGAATCACGGTCATAAGCAGCGTGGAGGGCAACGGATAGCGGCCCGCCGGGATATACGCGGCCACGGTATCGAGCGGCCGCACGATCTGGCCCAGTTCGCGGCCGGGGGCGAACTTGCGCCGCCACGGGCGCGGCATTTGCGCGCGCGCGTAGGCGCGAATGTTGCGCGCGGCGGCGGCCACGGCCTTGCGAAGGGGTGGTGCCAGCCTGGCTTGGGCCTGGGCCAGTACGATGGCCTCGGCTTCGCTCAGGCGCGCGGCTTTGCGCTCCAGCAGCCGGCCGATTTGTCGGGAAGTGAGAATGCGAATCACAGGACTATTTTATTCAGCGGGTATTCCACAATTCCCTGGCCACCAGCCTGCTTCAGCCGGGGAATGATCTCGCGCACCGACAGCTCGTCCAGAATGGTATTGACGGCCAGCCAGTCTTCGTCGCTAAGTTTCGAGATGGTGGGGCGCTTCAAGGCCGGCAGCACGCCCAGCACGGCCTTCAGGTTGTCGCGGTGAACATTGAGCATCAGCCCCACTTTGCCCAGCGCATTGATGGCGCCTTCGAGCAGCATCCGCATATCTTCCAGCTTGCGGCGTTTGGCGGGGTCCGCCCACGCGGCGTGGTTTGCGATGAACTGGGTATTCGATTCGATCACCGTATCGATGATTTTGAGCTTGTTGGCGCGTAGCGAAGACCCGGTCTCGGTCACTTCTACGATGGCATCGGCCAGCACCGGCGGTTTCACTTCGGTGGCACCCCAACTGAATTCCACCTTGGCCGTCACGCCGTGCGCCGCCAGGTACCGCTTGGTGGTGGCCACCAGCTCGGTGGCGACGATCTTGCCCTCCAGGTCGCGGACGCTAGCGAAGCCGGACGCTTCGGGCACGGCCAATACCCAGCGCACTTTGCCGAAGCTCTGCTTGGCGTAGATCAGGTCGGCCACGGCCTTGACGTCGGCTTCGTTTTCCTGGATCCAATCGCGCCCGGTCAGGCCGGCGTCCAGAATTCCGTCTTCCACGTAACGCGCCATTTCCTGGGCGCGGATGAGCATGCACTCGATTTCGGGATCGTCGATGGCGGGGAAGTAAGACCGGCTGCTGGTGCTGATGTGGAAGCCGGCGCGGCGGAACAGATCGATGGTGGCGTTCTCGAGACTGCCTTTGGGGATGCCCAGTTTCAATTTCACCGCTTGCCTCCGTAGACCGCGGCGGGATCGTACGCGCGCACATCGGTAACTTTCCACTCGCCGTTTTCCAGGCGCCGGAAGAAGCAACTTTGGTAGCCCTCGTGGCAGACCCCGGGTCCCAGCGCTTCCACCTTCACCAGCACGGCGTCGCGGTCGCAGTCGGTCGCAATCTCTTTCACCACCATTCGGTGGCCGCTGGTTTCTCCCTTCAGCCATAGCTTTTGCCGCGAGCGGCTATAGAAGGTGGCGAAACCGGTTTCCACCGTGCGGCGAAACGCCTCTTCGTTCATGTATCCCACCATCAGCACGCGCCCCGAGGCGTGGTCCTGAATGACGGCGGTAATCAGACCGCCGGCCTTTTCAAAATCCAGATTCATCGTGGAGACAACAAAAAGCCCGCCGTTTTCGCGGCGGGCGTCCTTTCCGTTAAAGCTCGAATTTCGTTTCAGCCGAGCGCCCGTCGCAAAGAGGTGGCGTGATGACGATGGTGACCCCGGGCGACGGTGACGGCTGCCATAAAACAGAAGTGTAGCACAATGGGGCAGGCCATCGTTGGTTCCCCGCAGCCAAACACGCGGTGCCCGTACCGAGCCGCTACCGCAAGGGAGCGGTTGCGGGGCTCAACTGCGAAATCCCCAGATCGGTTAAGCACCCTCTGCCGCGGAGTGCGCACCGCACGACCGCACGACAGTCGACATGCCCCTTCAGAATTCCAGCCGCGCTTGAAACGCGATCATTCGTGGCGAGCTGTCACCGCCAAGGCCAACCCCGAGTAGTCCGGTTGGCGGCGAGGTGGTGGAGGTGAGGGCGCCAAATCCCGTCTGGGTAGACGGCTTGCCTGGGATGCCGGCGTAGCCGAGCACCGGCAGCGCGAAATTCGGGTGATTGAACAAATTGAAGAACTGGCCCTCCATGCGGAGTTTCAGGTGTTCGTTCAGCCGGAACCATTTGGTGAGGTAAAAATCGCTCCAAACGAAATCGGGACCACGCAGCGCATTGCGTCCCAGGTCGCCGAACTGACAATCCTGGGGAGTGTCGCCTCCCGCGCAGGCACCTGTGCTGGGATCGACGGTGGAGACGAAGGCATCCGGGTTCAGCCACTGAATCGTGCCCGGCTGGGTGACGCCGGAAATGGCGTGGTGCTGGTAAAGCGGCACGCCGGCGACGATGCTGGCAAACTGCGGGCCGCTGCCGTTGACGATGCCGTTTCCATTGGCGGAATACGGCGCGCTCAAAACGGAAAACGGAATCCCGCTGTGCCAGAATGCCGACCCGGATACCTGCCATCCGTTCAGCGCGTAGCCCAAGCGGCCGGGCAGTTTGATGGGCAGCTCGTAGACGTAGTTGGCGGTCAGGTTGTGGCGCACGTCGTAATCGCAAGGGCCGCGGTCGCGCCCCAGGTCACCTGGAATCGGGGAGAGAATCCCGCCGGCGGAAAATGGCAGGAAGCCGCCGTTCGAGACGGTGTCGATGCAGCGGCTGAAAGTGTAGTTTGCCTGCATCTCCAAGCCATGTCCCAGCCGCTTCTCGGCGGTGGTTTGAAGGCCGTTGTAGTGGCTGTTGGCGCCGGTGGCGAGTTGCGTGACGGCTGCAAATCTGCCGTCGGCCGGCGT
>JBEKZL010000342.1:0-9278 GCA_049509915.1 Bryobacteraceae bacterium | reverse complement strand
CCACCAGCCCCGGCCCGGAAGTGGCCGCCACCGCGACCAGGCCCTCCAAACCCGTGCCGGAAATCTCCAGCGCCTCGCGCACCACCGGCACGATGGCGCGCAGATGTTCGCGGGAAGCCAGTTCCGGGACCACCCCGCCGTACTTGCCGTGCGTGGCCATCTGCGACGCCACGACCGACGAAAGCACCGCCGCGCCGTCTTCCACTACCGCGGCCGCCGTCTCGTCGCACGAAGATTCAATCCCCAGGATCCGCAAATTTCAGCGTAGCAATCTCAGCGCACCAACAGGAGCCGCTCCACCGGCGCGGCCGACGGGCGAACGCCCATCCGCTCGCTGGCTTCGAGCAGCGCCGAAGTTTTCCAGGCGCAGCGTTGCGCGGCCGCGCGCGTGGCCAGCAACAGATCGCGATCCGGGTCTTCCGCCTGGGTCGCCGCCAGCCAGACTCCCACCGAGCCCAGAATGATCGTCAACTCGTCATTGATATCGTGCGCCGCAGCCGCGGCCACCGCCCAAGCCATTTTCGTGTTTTGGGCTGCCTGTACCGCTTTCTCCACGCCCCCAGAGTAATCGACAGGCTCCGCGGAATGCGCCGGGTAGCTGCGATTATCCCAATGAAATGAAGACTTTAAAAATATCGAAAGCCTGTGACCGATAAAGATTTGCTTCGTTTCGCGGCCTAGCAGGGCCGGGGAACGGGGCGATGGCCGGGGAACTGCCGTGCTTCGGACTGATTCCAAAGACCCCTTTTCCGGCCCCTCATGCCCGGCTGAGGGCGCCGGATCCTGCCGGCCTCGCCGCCTGCGGCCGTAGCGGAGGCGGGCAGCAGACGTCGGCGCAAGCCGGAGGTTCGGGCGCGGCCATACCCTCCCGGACCAATTCGCCGATCATGCGCAACAGCGTGGGATGGAGGCCGGCGGTTCCGGCGCGCGTCATCCGCAGTCCCAGGCCGGAGCAGAGATCCGCGGCTTCCACGTCCAGGTCGTAGAGAACTTCCATGTGATCGGAAAGGAATCCGATGGGCGCTATCAGCACGTCTTCCACCCCTTGAACTGCCAATGCCCGCAGGTGGGTCAAAATGTCGGGCTCGAGCCAGGGCTGCGCAGGCGGCCCGCTGCGGCTCTGCCACGCTACGTCCCAGGCGGCGATGCCCAGCCGCGCGGAGACGGCGAGCGCGGTGGCGCGGATCTGGCCCTCGTACTCCGACGCCGCCGCCATGGCCACCGGAATGCTGTGCGCCGTGTAGACCACGCGCGCGGCTGGGCGGCCAGCTTCGGCAATCCGCTCCATGGCTTCCCGCACGCGTTCGGCGTTGGCCTGCACGAACAGCGGATGGGCACAGAACGGCGGTATTTTGTCCACCACCGGAGCGTCCTCGCCCACCTCGCGCCGCGCGGTTTCGATGTTTTCCAGGTACTGCCGGCAGCCCGAGTAGCCGGCATACGCGGACGTGGCCAGCGCCAAAGCGCGGCGCACCCCATCCCGAGCCATCTGCCGCATGGTCTCGGCCAGCAGCGGGTGCCAGTTGCGGTTGCCCCAATAGACCGGCAGCGGCAAGCTCGCGCGCATGGCCGCCAATAACTCCCGGCAATAGCCGTTGATGGGGCTGCGCCCGCCGAAATGGTAATAATGTTCGGCTACTTCAAGCATCCGCTCGCGGGGCACGTTCCGCCCGCGCAGCACGTTTTCGAGGAACGGAATTACGTCTTCACGCTTCTCCGGTCCACCGAAGGAAAGTAATAGGATGGCGTCGTATGACATGGGCCGGCGCTCTCCTACACTTTACCGCGGCGCAGCCCTACCGCAGCAGCCGGATGGATCCATTGTTGGTGTTCAGGTCGAACAACGGCCCGCCGGAGCCGATGGTTCCCGCCAGGCGGTTCTTGCTGATCTCGCCCTGCACGCGGAATTCGAAATCGGAAGAAATGGATCCGTTGGTGGTGTGGGCGTCCACGCGCGCGTTGACGTCGTCCGGCAGGTGTAGGGTGATCGAACTATTCGACGTGTGCGCTCGTACGTCGGATCGAAACCCGGAGGGCAGAGTGAGTTCCACCGTACCGTTACTGGTTTCCGCGCGGACTTCGCCGCCGGCCCGGTCGATCGCCGCGCGGATGCCGCCGTTGGACGTGGTGGCGTCCAGCGAGCCGCGCAGGCGCTCGGCATGGATATGCCCATTCGAGGTGTGGGCGTGGACGGCGCCTTCGATCAGGTCCAACTCCACCGCTCCATTCGTAGTCTCCACGCCCAGATCTCCTTTCAGGTCCATGGCGTGGATGGAGCCGTTGGAGGTGTGCAGATGCGCCTGTCCGGTAACGCCGGTGACGTGGATGGAGCCGTTTGTGGCGGTGACGCGCTCGAGGATCGCGTTCTTGGGCACGAGCAGGGTGAAGCGCGCGCCCTGGTTGTTGCGCCGCTCGGTCGGCCGGACTGCCCGAATCGTGACGGAATCGGGGGTGTGGTCGATGTCCACCCGCAGAGCGTCGGCAGCTTCCGGGGTGGGACCGTACTTGGCGCCGAGGATGTCCACGGTGTCCCTGTCGGAGCCGCTGATTTCCACGCTGCCGTTGAATGTTTCGAGAGACAGCTTGGCGCAGAGACAGCTTGGCGCCGGCATGCAGCGGGTACGTATAGTGGAAATCCCTTGTAACCCGTTCCATGTCGCCCCAGTCTTCAATGTCGCAACCGGCCAGACACAGAATCGGAATCGTGAGCAAGGGCAAAAGTAAGCTAGCGCGCATCGGGAACCTCCAAATGGCGATTTACGTATCTTCTAGCCAGTTTGTTCCGGAAAGGAGTACAATCGCCCTGATATGACACCCGAAAATGCACCGGCCGTCGAGCCGGCTCCCGCTGGATTGAGCGAGTTCTCTCGCCTGACCGGCGTCTTCTTCGAGCCGGGGAAGACGTTTGCGGATATCGCGGCGCGGCCGCGCTGGCTCGTTCCCATGCTCGTGGTGATTCTGATCAGCCTGGTTGCGGTCTTCGAGATGTCGCAGCGCGTCGGCTGGGAACGCATCGTAAGCCATTCCATCGACACCAGTTCCCGGGCGCAAAACATGACCCCGCAGCAGCGCCAACAGGGCATCGAGACAGGGGTTAAGATCGCCAGCGTCACCAGCTATGTCGGCCCGATAGTGGGAATCCCGATTTACTATCTGGTAGTGGCCGGAGTGCTGCTGGGAATCTTCGCCGGCATTCTTTCGGCGCCGGTGAAATTCAAGCAGGCTTTCGCGGTGGTGGCCTACGCCAATCTGCCGGGAATCATTTCCGGGATTCTGCTCATCGTCGTGTTGCAGTTGAAAAACCCGGATGAATTCAACGCGCAGAATCCCCTGGCATTCAATCCCGGCGCTTTCATGGACCCGCTGGCTACTTCCAAGTCCCTGTACTCGCTGGCCACCTCGCTGGACTTGTTCACCTTGTGGATCATCGTGCTGCTGGCGATCGGGTTCAAAGCCGCGGCCGGCCGGAAGCTCTCCTTCGGCGGCTCGTTTTTCGCCATATTTCTACCCTGGTGCGTATGGGTCGGGGGCAAGGCGGCGCTGGCCGGATTGTTCTAGCGGGACAGGACTCCTGGCCGCCTGGACAGCGTAAGGGTTCGTACGCGCTAAAATGAAATTCTGTGGAGACCGGCCTGGGTACGCCGCGGGATTTTACCGAACTGCTGGAGGACTGGCGAGACGGCAACAAAAACGCGCTGGACGAATTGACCCCAGCCCTTTACGAGGAGTTGCGGCGTCTCGCCCGCCACTACCTGGCCTCCGAACGGCCCAACCACACGCTGCAGCCCACCGCGCTCGTGCATGAGGCCTATATCCGTCTGGTGGACCAGCGTGTTACCGATTGGCGCAACCGCGCCCACTTCCTGGGTGTGGCTGCCACCGTGATGCGTCGCATCCTGATTAACTATGCCGAAGCGCGCAATGCCGCCAAGCGGGAGGCTTATACCAAAGCCATCGCTCTCGAAGACGTGCTGGATCTTGCGGCCGCCCACGAGGTCGACGTGCTGGAACTGAACCGGTCGCTCGACGCACTCAGTCAACTCGATCCGCGGCAGGGAAAAGTGGTGGAATTGCGCTACTTCGGCGGCCTGACCGTGGACGAGACTGCCGAGGTGTTAGGCATTTCGCCAGCCACCGTGAAGCGGGAATGGGTGACCGCCCGCCTCTGGCTAATGCAGCGGATGGAAGGCGCCTGAGGACCATGGACGCGGAGCGATGGGCGCAGATTAAGACGGTGCTTTCGGGTGCGCTGGAGGCGGAGCGTTCTGAGCGCCTGGCGGTGGTGGACCGGTTGTGCGGCCCGGATGACGATCTAAAGCGCGACGTGCAGAGCCTGCTGGCGCAGGAATCGCGCGCCTCCGAGGCTTTCCATTCGGCCGTCATTCCAGGAAACTTGTTGCGCGAGGAGCCACCGCCCGGGGCGATCGGAGCCTACCGCGTCGTTCGCGAAATCGGCCGCGGCGGAATGGGCGTGGTGTACCTGGGCGAGCGTGCGGACGGCGAGTACCGGAAGCAAGTCGCTATCAAGCTCATCACCGGCGGCCGGCACGACCCGGACGCGGTGCGGCGCTTCCGCCGCGAGCGGGGCATTCTGGCTCAACTTGAGCATCCCGGCATCGCCCGTCTGCTCGACGGGGGAGCCACCGAATCCGGCCAGCCCTACTTCATCATGGAGTACGTCGAGGGCTTGCCGCTGGCGGACTATTGCGAGCGCGGCGGCCTGGACGTCGCGGCCCGCCTGCGTTTGTTTCTGGAGATCTGCGATGCCGTCTCCTACGCCCACCAGCGGCTGATCGTGCACCGCGACCTCAAGCCGGGAAATATCCTGGTGAACGGCGATGGGCAGACCAAGCTGCTCGATTTCGGTTTGAGCCGCGCCTTGGATTGGCCCGATTCCGCCCCGGAAATCACTCAGGCCGGCCCCCTGCCCATGACTCCCGCATACGCCAGCCCGGAGCAGGTGCTGGGGCAGCCTTATACCGTGTCGGGCGACGTCTATTCGTTAGGCGTGGTTCTCTACGAATTGCTTTCCAAGCGCCGGCCGTACCGGCTGACCACTGGATCGCTCATCGAAATCGCCCGCGCCGTGTGCGAACAGGAGCCTCTGCCGTTGAGCCAGGGGGTGGTCGGCCGACTGGCCAAAGTACTGCGCGGCGACCTTGAGAATATCGTGTCCAAGGCCCTGGCGAAGGACGCGGCGGCGCGCTACTCCTCGGTCGCGGATTTCGCCGCGGACGTGCGCCGCTACCTGAACGGCCAGCCGATTATGGCCCGGCGCGCCACCTTTCTTTACCGGACCGGGAAAATGTGGCGCCGCCACCGGGTGGCGATTCCCGCCGGCGCGGCCGGCCTGGGCCTGATTCTGGCTTTTGCCGGAACGGCTTGGTGGGAGGCCCGCCGCGCCGAACGCCGCTTCAACGACGTGCGCGGACTGGCGCACGCGGTGATGTTCGATCTTCACGACGCCATCGCCCGGCTGCCCGGCTCCACTCCCGCGCGCGAACTGCTGGTGCGGCAGGCTCTGGATTACCTGGAGCGGCTCTCCCGCGAGGCCGGCAATAACGCCGGCCTGTCGCGCGAAATCGCCCTGGGGTACGAGCGCGTCGGCGACGTGGAAGGAAACCTCGCCGATTCCAATCTGGGCAAAACTATCGCGGCGGCGGTTAGTTACCAGAAGTCTGCCGATATTTTGCAGCGGCTGCGCGCCCGCTACCCGGCCGACGCCGGCATACGCCACGAATACCTGCGCGTGGAGGCGGGCCTGGCCGGTACCTACGCAGCCAACGGCCACTTCGATGTTGCCCTGCAGCTTTCGCGGCGAAATCTGCAGGTTGCCGAGGAGGGTCTGCGCCAACGGCCCAACGATCCGGCGGCGATGGGAGAAGCCGGTGCGGCGTTGAGTACGCTGGCGGACCGCTTCACCGACCAGCAACGCTACGCCGATGCCATTTCGTTGCGCGAACGCGAGTTGGAACTGGAGCAGAAAGTGGTGCGGGCGAATCCCGGTAGTGAAGACTCCGTCCGCACGCTGGCCATAGCGGCCAAGCGTCTCGCCGCCTTGTACGGCGTCACCGGACGTTTAGCCGAAGCTCGCAAGCAGTACGAAGCGGCGCGAACCATCGACGAGCGCCGCTGGGCCATCAGCCCCTCCGACATGCGTGTGGCTCTCGACCTATCCTACGACGACAGCGACCTGGGCTGGGTTGCCGGCCGCACAGGCGACCACGCCGTAGCTCTCGAAGACTATCGTCGCGCCCTCGATCTCCGCCAGATGGCCGCCGATGCCGACCCGCACAACTTCCGCGCGGCCTCTGGCGTCGCCGTCAGCACCTGGAAAATCGGACTTCAGCTCAAGCACCAGGGGAAACCGGCTGAAGCTATCGCGCAATACCGGCGCGCCATCGCGCTGTTCGAACAGTTGACTGCTGCCCCGCAAGCCTCCTGGACCACCCGGCGCGACATGGCCGATGTCCATGAAAATGCAGCCAAGGCGTGGCTGGACCTGAAGGACCGTCGTCAGGCCGCCGCCGAATACGCTGCCGCCCGCAAAATCTATGCCGCCCTGAAGGCTGCCGGCCTCCTTCCGCAACCCCAATGGGGCCGGATCGAGGAACTCGCCATCGCGGAGCGGAAAGCGGCAAGATAGGGCGCCGGTGGGACAGACCCCGGGATCCGCGAATCGCTTCCATAGTCGCGAACGCCCTTCTATACGGCCAGCCGGAGCGTCAGTTCTACAAACTCCTTGCGTGGGTGGCCATGCCCAATCACGTCCATGCGATCTTTCAGCCGAATGCCGCCATGCCCACTATTATGCGATGGCTCAAGGGCAGAACCGGCCGCTTAACCAACCGGATTCTGGGGCGCAGCGGCATCTTCTGGCAGGACGAATCCTTCGATCATTGGATACGCTCGGCGCCGGAGCTTCGGTATTTCATCGAATACGTAGAACGCAACCCGACAAAGGCCGGCCTGGTGGAGAGCAAAGGCCAATGGCCGTGGTCAAGCGCAAGCGGGAGTGGGACAGACCATCGTCTTCGGTGGTCTGTCACTCGCCACGCCAGACAATTGCAGCCCGCTGACACACGACAAAAAACGATCGTCTGTCCCACGGGCCATCTCCCCTACTGCACCGGCAGTGTCGCTGCTTCCGTGGTTTGGCCGCCGACCGCGAGCGAAACCGGCACGGCTGAACCGGTCGTCGCATTGGCCGGCACAGTTACCGCTACCTGAAACTCTCCGGCGGTGCCGGGCGCGAGCACTGCATACACTACCGTCGCCTTCTGGCCGCCGATATTTACGATGGGCGTCGTGGTGGTGTACGACAGAGGGGCCCCCACTGCCGGCGCTCCGCTATACGGCTGGTTCGTAACCGGCCCCAAACCGTTCATCCATAGCACGATCGTACTGCCACGCTTGGCCGGATTGCTTGCGGTGATCAGGTTGTAGGACAAATCGGTGGCGATGGCCGTGCCGTTATTGTAGTTAAAGAATGCCGGCGACGCGTTGGCAATGTTGACGGTCACTACGTTGGATGGGAATCCGGAATCGCCCGTCACCTTCACCTGCGCCGAGGAATACCCCTGGAGTTCCCACGGAGCAAAGACGTTCACCTGCCCGGGACTGATATAGACAAGATAACCGGGATAAGTGACGCCGCTGCCGACGTCGAAACTCACCATCACTCCTTCGATCTGGAGCGGCAGGTTGGCGAAGGTGTTGGAGTCGATATAGCCATTGCTGGTAAAACCCGAGCCAAACAGCGAGACGTAGGAGCCGGGAGCGATGGTGGGCAATCCGGCGGCTGCGTCCAGTACGCCGCCGGTATTCAGGGTGGGGGGAGTCTCCGCATAGAAATAGATCGGAATGGAGGATCCGACGAGCCTGCTCGTGTTGATCTCGAGAGACGACGTTGCGCCGCTCGTTGGCAGCACCGCATCGAAATACAGGTATCCGTAGGCATCCGTCGAACACGTAATGGAGGAGGTGCTGCTCGCGGGCGAGCATGCCGGTGCGCCGGAGACTCCTTTCAGCGTGAGGCCCGCGGTCGCGGTAATGGCGACCTGGGCATTGGCGACGGGCGCACCATAGGGGTCGGTAATTTGCAGGATTGGCGACGCCGGCTCCAGGTTCGTGAGGCTGGGATAGGCGCCTGAATTGAAGTCCGAACCCGCCAGGCCGTTGACGTAAAAATTGTCGTTGGCGTCGCAGCAGCCAACCGACGGGGAAGACACAACAAGGTTATAGCCCACACCGCTGGGAACGATGAACATGAAGGGAATTTGGAGCGTGGTAGCGGAACCGGTGACCGCGACCGTGCCGGAGTATTCACCCGGGACGGGCATCGACCCGGAGAGGGTGATGGTGAGAGTCGAGTTGGCGCCGGCGGCCAGTGTAGCGCTCGACAGGGTGGCTGCGACCTTGAGGGGGGTGACGCCGGTAGACACGTAGCCGCCGCCCGAATTGTTCGAACAGCAACTCACGCTGGCAGCCAGGTTCACCGAGGCGGAGCCGATATTGGTAAGCGCGATCTGGATGGGAGACGGAATCGCGGTGAAGATGCCGAAAGAAGCCGAGGAAGGTACCGCCGTGACACTGGCGGCGATGGCCGTTGCGGCATTCAGCAGGCCCGCGCCCATCCACTGGGCATCCACCGTGTTCCCGAAGTCATCGCTGCCAACCGCCGTTTGCGACGCGCTGTTCACCAGCAGCGACTTGATCTGCTGGCCATTGAGCGACGGGTGTGCCTGTTTCAGCAGCGCGGCAGCCCCCGCGGTCAGTGGAGTGGCAAAGCTGGTGCCGTCGGCGGCCGCAAAACCGTTGGCGCTGTACAGTTCCCCTTCGGGATCGAAAGTTTCACTCGCCATATACATGCCCGCCGCGGCGGGGAAGTTAAAGTAAGCGTCGCTCGGATCGGGCGAGAGATACACATCGTCGCCGCCGGTGGCCACCAGGTCGGGCTTCAAGTGCCCATCCGGGGTGGGACCGAAGGAAGAATAGCTGGCAAGCATGTTGCCGGCCAAGGTATAGCCGAAGTAGCCGCCGTAAGTGGTAAGATCCATTTCCGAACCGGCCGAATCGATGGTCACCGATGCGCCGGGGTTGGCATCGATGTAGGCTTTGAGATTCAGTCCATCGGAATTCGAGATCACCACGCCCGGGCCAATCTCGTCGATGCCCTCGGCTAAAGGCGGGCTGGCCGTGCCGTAAATCGAAGTCGAGCTGGATTGATACCAGATGAAGCCGATGGCGCCCGCGTTCTGGGCGTTCAATGCCTGTTG
>JBEKZL010000341.1:0-6712 GCA_049509915.1 Bryobacteraceae bacterium | reverse complement strand
CCCGAAAAATCGCCCCCAAGAAATATAGCCACAGATAAACACAGATGAACACAGATAAAAGAAACCAAATCACTTACGTCTTCTATGATTTATCTGTGTTTATCTGTGTTCATCTGTGGCTATATTCTTAGTTTTCCCCGGTCACAACCCAATTGACCCCGTATCTCATTGATTCATAAGCCCCGCACCCTCGTCGTCCCTTTCCCCGCTGCTACCCTGGTGATCGGGAGGAGGGTGAAAAAATGTCGTCCATGCGACGCATCGCCAGTTCAAGAATCAATGGATCTCTTTCTAGGGGTCCCAAAACCGAAGAGGGGAAGCGTCGTGCCGCCCTGGCTCACATGCGCCACGGCCTCCTCTCCAAATGCGTGGTAGTCGAAAACGAGTCCAAAGAGCTCTTTGACCTCGTCCTTACCCAGCACGTCGAGCATTTCAGACCCCAAAACGCTGTCGAGGAAGGCATGATTGAGGACATCGCCTGTGCTTACTGGCGCCTGCGCCGGGCGACCGCCATCGAAACCAGCATGTTGAACAAAGGCGTTCGCAACCAGGCCCAGGCCGACGAACTCGACCGCCTCGAGCAAGCCTTCGCCGGTCTCGCCGAAACCTCCAAGTTCAACGTCCTCAATCGCTACGAATCCCGTCTCCAACGCACCTACCAGCGGGCCCTCCGCAACCTGGAGACCCACCGCGCCCGCCGCCAAAAAACAAAAAATTACCATTGAACCCACTTAGCCCAACTCCTTATCTATCAGTCAAAAGCCATGAAGAAATCTAGCCGCGGATGAACACAGATGAACACAGATAAACCAAATCAAGAGATAACCTTTTGTTTGCATTCTTGTGACTTTTCTTATCTGTGTTCATCTGTGTTCATCTGTGGCTAACTTTCTTTTGTTTTCACCCATCTGTGGCCACATTACTTCTCTTGAACCAGTTCTTCTTCCCTGATTCCGCCGCTACCAGCCAGCTCCTGACGGATGTAGCCGGCGCCCTGGCTGCGGACGGTCACTCCGTGCGTGTCATCTGTGGCCGAGGCGGCTATGCCAAGGCAAACGTCGGAGCCGTTCCGGGCGTCACGGTAGTTCGTACCCGCGCCCTCCCCTTCGGACACGGAGCCCCGGCGCGCGTACTGTCCTACATCTCGTACCTATGCGGCGCCATCTGGTTTGGGCTCCGCAGTGAGCGGCCGGACGTGGTCCTTTCGCTAACCACCCCGCCGCTGTTGTCTCTCGTTGCCTGGCTGGTGACAGCCCTGCGCGGCGGCCGCTTCTTCATCTGGGAGATGGACCTCTATCCCGACATCGCCGTCGATCTCGGCGTGCTCCGGGCTAAGTCCTGGTTCACGCGCGCCCTCGGCTGGGCACTGGATCGAGTCCGATGCCGCGCTGCCGGCGTCATCGCGCTAGGCGATTCCATGCGCGAGCGCCTGCTTCGCCACGGCATTCCGTCCGACCGCATTCATGTGGCCGAGAACTGGGCGGATAGCAACGACATCCAGCCTCGCCGCTTTCCCCCGCACGACACTCTCGCCGTGCTGTACTCGGGCAACCTGGGTCTGGCGCACGACGTGATAACGCTGTATGGGGCACTGGAAACGCTCGCCGCTGATGCTCGCTTCCGATTCATCTTCGCTGGCGGCGGACCGCGGCGCGAAGCCCTGGAACGCTTTTGCGCGCAGCACCAGGTCCGTAACGTCGAGTTTCGCGGCTATTGCCAGAGACAGGAACTGACAGACAGCCTCGCCGCATGTCACGTGGGCCTGGTGACGCAGAAGCCCGAGACCGTCGGCGCCGTGGTCCCGAGCAAAGTCTATGGGCTGATGGCCGCCGGACGCCCGATCCTCTACATCGG
Organism: Bryobacteraceae bacterium; assembly: GCA_049509915.1. Taxonomy (GTDB): domain Bacteria; phylum Acidobacteriota; class Terriglobia; order Bryobacterales; family Bryobacteraceae; genus JBEKYD01. Next base: position 4,858 of record JBEKZL010000341.1, on the reverse strand, counting down.
TCCGGCTGCCGGAACCCCGGCGCGCCTGATCCGCCGGTTCGGCTGCGGCTGGCGCGTCGAACCGGGTGATGTCGAAGGCTTCATCGCCATTCTCGAATGGCTCTCAGAGCATCCCGGAGAAGTCGAACAGGCCGGCCAGAAGGCGTACGCGGCCTTCGAGGCCCACTATGACCGGCCGGCCGGAGTCCAAAGAATCGGCCAAATTATCGGTGTGAATCTGCATTCTTCCGTCGCCGTCTCGCTCCAGTCATCGTAGCCCGCAATCGGAGGATCGTTATGTACTCACTGACGTTTCTCGCTTTCGCATCATTCGCATTTGCTCTTGTACTAACCCCACTCACTCGTGACCTCGCGCTTCACTGGGGACTGGTCGACAAGCCGGACCATGCTCGCAAACTACACTCAGCCCCGATTCCTCGGGTCGGTGGCGTCGCGATTGCCGTCTCCTACCTGCTGTCTTTCGCATTGCTGTTGTTCTTGCCACTGAAGGCCGCCCACCTCGTCCAAGGCGGCTTGCCTCTTGCAGCGCGAATCGCTCCAGCCCTGCTATTCGTCTTCGCGCTCGGACTTTGGGACGATCTTCGCAACCTTAGACCCTGGCAGAAGTTCCTGGGCCAGGCTCTCGCGGCGGCCATCGTCTTCTCGGCGGGGATCCACGTTCAGGGCTTCGGCGGCATCGCTCTTCCAAATTGGGTCACCCTGCCAGCCACTATTTTCTGGCTGGTTCTTTGCACCAACGCCATCAACCTCATCGATGGCGTAGACGGTCTCGCGGCCGGCGTCGGCGTCTTCGCCACGGCCACCACGCTCCTCGCCGCGCTTCTGCAGCGCAACATGGACTTGGCGCTGGCCGTGGCGCCGTTGCTCGGCTGCCTGATCGGCTTCCTCCGTTACAACTTCAATCCCGCGACGATTTTCCTCGGCGATTCCGGCAGTCTCGTGGTCGGCTTCATGCTCGGCTGCTGCTCGATTATCTGGAGCCAGAAATCGGCCACGATCCTCGGCATGACTGCTCCGCTTCTCGCGCTCGCGATTCCTCTGCTCGACACGGCGCTCGCTATCATTCGGCGATTCCTTCGCCGCAAACCGATTTTCACCGCCGACCACGGCCATATCCACCACCGGCTACTCGATCAAGGCCTCACGCCTCGCAGGGTAGCGCTGATCATCTACGGAAGCTGTGGCCTGTTTGCGGGCCTGGCGTTGCTCATGATGAACGGCAGATTCGAAGGACTCGTCATCCTCCTGTTCTGCGTTGCGGCGTGGATCGGCATCCAGCATCTCGGATATGTCGAATTCGGCGTCGCCGGACGCATGTTCGTGGAAGGCGCCTTCCGCCGCCACCTGAATACGAATGTCGCGCTCCAGGTCTTGCAGAACCGCCTCTCCGACGCTGCAACTCCGGACGATTGCTGGACGGTCATTCAGAACAGTGCAAAGGACTTCGGCTTCCAAACGGTGGACATGTCCCTGGCCGGCCGTGTCTACCGCTATCGCAACGGCGGTTGCCCCGAGCGCTCCTGGCTGATCCGCATCCCGCTCTCTTCCACCGATTTCGTGGAACTTACCCGCGAGTTCGACACGCCGGCCGAGCACAGCGTGGTTGCACCATACGCGGACACAGTCCGGCGGACAATGGAAACTAAATTAGCCGCCTTCCCGCACGAGCATGCGATGGTGGCGGCAGGATGACGGTTTCAACTGCTATGACCATAAACTCAACCGTCCGGCTTTCCCGGGATCAGGTGTCGTGCGACCTAAATGGCGAAGCCGCGATTCTCAACCTGAAAACAGGCAAATATTATGGACTCGACCCCGTCGGCGCCACTGTTTGGAAACTGATGGAGCAGCCTTGCACCATTGAATCCATTCGCGAGGCCATGCGACAACGGTATGACGTTGATGCGGAACGCTGCCAAAGCGATCTCCTGGAGCTCCTGGAAAAGCTCAGCGCCAAAGGGCTGATCGAAGTGACCGGCTAACGAACGTATCTATCCTTGCGTAACCTTGAGATGAAGTTCTACGAAACACTTCAACACACGATAGCTTCCGATGCCCACTTGCACTTGCCGGAGTGCCGGAGCGATTCTATCCCGGACCTGCTGGTGCGAAAACGGAAACGGCAGGAATCCTGGCCCGACAAGGTCGAATATTATAATCGAGACACTTCTTGGGGAAGATTCGGGTGTGCACCTGGCGGGTGGCACGTGATCGAGTATCCCGGCTACGTCAGCTTCCTTGCCTGCCCGGGGTTCCGAGAGATCCTCTATGATGCGGCTCCGAATTGTTCGGACGATACGCTTGATCATCTGATTCTGGATCAGGCGATCCCAATGGTGCTATCGGGGCGTGGCCTAAGTGTCTTGCACTGTTCCGCGATACATTTTCCGCAAGGAATCGTGGCCTTTCTTGGCCCTTCCGGCTACGGAAAATCCACGCTGGCGGCGAGTTTTGCCCGCGAAGGTTTTCCACTAGCCTCCGACGACTGTCTGTTAGTGCGGGGAGACACCACCGGGTATCTGGGCGTGCCGGCGTATCCTGGTGTGCGGCTGTGGCCTCCCTCGATGCAGGCGTTGTTCTCGGGTGACACCAGTATGAGTGGTGTGGCACAGTTTACTCAGAAGAAAAGGGTGAGTGATCGGGAGAGTCTGCCGTTTTCCCCTCGCCCGGCCCGCTTGAGGGGGCTGTACGTGCTGGATCCTTCTCCAGATGAGGACACGCGGGTGGAGCCACTTACGGGCGCAGCCGCCGTTGGCAAGCTTCTTGGGTCGTGTTTCATCCTGACCGACAGGCTGGCGGGGCCGATGAGGGCTATTTTCGCCACGCTGGCGGGTTTGGCTTCAGCAGGGCTGACATTCAGGCTTGTTTACCCCAGCGTTCAGCCCAGCTCCAGCCACAATTTTAGAGCACTGTCCACCTCTTTGAGCAGGGCCGCAGCAAGGACTCCGGCGCGCCTCGTGATCTTGCTCCTTGGGATCGCGATGACCTTGTCAACCATTACCTGCGACTCCAGTTTGAGACCGGTCGTTCTCCCAGCAGGTACAGGAATACGAAAGAGTGGGGCGTCCTCGAGATGGCTCGTAATCAGGCAAACGGCCACGCTTGAGTGAGTGCCGTTGAACAGGTCCGATTGCACCACCACCGCCGGCCTCGGCTTGCCGTAGTCTCCAGGTGCCGCACAAATGACGACATCGCCGCGCTTTATCTCCATCCTGATGTGTCCGCCAGTCCGTACCAGTTGGCTTCGCGCTCGTTCCGGGAGACAAGCTCAGATTGGCGTCGCGCCTCCTCGGCGAGGGACTCTCGTTCCATCGCATTTAGGTACTTCATTAGCGCCTCAACGATAATGGCGTTCTTAACCTTTCCGGTGCGCGCCGCTGCCTCCGATAACTCTCGCTGCAGCTTGTCGCTCATTCGAAAACTGGATGTTACAGACGGCATGCTTTAGTATAACACGCCTGTGTTGCAAGGGCAGGTCTTATTCCCTGCGTGCGTTACAGAAGGACAATTCCGGTACCGGGCGGGGCGTGCGTGACTGGAGTGCGCATGATCTCCGGTATCCAGCCACGCTTTCGCCCACGGCCTCAGGCCGCTTTAGCCATCTCACGCCGAAGTTGGCTCATCCTGCGCCTCGAAACCGCCGACGCCTCCACTACCCAGCGCCTCGCCGCAATCGAAGAACGGCTCCTGATGTTGGAGACCCGCCAGCGGCCGCCGCAATGATCAGTCCCGATAGCCTTTCCTTCGCAACCCAACCAAGCGCAATTCCCTCACTGCGGGCTGATCCCACAGACGACCTGATTCCTTCCATGGTGTGATCCGCCCGGCCCCGCGTGTCCGGATTCCGGGACTCCAGGGTCCTCACGCGGCCGTTCTGGGCAGCACCTCGCGCTCCACCGCTTTGCCCGACTGATCCTCTGCCACCTCCAACTCCCAGGAAGCCTGCAGGTTCATCCAGAATCTGGACGTCGTGCCGAAGTAGCGGGCGAGTCGCAGGGCGGTATGTGCCGTGATGCCGCGCTTTTCATTGACAATGTCGTTGACCCGCGTCGCCGGTACGCGAAGTGCCATCGCCAGTTCATGGGAAGACATGCCAAGAGGGCCTAGGAACTCTTCGCGGAGAATTTCGCCGGGATGAATGGGTGGAAGCCGATCTTTGTTTGCCATGCGCTAATCACCTCGCTAATGGTAATCAACAATCTCGACATTCTCCGCAGCGCCCTTTCTCCAGACGAAGCAGATTCGCCACTGATCGTTGATTCGGATGCTGTGCAGCCCCTCTCTGCCGCCGCTCAGAGCTTCGAACCGGTTTCCCGGAACGGCCGCAACGTCTGCCAGGGTTTCTGCGTCGTCGAGCAGACGCAGTTTTCGACGCGCGATATTGCCGAACTTCCGGTTGCGCTGGCGCTGGAACAATTCCTCGGTGTCCCCGCAGCGGGAGGAGCGGATCACACCGAAAGTATATCACGACACCAGTTAAATGACGCTCATTACACGGGCCCCATTACACCGCATCTTCACCGGAATGAGCAGGGCCGGTTGTCGCACTCCTTCCTCTTCGGGCTCCACCTACTGCGCGAACCAGGAGCGTTGGAGACGAGTGGTTCACTGCTCTCTCCACCGGGCAGCAATTGGAAAGTGTGGCGCACGACCTGCGCCACGGATTATGATTGCCTACGGCTCCATCGTGTTCAACTATGCCAGCAAATTCCTCGCTCTTTTCTTTGATCCATTCCACGGGGCTCTGCTGCTTGCCGTGGGCGCCATCGTTAGCTGGAAAAAACGGTCGCTGGCTTTGCGATTGCTGGCCGCATCGATATTCGTCTTGGTAGTCTTCTCGTGTCCAGAGGTGTCGCTG
>JBEKZL010000340.1:0-6778 GCA_049509915.1 Bryobacteraceae bacterium | reverse complement strand
CGCATGTGCGTCTTTAAAAACGGCAAGCTCTACCATTACGAGTTCCACCTGGACGGACGTCGGCACCGGGGTTCCACCGGCACGGCGGATCGGGACGAGGCCGTTAGGGAGGAAACCCGCCAGCGCGAGCGCCTGGAGAAAAGCTACGGCCAAGTCATCGAGGAAGAGAATCGCGAACAGCGGCGGAAGACGATTCAGCAGGCAGCAAATGAGTTTCTCGCCGACTACAAATTGAAGCACGAATCCGGGACGTTCGCGGAGTACGCTCTGGGACACGTAACGGACCACCTTGGCAAGAGGCTCGTCGTGGAGATCACGCCGACGGTCGTGAAACGTTACCAGACGGATCGGCTCGCGGAGAAGGCCGGCCCGAAAACCATCAACGACGAGGTCCTGCTGCTGTTACGGCTCTGCGGAGACCAGGGAGACCTGATCCGTGCGCGTTTGCGCCGCGAGAAGGCGATGAAGCTCCCGACCCCGCCATCGCCGGGTCGAGCCTACAGCAGCGACGAAAAGGCGCGCATGCTGGCAGAAGCCGCCAAGCTGCGCAGCAAGAACATGTACCCCGCCCTGGTGCTGGATCTGAATTGCGGACTGCGCGACAAGGAACTGCGGGAGCTTCGGTGGCGGCAGATCGACCTCGTCCACAAGAAGCAGCTCACGGTGGGCAAGTCGAAGACCGACGCCGGCACGGGGCGCGTGATCCCCCTGAACGAGACGGTCCTGATCGCGCTACAGGCGCACGCCGCCTGGTACATCCGGCGCTTCAAGGAGTGCAAGTCGGAGTGGTACGTCTTCCCGGCCGGCCAGGGACAGCCGAATGATCCCACTCGCCCCGTTACCTCACTAAAGACGGCGTGGATCAAGGTGCGCAAGAACGCGAACGTCGTGGGGCGGTGGCACGATAACCGCCACACGCTGGTCACGGAACTCTCGGAGTCGGGCGCCGGCGACGAGGTGATTATGAGCATCGCCGGGCACGTCTCGCGCGCCATGCTCTCGCGCTACTCCCACGTGCGGATGGAAGCGAAACGGCGGGCGCTGGACGAGATTGCGGCGCGGCAGCGGACGGCCGACGAAAAGCGCAAGGAGGATGAGTTGCGGCAGCATCAGGCTGCGGTGGCCTGCCAATCAGCCGTTGTTCAGTAATTGCCAGGGGCCGACCGCCAGCCGAACAGTTGTCGGCCAAAGCACCCTCACGTTCGAGGAACCGCGCCAGGTCGCGATAGTGATACTATTGACCTTTACCTAGCTGATCCCTAAACCATGGCATCCTTCGTTGCTGAACCCACGCACGCCAAGCGGGGAGCACATGCTCCCCGCCTACGCTTGGTCAATGTTGCCGGTCCGGTCGCCAGAGCCTACTTTGCCATCAAGTTCCGTTCGGATTACCAAGATCGGCCGTGGATCTCGGAATTGTCTGACTCCCTCGATTCGGTTGGCATACAGACAAGCGTCATGGTCCGCGACCACGAAATGTGGGGGGAACATCGCTTTTCCCCTCAGGAACTCATGGAACGGACGTTCAAGGAAATCGATTTATCCGACCTTGTCATCATCGAGTTCTCTGAAAAGGGGGTGGGACTCGGCATAGAAGCGGGTTATGCCTTCGCTACGCACAAGCCAATCATTGTGATCGCCAAGTGCGGCTCTGACGTCTCACCCACCCTCGCGGGAATCGCGCGAAAAATTATCTTCTATTCAAATCCGTCGGCCATCGGAGCGATGGTCATCAGAGAATTCCAGAACTGAACGGCTGTCGTTCTTACGGAGGCATAGCAGGACAAGTTGAACGAAGGCGAGCACAACCCCTGCAGTCGATTCAGTTCGCGCCCAAAGGCTGTAACGGATCTTTAATCGTCATGCGCCGGCCTACGAGGGACGGGAATGGCCCTGCGGCCTGTCGATGGTTGCCGTTCAACCGCTAGGCGGAAAGCATCAGATATGTGATGAGATTGCAGGTCCAGGTCCTTCCGCACGGCCTTCACGATCAAGCCGTCAATCGGTGACCACCGAACGCTGTTGCTTTTTTGATTCCATGACCAAGTGCCGATGACCCGGCCCCCAAGAGCGATTGTCGGAAGAGCTTCGCCGATCTGGTTGAATGCCGCCCGCGGATGCGCACCTTGCAGGTATCGTTCGCGAGTCTCAAAGTATGCTTTGAGGGCGACGTCTTCGTGAGCCAGGAAGTTCAATGACTTCTGCCGCTCTGCGTGCGTTCGATCACGTTCATTGCGGAATGCCTCGAAAGAGTCACGGAACATGAAGAGGTCGGATTCCGACCAGGGCGTTCCTATTGCAACCGTCTCTCTCTCGGCAGAACACAGCCCCTGGAGGATCGCCGCCCTGGGCAAACCGGACCACCACATAGCGTCGCGCAGCGACGCTGGCCCATACCGCTCAAAGTACGCCTCGATCAACTGCCGACGGGCGTGTTCGACATCCATTGCCATGTTCAGCTCTGGACGGAATTCGGACATGACTGCAAAACGGCGATCCTCTCGATTTAATGCAGTCGCGCAGTTCAGGTACACCAGCAGCCCTGTCTCCCAGGCAAGTTTCAGCGCTAGGCGAACGAGTCTCTGGGAGCGGCGGCCATCGATCAATTGCCTCTCGATATGCCTGTAGAACAGCAGTCCATCTCGTGACAGAAGATCCACGATCGCTCCGATACAGCGGTCGACGGCTGAGTGACTCAGCCCGGCGTTGACGATTGCTCTAAGTGCATCACGCTTTCTAAACGATACGGTCGCGGCGTGCGCGACTGCCGCGAGTTGTGGCGGAAGGACATGAAGAGTTTTCCGCATGCAACGAACGGTCACCATATCTCGGCGCGTGTCTGGCCCAAACAACCCCATGGCGACCGAAGAATCTGTCGCACGCGCGAGTATAGTAGCGAAAGGAGACTGAAGCCGGGCTGCATGGAGCCCCAGGGCAGCGTCGGCAATTGCAGTCGCACTTGGGAGGCGTGTTGAGGAGGTCAGACCCTGGCGGGCGAGGACCCAATTCCAAATCCATCCCGCTTCTCTAGGCCCGAGAGTGCTTCTGTAAGAGATTTTCAGGGCTGCTCCTCCCTCTGGTTTGAGAGCTTTCACAAGACGTTTTGCCCCTTAGGACTGCGCGTTCCAACGATCCTCGACGAAGGAAATCAGAAAGCGGTACGACTCCTGGGTTTCCGCCCATTCCTTGGTCGTCCCCCACCAGTGGCGGTCATTGTGGTGAATGTGGAACTTAGACCAATCCCCGTCCCAATCCGGCTGATGGTGCGTACCGAACACCCCGTACTTCTCCGCTTCTTCATAGACCTCGGCTCCCGGAAGGGGGACGAATCTAAAAACCGAAACCCGGGCGATGTCGGAGCCGAGTTCCTTGAGCAGTCCTATGGTCTCCAGCGTCGTCTCCATGTTCTCCCCTGGAAATCCATGAATGATGAATACCTTAGCCGCGATTCCAGCGCGAACCGTCTCCCGGATCGCCCGTTCGATCTGTGCGCGGGTAGTGTTCTTCTTCATTGCGCGCAGCAATCGCTCACTGCCGGACTCCATTCCGTACTTGATCTCAATACATCCCGCCTTTGCCATCTGTCCCAACAGCTCCGTGCCAACTGTATCGACTCTCGACAACGCGGACCATCGGAGTCGCAAATCCGAAATCGCCGCGCAGATGTCGGACACCTTTCGCTTGTTGACGACGAAGTTGTCGTCGGCGACCGCGAAACCCTCGATCCCATAACGATCAATCAGATGCGTTAGCTCCTTGCGAGCGCTCGCGCCGCTCCGGTATTGAATCTTCGTCTGGGCTGCTGCGCAGAAGCTACAGGGAAAAGGGCAGCCTCGGCTGAACATAACATGCGTCATCCTAGTATCGGTTCCCGCCAGCCTATCGGACATGATGAGATCGTCAACCGGAAGCAAGTGCCTCGCGGGGACGGGCAGTTGGTCGATATCCGCTATCAATCGAGACCTAGCTTCATGGCGGATGGCCTCCCTATCCCACCAGAGCGTTCCCGGGACTCCGTTGAACTGCTTCCCCTCTGCCCGGTTGAGCAGTTCAAGGATGGTGCCTTCTGCTTCGCCGACCACCGCCACGTCCGCGTCGAAGGCGAGGAGAGTTTCTTCAGGATAGAAGCTGCAATGCACCCCGCCTACCATCATGAGCGCGTCAGGACGCACGGATGATCGCACGCGCGCCTCAAGCATGCTGTCGTAGGTTGCCGACGCCGACACACTAAAGCCGACGGCATCATAGTCCGTAAGATCAAATGAGGTGAGTTCCGGGGTCACCTTCTTGATGCCTACAGCGTGGCCCGCCTCCTCAATCACCGCGGCCAAGTAGAGAACCCCGAAAGGAGGAAATTCTCTCCGACGTTCCTTAAACCGTGCTACGTCGTAGACTTCAGGGTAGAGCAGCGCAACCCTCATGCGTGCCGGTCTCCCATTAGGCAAAAATCAACAGCCGACAGCCACGGGACTGCGTTAAAGAGACCGCAGGAAGACCTCGTCATAGTATGCCGAGCCGGCGGAACCAGTAGGTCCAAACGTCCTCGAGATTCAGATCGGCAATTTGTTGTCTTGTGTACCAATCTGCGGACCTTACCTCTACTGCGCTGGGAGCGACCTGCCCCGCAGCCGGGCAGTTGAACAGGTGCCAGTGATGCGTGGTCACTCCCCTTCGACACCAATTCCAATCAATCAACTCCGTAAGGATGAGTTGAGGTGCACTGACGACAAGGCCAACCTCCTCGCGAACCTCGCGGACCACCGCTACGTGTGGGTCCTCGCATTCATTCAAGTGCCCAGCCACGCTGGCGAACCCGAACGGCGGTTGGGCGCGCTCGATTAGGAGGTACTTCCCGTCGCGTTCGATGATCGCACCTACCGAGTGATGCATTAGCGACCCCGAACTTGTCCTTGTCTCTTTCACTGTAGCGGCCATCTAAGCGAACTCCGAACCTGTGGCTGAAGGACTAGAATACAAAGGATTAGGGTCGCCTTGGTGATTCGGTTGATTTGTTTTTGGGGGAGCTTGGCTCCCCCGGACCGGTAAGCTCCATCCGGGCCTTCTTCCCACTGACGTTTTGGGGTTCCCCCAGAGTCCCCCCAGATTCCGGCAAAACCCGGTCTTCGTGCGTCTAAGTCTTGTGTTTGCAACGCGAGGTGGCCTTGAGCCGTTCGGCTGTTAACCGAAGGGTTGTAGGTTCGAATCCTACCTGAGGAGCCAATTCCTTTCCCTCCAACGTCTTCCCCGCAGTTCGTTGACGGCATCGCCGCGCCGGAAGTGCGCGACTGGCCGACGTTTCGTGCGTTCCCCGTCTCTCCGTTTCGTCCGCGGCCTGCTTGAACCGCCAGACACGCCCGCCTCCAACGTTTACCGAAAGCCGTTTCTCTGCGTCTCCGGTTCCCTCGCGGCTCTTGGTTAACTCGGGAGAGAATTTGTCCGATCCGAGGCGGACACTTTTCCAGTAGTCGGCGTATATAGTTAAAGGGCGGAAGTTCGAACATTTACAGCCTGTTCTCCAAGGGCGGGCTTTCGAAGTCGCTGTCGAGCCTGAAGAGTTCGGTATGGAACCAGGATGCATGGGACGCTTATCCAAGCACCATGGGAGGATACCTCGCGGGCGGCCTGCAGGGCGCGGCGACTTCGCCAGCGGCTGGCGCGGCTGGCATGATGCTGGCCACCCATGGACTGATTACGGATGCCGGCACATGGAGCGGCGCTCTTCAGGGCGCCGCTGGCGGCGCGTTGATCGGAGATCAGATTGGCGGTCCGCTCGGCGCGGGCGTGGGCGCTTCGCTTGGCTTTGAGGTTGGCGCCATCGAGAAGTTGCTCGGCGTGAAGTCGCCGGCACAGAAAGCGCATGACGATATCAAGTCCATCTATAACGTGAGCATCCCGACCAACAGCGGGACCATCAAGCAGGTCGTTCAAATCGCACAGTCGCAGTTCGGCGGGGATATTGCGGTGGCCGTGCGGTCGCCGAGCGTCCGTCAACTCGTGATGCTGTACTCGGAAGCCACCGGCCAGAAGATGCCGTTATCGGCCACGACGCCTTACGCCGGGAGCCTGGTGGAGCAAGGCGGCAAGCTCTACCAACAAGCCAGCTACCAGGATGGCCACACGCGCGGGCTCCGGCTTTGACACGATTCTGATCGAGGGCTACCAATATCCGGGAATCGATCACAACCTCGACCAATCGACCCGCTGCGCAGCGTACCCGTGGAAGGAACTCTCCTGGGACCAGGGGCATTGCCGTTACCTGATGGGACTTTACTACGGCACCCGGCCCTGGATGAGGGAGTTCGTGAACGCCAGTCGTCTCGGACTGCCGTTAATCAAGCTCTGGGCCTATGACCACATGTGCCTATTCGGTTGACCGGTACCGTTGCCGACCAGCGACGACCGCTCGTTCATCTACTGATTACTCTTATGGAAACCCTTGAAACCCGCCTCAACGAGGTGGCGCGGATCGCCGTGCGCCTCGAGGAAGAAACTGGCTGTCCTGCCCAGTTGCTGATCGCCCAGTGGGCCATCGAATCGAAGTGGGGCGAGAAGCCCGTCGGCCAGGCCAATTACTTCGGCATCAAGCGCGCCGCCCGCCACACGAAGTGGTGCACGGTCACAACCCGCGAGGTCGTGAACGGCACGTCGGTTCTTGGGTGAGCCTTCGGCTAGGTTGCGTAAGCGGGGATTGGAGAGGCGACTGGGGTCTATTTCGTCGACGAACGGGCGGCCAGAATTCGCCGGACCGAGGTGCGCGCCAGGTTGAGGCGACGGGCGA
>JBEKZL010000034.1:0-40498 GCA_049509915.1 Bryobacteraceae bacterium | reverse complement strand
GCCGAGGACGCGTCGTGAAATTCAGCGGTTGCTGTGCATCTGGACGGGATCGTGTTGCTACTGCGGCAGCCTTGTCAGGGCGCCTTAGTCGCATCCGATACTTAACGAAGTAATACTAGGAGGCATGTCGAAAACTCAAATCCAAACGTTGAAACCGCCTTCTGCCAACGACCCGGTGTTAAGCGAGGTTGTCCGGCGGCTTGTGCAGGCATATCATCCGTTGCGGGTCTACCTATTCGGTTCGACTGCACCAGGCGATGCCGGAACCGACAGTGACTACGACTTCATGGTAATAGTTTCGGACGGCGCTTCCCCGGAGTTTCAGGATTGCAGGCTGGGTTATCGGGGCTCAGCGGTTTGGGCATTGCCAAGGACGTCCTGGTTTGGACAGGCAACGAGTTCGACAAGCGCCTCCATTTGAAGGCCTCCCTTCCCTCGACCGTTGTCGAAGAGGGTATGCTGCTCTATGCAGCCTGAGGGCATTCGAACGGCCGACACCAGAACGTGGCTTGCGAAGACTCGCCAAGATCTGCGGCGCGTCGAGATCCTAAATCGCAGCCATCCCGGCGGACGTGGAAGATTTAGGCTTCGGCCATGGGACGCTGCACAAGCTTCTGGGCGATGCTACTGGATGGCAATATTGACGACGTTAGCGGCACGTGAGGCCGCGGTCAGTACGATATTGACAGTTCCACTCCCCGCAAGCTGCGGGGGCAATAGTACATTTACCTGATCGAGTCCGGGAATTGCTCCCTGCGGGCCAGCATAGGCAACGGCCGCATCGATGCCATTAATCGCGACGGTCACATTGCTCCCCGCACCGCGAATACCGGTTCCAAAGAGGGTCAGGTAGAACTGGTCCGTCGATGGGCTAAGATTGACGGGCACAGCAACATTGGATCCATTCTGGGCGGTGAAAATCGCCTCCACCGTCTGTACGTTCCCAGGGCCGACCCGCACCACGTACGCGACCGCAAGACCGGCGCCGTTGAGCGCAAATAATCCCGGCGCGACCGTGGCAATCTGCACCGCCGCCGTCTGGGTGCCAATCCTCACCGTGGCGGCGCCGATGCTGATGCCAGCCGGAATTTCGAAGTTGATTTGGGTTCCAGAGGCGTAGAGGAGGGTAGCGGTGTAAGCCACTCCAGAGGAGTCTGTCAGGGAAACGGATGACGCCAGATTGTTACCGTAAGCGGTCGCGAGAGATTCGGGAGCGGCCAGGCCGGAGGGATTGGCGGAAGAAACAATCGTCAGCGGAGGAGTGGGCGGAGCAGCGATTTGAATCAAGACCGCAGTCAATGGACCGACGTAGCACGACACCGAGGAGCCGGATATCGGGAGCGTTGTGGCGGGACCGGGTGCAAACGCTCCGTCACGCCGAATGGCAGAACCTTGAATGACGACTCCGGTTGTGGCATCGAGGGACGGGCCCGTCATCTGAATGAGCTGCGCCGACTTCGCCGTTTGGGGAAGCTGGACGGTAACGTTCAGGTTCTGAACCTGATCCTTATTGTTGATGATGACATTCAGCGCACCGTTTGCCGCTTGGATCGCATAGGCGGTCGCGTTGAGGCGGCCGGCACCGATGGTGGTTTGCTGGAGGGTCCCCTGGCCGGCCAGCGTGAATAGGGTGACTCCGTAGAATTCCGGGCGTGCCTCGACCACGACTCCATTGGAATCGGCGATGGGAGTGTAGGCGGCTGCGTCGCCGCCACCATGCAAGTTGATTCCTTGCGCGCCATTTGAGGCGCAGGCGAACAAGAAATCGATCACCCAAAGGGCGGATGCATACGAGTTGCTAACGTTGACAGCGCCGCCGTCCCAGAACGAGTTCGCCTCGGCGAAGCGATATGGCACGTCGACAGATTGGCTGACGGCGAGCATGGCCTCGGCTTGGTTGACGATGTCGGGGTCGGGCGAAATGAGCAATTCAGCGGTACTGCTGGCGAGCTGTCCGTTGCCGCGATAGTAGTGATCGCTCAGCAATACTACGTTCTTGCCTTCGGCATGGGCGAACGGCGCTACGTATCCGGATATGTTCGATGCGGCGACGGGCCCTGTGAGCGGCACATTGGGTGATTGTTCACGGATCGCGGCGACGAAGGACTGCCACAATGCCAGATAGTCCGAGAATCCCCAAGTAGAGGGGAAATATTCGCCCGCGTAAAGGTCGACTTCATTTCCAATCTCGATGCCGTAGAGAGACGAGCCGAGCGACTGGACGGCGTAAGCAATCTCGCCAGCGGCAAGCACGGGGTTCGATCGGGCGAGACTCGTTCCGTACAACACCTGCCAGCCGGTGGCTTCGAGGAAGCCGGCCAAAGCATCGATGTCGGAGGGCGCTACCTGCCCCGATGTGCGACCAGGTCCATTGGGCGTCCACGTGGTTTGGTCGACTGAGTTGCCGCCGATGCGTAGAAGGCTGGGTCCGATGAGTTTAAAGAGGCCAATGGCGTCATCGTTTTGAGGCGAAAAAAACGGGTCCGCCATTTGGCTTTTCTCGTAGCTGAGACCGGCGAACGCGGGTCCGATGACACCGATCACGGTATTGGTGATTGTTACAGTTGCCGCCGTGATGGGGCCGGAAGGGACGGCCTGAGTGGTACCGGTTAGTACTCTGGGCAGGACAGCACCAGCACCGAGTGCGCCCAAGCCACGGAGAATGTCGCGACGGGAGGGCTTATGCCTCATATGTTTGTTCCAATCCCTTAATGGCGGCGAGCGGTGGGGCCATTTTCGCGGGCCATTGGGGGCCACGCCGCCAATGGCCGGTGGCGGTGAGTGGCGGCTTCGGAGCGTGCGGGTAATGAGCATTCCCGCCCTTCTGGCGGGCATTTCTCACATGGCACGACGTTCGTTTTCGCCGGATACACGACCTGGAGGAGATCTGCAAACGGTGCGTCGAGATCGACCGATCCAGGCTATCCGGTCTTATCTTCCCGTGGTGACATCCGGAAGGGAAGAAAGGGTTCCAAATCAGAACCAACTGGCGGCCATCGCCCGAGATGGCCGGCCGCATCGCCTAATGACTCGGGAGCGGGGTGAGTCAGGACCTTCAGCGCCCCTCCGCGATCAGCGTTACGGAAGTGGCGACGGTGAAACCGTCCGGGAATCACCTCTCGCTCTCGAATCGCCGACGGCGAAGCCAGCGTCATGCGTTCCTTGCCGGAAAGGTCAAACCACGTGACTGTATGTCTTCTCCGAGGCGTCCGTAGTTGCGCACGTGAGCCGCGAAGCCAGGTACTCCGTAATAGTATGGACGTTTGGCTCTCTGAAAATCTCCTCATGATTACCGGGTACGTCGACAACCTCCAGACTCGGAAGCAAAGGTCTCCAGGCTTCGGCCGGATCGGCCAAGGCGCCGGAAGCACGAACCCGCGCGCGGAACAAGATGACAGGACCCACGTATGGGCGCGGCTCGTAACGCCACAAGCAAGAGTCCCTGAGCCGGTCCGCCACCCGATCGAGGACATCCCGCATGTACATCCATCGCTCGGCGGCGCTCAGCGCCGAAAGATTGCCGACGTGAAAGAGCAGACGGCGAGCCCTCAGGGCACTCCGCGTTTGAAAGGTCTTAATGCGGCCACCGCGTCTCAGGCGTGCCGGGTTGAACGCATCGATCAAAACTACGAGCGGAGCGCTCTTATGGCGTTGCAACAATTGCTCCGCCATTTCCAGGGCCAGAACACCGTCCGCACACCATCCGGCAATCGCCACCGGCCCATCGCGTCGATCCCGGAGAATCGCCTCTGTCTGCACTGCGGCGATGTCTTCCAATCGGCAGGGCCGCGGCACGGCGGCCGGGTCGAACATTGACAAAAGACGCACCGGGAGTCCCTTCGGAATGTTGAGGATTAGGGACCGGAAAATCGGGCTCGGATTCAGGAAGTAGAGCGGCATACCGCCAGTGCCTGACCGAAGGGCGATCACCTGCCCGGCGGCCACCTGCGCTCCGTCGTTTCGCAGGTGCCCGGCCATTTGCGCCACCGTCGGAGCCTCGAAAAAACTGGCGAGCGTGAGGCGCTTGCCGAACGCGGCCTCCACTCGCGCCAGCAGACGCACCCCCAGAAGCGAATGGCCGCCGAGTTCGAAGAAGTCCTCCTCCATGCCGATCGGCCGCCGGTCGAGCACATCCTCCCAGATTTGCAGAAGCAGGTCTTCCATTTTGTTCCGCGGCACACGGGCCTCTGCAGTAATTCGAGGGCCGGTCGGCTCCGGAATTCTGAGAGCCTCGCGATGCACTTTGCCATTCGGCATCAGCGGCAATGTTTCTAGAAAAACGTACCGCGACGGCAAACTGTAATTGGGCAGCCGCGTTTTCAAGAACCGGCCCAGTTCGTTTGGCGTAGGCGGCGCGCCATGGGGAACGATGTAGGCAACCAGCCCGGGCTGCTCCTCCGTATCGTCCCGAAGAGAAGCCGCCGCCGCGCGGACCTGGGGATGATGTGCCAGAGCGTTCTCCACCTCGGCCAACTCAATTCGAAACCCTCGCCACTTCACCTGATCGTCGGTGCGGCCCAGAAACTCCACATTGCCGTCGGGCAGATACCGCACTCGGTCCCCGGTCTTGTAGAGACGCGGATCCGGTGCGTCACAAAACGGATTGGCGATGAACCTCTGCGCGGTAAGCTCGGGCCGATTCAAGTAGCCGCGCGAAACACCGGCGCCTCCAATATACAGTTCTCCGGGAACTCCGACAGGGACCGGCTGCAGCGATTGGTCCAGAATATAAAGAGTCGTGTTGGCGATCGGACGCCCGATGGGTATGCCGCCGACCACGCCTTTACCCGGCACTACGTCGTAGAGTGTCGAGGTAATCGTCGCCTCGGTCGGGCCATAGGTGTTACACAGCCGGATGCGCCCGCCAGCGGCCTGTTCCCATAGCGCAAGCTTGGGAACGAGCGCCTTTTCTCCGCCAATCACAACCGCCCGGACCCGGGAAGGTAGCGGAAGGTTACGGGCAGCGATCTCGCTTGCCCATTCGTGCCAATATGCGGTCGGCAAATCCAGCAGAGTGATCTGCTCCCGTTCCACGAACTCCACAAATTCAGCGAGCGAGGGCGCCTTCGGTTCCGGCCAGAAAACCAGTGTCGCGCCGGCGAGCCAGCAGGGAAAGATCTCCTCCGCGGCAGCGTCGAAACTAACGGAATTGAACTGGAGCACCCGATCGCCGGGTTCGAGGCCCATATGTTTTGCAAAGAAACGACTGATATTCACCAGAGAACGATGTTCCACAGGTACGCCGTTCGGTCTGCCGGTGGAGCCGGAAGTAAAGATGACGTAGGCACAGTCGTGCCCCCGCACGCCAGCCCCGGGAGGCTGGTCGCTCGAAATGACGCCACGTTGATCGCTTCCATCGAGGCACAGCACCTCGACTCCCGCTCCGGCCAGATCCGCCGCGCGCCCGGAGGTCGTTATCAGCAGCGGACAGTGGGTGTCTTCGATCATGTCCGCCAGGCGCTGCCGCGGGTACTCCGGATCCAATGGCACGTAAGCCCCGCCCGCCTTCAGGACGCCAAGCAGAGCCACGGCCAGCGCCATGGACCGTTCGAGTGCGATTCCAACCAGCGCACCCCGGCCGACGCCGCGCTCCCAAAGGCGGTGGGCCAACCCGTTAGCGCGCCGGTTGAGCTCTTCATACGTGATTTGCTCGTTCCGGCATATTGCCGCGATCGCATTCGGCGTCGATCGCGCTCGCGCTTCTATCAACTCGTGCATTGAGGAATCGCGCGGATACTCCGCGGCGGTCTCGTTCCAATCGACCAGAACCTGCCGGCGCTCGTCGTCCGGAAGGATGTTCAATTGAGAGACTCTCTCGTCTGCGTCTGTGACGATCGCTTGGAGCAATGTCTCATAGTGGCGCAGAATTCTCCGCGCCGTCGCGCCGTCGTACAGATCCGAGTTGTAGTTCAAAGCGCAGTACAAGCCTTGCGCTCTCTCCCATACATCGAGATAGAGGTCGAACTCCCCGGTGCCTGGGTCGAAATCGAACGGCTCCAGCGTTACCGGGCCGAGATTCGCGGTTTCCGCACCCAGATTACGGAGCTGGAACAACACCTGGAATAATGCCGGATGGCGCGCGGTGCGGTTGAGCGATAATTGCTCGATTAGCTTTTCGATGGGAACGTCCTGGTTGACGTGGGCGTCCAGGACGCTTCCGCGAGTTCGCGCCATGACCTCCTGAAAACTGGGATTGCCGCCGAGGTCCGCGCGCATCGCCAGCACGCTCGCGAAAAGCCCCACCAGGGGCTCCGTCTGAGGGTTCGTCCTCCCCGCAATCGGAGACCCGACCACGAGATCCTGGTCGCCCGAGTAGCGCGATAACAAGACCTGGAAGGCCGCCAGCAGAATCATGTAAAACGTAGCGTGGTGTTGAAGGCCGAGGTCTTTGAGCGCCGCAACGGTTTGCTTGGACACAATGGCGGACTCGACGCCGCCCCGATATGTCTGGCGCTCCGGCCGGGGCCGGTCCGTGGGCAAACGCAGCAGCTCCGGGGCGCCGGCCAACCGCGTCTTCCAATATCCGATCTGCGCGTCGAACTGGCCCTCCGCGAAGCACCGATGCTGGAACTGCGCGAAGTCCGCATATTGAACCGGCAGCTCGGGCAGAACGGCCCCTCGCCCCTCGCATTTTGCGCCGTAGAGTTCCGCCAACTCGCGGAGCACTACCCGGTCTGACCAGCCGTCTGCCGCGATGTGGTGTGTCGTCAGAAGGAGGATATGCTCTTCATCGGTCAGTTTTAGCAGGCTGGCGCGCAGCATTTGCTCTACAGACAGATCGAAGGGGCGCCACGCCTCGCTTCGAGCCAGATCGTGCACCCGGCCGTGACGTTCGGCTTCTGGAATTTCCGTCAGATCGGTGAGCGGCAACGCCAACGGGCGGGCGTCTTGAACTCTCTGCACCGGCACGCCATCGGATTCGTGATAGGTAGTCCGCAGGATCTCGTGCCGAGCCACGATCTGGTCCAGACTTTCTCTCAGAAAGTCCACATCGAGGGGGCCGCGCAGCATGCATGCATTGGGACGGACAAAGTTGGCTCCGCCGTTCTCGAAGCGTTCCAGGAACCAGTACTGCCTTTGGGGATAGGAAAGAGGGATTGCACCGACCCGCGCGGCTCTCTCGATCTGAGGCTTCTTCGGAATACACTGCCCGGCTGTTCCGGACTCCAGTAAGCCGGCAATACGCTCCAAGGTGCGCGCTTCAAACAAGCCCGGAAACGATAACTGCACGCCGAACACAGCCGCGACGCGAGAGCAAAACTGCGACGCGAGTATCGAATCCCCGCCCATCTCGAAAAAGTCGTCTTGCACGCCGACGCTTTTCACCCCCAGCACTTGCTGCCATAAGCCGGCAAGCTGTTCTTCGGTCCGGGTTCGCGGTGGAGTTTGTGGCTGGCGCGGCGCAACCTTCGCGGGTGCGGAATCGGTTAGGCCGAGGATTTTTGCCAGGCCGATGCGCACGGGTTTCCCGGTGGGGCCTTTCGGGATTTCGTCGAGAAGCACGATTTGACGGGGAACCTTAAAACTCGCGAGCCGCGCGGCGACGAATTCGCACAATTCAAGCGCGGTGGCCGTGCAGCCCTCTTTAAGCACCACGGCGGCGGCCACATCTTCGCCCAGCCGCGCATCGGGAAGCGCAAAAGCCAGGGCTTGCTTTACCGCCGGATGTTCCATCAGCGCGTCGTCTACTTCTCTGGGAGAGATCTTTTCCCCGCCGCGATTAATAATCTCTTTGGTCCGGCCCGTGAGGAACAGGTAGCCGTCTGAATCCAGCCTGCCTTGATCGCCGGTGTGGAACCAACCGCCGGTAAACGAGTTTGCGTTGGCTGCCGGATTGTTCTGGTAGCCGCCCATGACGTTGGAGCCTTTGATCACGACATCGCCAATATGTCCCGCTGGCGGGAACGAGCCTTGCTCGTCCATAATGGCCACCTCGCAACCCGCGGCCCGTCCAACCGAGCCTGGTTTGCGTACGCCGGGCGGCAGCGGGTTGACGGCCATCTGATGGGAGGCTTCCGTCATGCCATAAGCCTCCACCACTGGCACCTGAAACATTTCTTCCAGCTCAGCCATCAGCTTGGGAGGCAAAGCCGACGATGAGGAGCGGATAAACCTCAGCCGCGACCCGGCAATGCTCTTGCGATGCTGTGCCGCGCGCACCAGAATCGACTGGTGGATGGTTGGCACGGCTGTGTACCAGGTGGGTCGGAATTCGTCGAACCAATCGAAAAACTGCAAGGCATGAAAACCCGGCGTGCACGCAACACTGGATCCCGCGGCCAGCGACGAGAGCAGCGCACCGATCAAGCCGTGGATGTGAAACAACGGCATCACGTTGAGGCACCGATCCTCCGGGCTGAGCTGGAGCGAAGCCCCAATATTTCGCGCCGAGGTGCATAGATTCGCGTGAGTCAGGGGAACCTGTTTTGGGCGCGCCGTGGTTCCCGAGGTGTGCAAAACTAGCGCGACATCCCCAGGCTCGCAAATGACCGTCTGCTCCGGGGCCGGAGTAACTCCTTGAAGCGAGAACGCACCCGACTCGCACTGGATCTGTGGGACCAGTTCGATCACCCGAATCCCGCGCGCCCGGGCAACCGTGGCGGCAGCCGATTCCGCGCCGGCCTGGACGATCAGGGCTTTGGGGTTCAGATCCGAAAGGTAAAACTCGAATTCGCTCGCCTGGTACCCGGGGTTTAGCGGAGCGCAGGTTGCCGCGGCGCTGATGGACAGAAAGGCCGCAGCCATCTCGGGCCCGTTGGGCAGCACGACCGCGACCCGGTCGTTACGCCCGATTCCTGCCTCGCTGATCGCTCCGGCGACCTGCCGCACTTGCTCCCACAGCCGCCCAAACGTCATCGGGTCGCGCCCGGGAGCCAGGAGCGCGGCCGCGTGAGGATACCGCCGCGCGGCATTTGCCAGCAAGTCGGGGATGCCATTACATCCCAGGGCTGCTGAATCCTCTTGTCTAGACTCGCAGTTAATGTGAATTTGCCCCCTCCCGTCATTCACTGCGCAGCCCACAGTAACCCGGATTTCCATCTTCGAGAGTATACACGAAATCGCCTCGATTATGACCGAGTGGTGACCGCCCGTTGCCCAGCGCCGTACCAGTACCTGTGACGTCGAACATGTACAGGTTGGAGAAACTTTAAGGCGACGGCTTTAAGGCGCCTCGCGCCGTCGGAGCAGGTCCCCAACCAAGGCTTTGGTGAAGGCCGCTGAAACGTAAAAGAAACACGCGGGACTATTCTCCACTTGCATGACCGAAGACCGCAGAGAATCCGGCCATATTGCCTCCAGGCCAGTTTCGTCACATGTGGGTGTCGCTCCCCAATGACCGGCCCATTGGGCATTTCTAACAGATTCTCGCATAGAACGAAAAAGGTCTTCAAGACTGCGGCAATCTACAGCGGTTCGTGCACCCGGACTCCATTCCGTTTCACGATATAGGCGGGGACTCCGACCACCACGCAGTTGTCCGGGACATCCTTGAGAACTACGGCATTGGCGCCGATGGTCACGTTGTCGCCGATCCGTATGTCGCCGAGTACCTTCGCTCCCACTCTGATGCTGACATTGTTCCCGATCGTGGGGCCGATTTCGGTACCCCGATGCCCGATGGTCACCTCTTGGTTGATCCAGCAATTGCTGCCAATCTTCCTTGCGCTGATGACCGTACACCACGCATGCTGAAGGAACAGCCCTGGGCCGATATCGGGACACCATATGAACAGCAACGGGCGAAGGCGATAAAACGGCCGGAGCATACAGCTCAGCAAAAACGCGGCGAGGTTTCCCTTGCGGAGCCTGTACAGATACTGACTTCTGAACTCCGGAAATCGAGCCAGTAATTCCAGCAGCCCGATGGCGCCTCCCTCCTCCGCTGGCGTCCGAGCCTGCCAGTGTCGCACGTCGCCTTGAATCATGGACTGCTCGGTGGTAAATGGGTATGGAATCAGCAGCGGACAGGCGAGTGACAGCGTTATCCGGTGCGCCAGCTTTCTGAGAAACGCGTGGCGGCCGGGCAGCGATTCTTGACCGGAAAACCCGGCTTCAATGTTGTCGAGCATAGAGCATTCTTATCCGCAACGGCGTGCTGGTATAGCACGTGAGGCCGCCAGACACGGCTGGAACACGCTCCGCAAGCCTCAAATGGAACACCCCGGGGGCAGGCCTACAGTTGCGGTAATCAAGCACGCGGCGACGCCTTTTTGATGGCGGCCGAACCCGCCCTCCGACTCCAAAACCTTCTTTCCCAACGCGCAGTCCTTGCACTCTTCGGCACTTCCCGCCGCGCCCCGGCGCCCCATATGCTGGCAACAGGCGCTGGCCCGCGGAAAAGACGGCAGAACATTAGCCAAAATAACCGGCCCATTACTGTCTGAATCTAAGAATTCAACCTAAATAACCTCATAATCGAACAGTTTGGCCGCTATGAGCAGTGCGGCGGCATCACGGACGGTTGGATCTTTTCCGCCAAATCCTCCTCAGGACCGGGAAACCCGGCATCTTAACGTCTTCAAGCGTGGGGCTCCGCGAAAGAATTCCTCGAATACGCTCCGAATTGACTTTGTCTATTGTCCGTACCGCAAACCTTTGCTATCTATCGTGACGTTCGATTTCTGCTGATAATACAACCTTGGATGATGAGCTTTACCAGCATTAGAAATAACCTGGGCGGACTGAACTACGCCCCGGAATGTAAAGGAATAATTACAGTTAATCGCCCGTGTGGTGCTTGGGGTCGCCTAAAATGGTCCAATCGATGTAAGACATGGCCCGAAAAATCTGAGACATCTTTGCAATCGCGCGACTTAATAGCGAGTCGCATTTCCTGCAATTTACCGATAGTCAGGACTTCTGTGCGTCGATGAGGGATTCGGAGAGCTTCTCCGCCATCACACGGACGCTCGGCTCGCCAAAGATTTCCCAGTGATCGCCGGGGACCTCGCAAACCTCAAGCCTCCCGGTGAGAAGTCCACCCCATCCCAAGAGTTCGTCCGCGGAAGTCTCTCCTGTCTCTTTGCTGTGCCGGAACAAGAGCACGCGGCCGGGGTACTGCTCAGGGCGGTACTGGAAGAAGTAACAGTGAAACAGAATGTCGCGAGGGTGCTGCATCCACCGTGGCAGGCGCCGGCCCAGACGTTGGTGAACCCGGTACGAGACCGACCAGATGCGGATCCGGGAGAGGAACTTGAAGCTAATCCACCGGTCGCGAAGGTAGGAGAGCACGTTCTCAACTTCGCCGTGCGCCAGATTCAACGCGTGGAATCGCAATCTGGCGCCGAGCCCGGAAATACGGCGCTTTTCCGCCAGCGGGTTCTCGCCGTCGAACAGAACCAGCAAGGATACTTCCTGTCCTTCAGCGCGCAGTTGCTGGGCCACCTCGTAAGCCAGCGTGGAAGAGGCGGAAAAGCCTCCCAAAAAATAGGGCCCCTCCGCCTGACTGCGCCGGATCGACCGCAGTCGGGCGGCTGCCAAGTCTTCGAGCCTGTATGGAACGGGCAGCGAAGCACAGTCCGGTTCAGGCACTCCCAGAAACGGCTGATCCAGATCGAGCCGCTTCACAAGGCTATAGAATAAAGGACCACCGTCGATACAAAGGAATGGCGGGCGGGAGCCTGCTGGCTGAATCGGAATCAACTCATCTGGCCGGAGTGTCGAGTTGCTCCGGACCAGCGCGGCCAACTGACTCAAGGTCGGTGCCTGAAAGAGGGCAGCCAGACTCAGCTTGATGCCGAACTCTCTCTCTACTCGTGTAATCAAGCGCGCCGCCAGCAGCGAGTGTCCTCCCAGCTCAAAGAAGTCGTCGTTTGCACCCACAGATTTCATGCCCAGAAGTTCCCGCCACATTCGTGCGAGACTGATTTCGACCGGGTCGTGTGTCTCCGTTTGGTCCGTGGAGCGCTCGATGGTCAACTCGCCGGGAAGCGGGAGCGCGTGGCGATCCAACTTTCCATTGGCAGTCAGCGGCAGGCGGTCCATGATCTGAAAAGAGGACGGGATCATGTAGCCCGGCAGGCGATCCGACAAGTACCCCCTCAACTCTGCGGCAGCAGCGACCTGCCGGCGAGCCATCACCATATAGGCGGCCAGGTGTTTGTCGCCTGGTGTGAGATCATACACGCGCACTGCCGCCTGTTCTACCGCTGGGTGTCGTGCAAGCGCGGCTTCGATCTCCCCAAGTTCGATGCGGAAACCGCGGATCTTGACCTGATCGTCTTTCCGGCCCAGGAATTCGATATTTCCGTCGGGCAGGCAGCGCGCCAGGTCGCCCGTTCTATAGAGGCGAGTACCATCTTGCCGTAAAGGGTTCGGCACAAAGGCAGCTCGCGTCAATTCTGGCCTGTTTCGGTATCCTCGCGCCAAGCCATCGCCGCCGATATATATCTCGCCGATCTGGCCAACAGGCACGGGCGCCAGTTGGTCATCCAGAATGTAGGCCTGCGTTCGGCCGATCGGCTGCCCGATCGGAATCGAATCGGGCAGCTTCTGCCAATCCCGCGGAATTCGGTAGCAACAGGCAAATGTGGTGCTTTCGGTGGGACCGTAGCCATTGATGATTTCGGTGTTCGGCAGCAGTTCGAGCGCGCGGGCCACGTGCCGAACCGACAGAGCTTCGCCGCCCGTCAGAAGTTGCTCGACCGTGCTCAATGCCGCAGGATCGCCGTCGATCAGCGCATTGAACAACGATGATGTGAGCCAAAGCGTAGTGACCTGCTCGCTCCGCAATAAAGTGCCAAGGGTGCTCGCAAGGGGCGTGGCTTCTGGATACAGGACACACCTTCCGCCATGCAGGAGCGCACCCCAGATCTCGAAGGTGGAAGCATCGAACGAAAACGGAGCCATTTGCAGGAAAACGCGGTCCGGGCCGAAGCGGGCGTAGTCGGTTCCAAATAACAGACGAACAATACCGCGATGAGGGATCTCGACGCCCTTAGGCGTACCCGTGGAGCCGGAAGTATACATTACGTACGCGAGGCTCTCGGGTGTCGTGATCGCCGGCGGAGTGTCCCCGTCGCAACCGCGGATGTCATCGACAATCAAGGTGGCCTCACTCCACCTGGGAAAACGGTGCAACAGCGCAGACTGGGTGAGCAGAACGTGAGCGTCAGAATCCGCCAACATCATCGCGAGACGCTCGGGAGGGTCGGTCGGATTCAGCGGCAGATACGCTGCGCCCGCCTTGAGGATCCCGAGCATCCCGGCCACCATTTCCGGGGAGCGCTCCACGCACAGCGCGACGACGGAATCGGGGGGCAGATTCCAGCGTTGGAGCTCGCGGGCCACACCGTTGGCGAGCCTGTTCAGCTCCCGATAAGTGACCCGGCGGCTCTGGTGTACCAGCGCGACGGCATCCGCGCGATCCTCCACTTGTTTTTCAAACAGCTCATGCACGCATTGCTGTGGGCGAGCCGGCTTATTCCTCGCCGTCTCCCCGATGTCTACGGCCCGTGCTTTAACGAGAGTCCGATTCAGCATTGTTCTCCACTCATCTTCCGGCGCTGACAATCGCCGGGAAAGCCGTCTCGAAACGGGGAAAAAAATACCATTTTACAGATTATACAAGCGCAAAAGCGTAGGTTCCGCGTATAATTTACGCGCCCGTCGCCGCCCGGTGCCGAAACCCTCGCGGTATTGACTTTGTTGATCGCAATAGCGGTTAACCTTTGCCATCTAGCCAGACGCTCAATTCCTGCTGATAATACAACCTTGAATGGTGAGACTTACCAGCAGCCCAAGCGCCCTAGCCGACCTGACCGCCTGCCCAAAATCCCTTGAAATAGTTACATTTAACTGTCGCTCGCGTTACAGGTGCATTCGCCTGGTTGCGGTACAAGTCCTCCAGGATCGGAAATGGCCGTTTTGTAAGAAATAGGACAATAGATGAAAAGAAAATGCGTCCATTAAATCCGAGAAAATCTCTGCAATTACGCTACTTGGTTTCTGGATATCAACACCGACCGGAAATTTATGGGCACAATACCCGCAACAAACGCCGGGACGGGCGCAAATTCCGGGATAAACGTTTGTTCTTGATTTAGGCACGGCCCGTCACCACGGCGCTGGTGCGGGGCCTGGCTGTCCCCGGTTGAATACCGCGGTCGTCTTCCTCGGCATAACTCGGGAGCAGCACTACGTTCCGGTAGGGATTCAGGGAGCATAAATGAATACTTTAGGGTCTCAATCGCCCGGATTGGGGTTGCTTTCGACCCCCCCCAGGGCGCCATTTTCAAGTCGGATTAGCTTATGGATTTGTCTGTTCGCTTTGGTGCTGCCCGCTGCCGCGCAGTGGCGCACCGGGTATTTCATCCAGCGCGAAGCCGCGGGGCAAACCGCCGCGACCATTCCGTGGTCGAAGTACACTCACGTCATTCAGTACGCGCTGCAACCGTCGTACTCCAATGGGGCGTGTGGCCTGGACTCAAAAACCGGCCAAATCGGTGCGGCGAGCGTCACCGATTTTGTGAACAGCGCACACGCCGCGAGGGTCCAGGCGGTAATCGGCATCCGGCAGGACGATACCCTCGCCGCGATCACGGCCTGCACGTCGCCCGACAACATTGGACAGTTCGTGGAATCGATCAAAGCCTTTGTGGCGAGCAACGGCTATGACGGTGTCGACCTCGATTGGGAAAAAGCCATTATTCCGAACCAATATCAGGACCTCGTCAGACGCCTGCGCGCTGCCCTGCCCGCGGCCGCTCTCAGCGCGTCCGTGGGAATCGCCGATCGGTTCATCATCGCCGCCATACAGTACGATCTGAACCAGATCAACATTCGAGCATACAATTTAGACTCCCAAGACCTCAATCAAAACGCGATCGGCTACACCTGGTACGACTCGCCAACGCTCCAGGGAGCCAACAGCCAAGACCAAGCCATGGATATCCTGTCCGATCTCTACCAGTATGCCGGCAACGCCCCGGCCAAACTTGGACTGACGGCGCCGTTCTACGGGCGCATCAGACAAGGATGTCTCGACGACACCGGCACGGCCGGCGTCACCGAACCGAACCAAGCCTGGTACGGCAGCGCCAAAGTCACCGACATTCCCTACCGGGACCTTGTGAATTCTACCTATTGGACCCTCGGCACCCGCGTCTGGGACGATTCCCGGCAATCTCAGTACATCCAATCCGGCGATGGAACTTGCGCCGGTGACGCATTCATATCCTACGTCGGGCCCCAACAACTCCGGGCCGTCGTCGCCTTGATCAAATCGCACAAACTTGGCGGCATTGCGACCTACGGCCTCTCTTACGAGTTCACCCCGAGCGCGGCCGGCGCCGCGCAATATCCACTTTCGAGCGCCATTTCCGACGCTGTCGCAGACAAGCCAACCGCCCTTGTACGTTCCCAACAGCCCACGGCGGCGCGCCCTAATGCCGGCGTACTGGCGTCTAGGTCGCAGCCGCCCTCTACCCCGTCACAGACCGCCTACTACGTAGATTCCGTGAATGGTTCCGACTCCAACCCGGGCACGCAGGCTTCCCCCTGGAAGACTATCGCCAAGGTGAACGCGACCACGCTATCGGCGGGGCAATCGGTCTTCTTCCTCTCCGGCGACACTTGGCGCGAAGAGCTCATCGTCAGCCATGGCGGCACCGCAACTTCGCCCGTCACCCTCGGCGCTTATGGCAGTGGGGCGTCTCCAATCATTACCGGATCGAATCTGGTTACCGCCGGATTTACCATGTACTCTCCCAACGTTTGGGAAAAAGCCGTCACAACACAGCCCAACATCGTCTACTTTAATGGCAATCTTGGGACACCGGTCGCCTCGCCGGCGAAAATCACCGCGCAGTTCGACTGGTACTGGTCGTCAAATATCCTCTACGTCTGGTCGCCTGCCAACACCGATCCAGGCGCTTATTTCCAAAGCCCGGGAATCGAGGCCGGCGCCCGGAACCGCGCGCTTGAAACCAATAACACATCTTACATTACCATCAATGGCCTGACGTTCAGAGATGGCAACACGCCCTTCGACACGACCGTCGCCATCGGATTCACTACCGTCCAGGGAATCATCTTCACGAACTGCGTCGTCGAGCGCGGCGTCGCCACCGGAATCTCCACCGGGGGCAACACTACATCGGCCAGCGTCACCATTGAAAATTCCACCATTCGAAATAACGGCGGCTGGGGCATCTACGTGGACAATCAATTCACCAGCGCAACGTTCAGCGGCAATATCATCTACGGAAACGGCTGGCGCTCCGTGATTGACAGCCAGGAATACGACGGCATTGAGGGCGCTCTTGGCAACGCAAACATTTTCGGGAACACGGTCTACTCCAATTCTCCGGTCTGCGTTAGCGCAGCTTACTGCCATGGTATATATGCGGACGCAGGCTCGGCGAACGTAAATATCTACCAGAATACGGTTTACGGTAACCTGACCGGCGGCGGCATCAAGACAAGAGGATCGGCCACAATTTACCAGAACACTCTTTACGGCAACTACGGCGAAGGGCTACAGGTTGGCGGCAACGGATCGACCAATATCGTCGTCCAGGCCTATGACAACCTGGTGTATGGCAATGACACCTGCAATTGCATGGCGGGAATACTTGAACTGGAGAGTGGGCCAGGATCGGTAAACTTGACGCTGGAGAATAACACGGTCTACCAAAACGGCAATACCTCACAGCAGGAACTCAAGATCAACGACAATCTGGCAGCACTCACCATTCTCAATAATATATTCTTCGCCACGCCCACGCGTCGAACCATCAACATCATCGTTGCACAAACCGGCGCTGTAAACATCAACCATAACCTGCAGTGGAGAGCCGACGGGAACCCCAGTATTATGTATAACAATAATGCAGTAACATGGGCACAATGGCAGGCGCTCGGGTTTGATGTCAATGCCCCAGCGCCCGCGAACCCGCTGTTCACTAATCCTCCGACCAGTTTTATTCTTGAAAGCGGTTCGCCGGCCCTTGGAACGGGTCTCTTCATCACCGGAGTGAGCACGTCGACGTCTGCCAATATCGGAGCATTCTGACCTACCCTGCGGGGCAGCGCGCGAAGGGCGGCGTTAAGGCCGGGCGCTGGGGACTCTCGGGAGCAGAATGTGTAGGCCGCGGTGCTTACGGGCCCGCGGCCTGCTGCGAGTTTTTCCGCAAGGACGATATCAGAATCGCCAGCAGCAGCCAAGGCTCCACCAGATAGCGCTTCCAAAGGCGCCTCGGCTCTGCCACCAGGCGAAACAGCCACTCAAGGCCTATTCTGCCGGCCCATCGAGGAGGTACGGCAACCGCACCCGCATAGTAATCGAAAGCGGCCCCAACGGTCAGGATTGTCGTGCCCGACAGGTCATCGAGGTTATCGAGAATCCAGTGCTCCTGACGCGGCATCCCCATTCCAACCAATAGGATATGGGGCTTGTACGCTCGCAGTCGATCCAGGATGTCCCGGTTTTCCGGAGAGCAGCGCTCTGCAGGGAAATACCCGTGGGCCGTTTCGATGTGCAACCCCGGGTACTGTTTCCGCAATCTGTCCGCCGCGAGCTCGGCCACCCCGGGCTTCGAGCCGAGATAGAACAAACGCCATGCCCTTCCAATCGCCATGCGCATAATATGCGGCACCCAGTCGACATAGGTGACCCGCTCATTGCGAGTGACAGAAAAGCCCGACAGTTTTGCCAGCAGCACGATCGCCATTCCGTCGATGTGTACACAGCCGGCATGACGGTAGAAGCGCTGCATCCGGAGATCCGTCTTATGCAGGTAAAGACTATGGAGGTTATGGTTGGCGATGATACTTGTTTCCCTTCGCGCAACGGCACGTTCCAATACTTCATTTAGCTCAGTGACTGGAACTGGGTGTAGTGAGGCTCCGGCCACGCAAATGGATCTAAGATGGGTATTGTCAGTCATACCGTAGTAGCGCCCCACCCCGCACTGGCTCGGATCCTGCGGGGGTCTTCGGCTGCTCCCACAAGCCGCTCATGTTCGCGAGGATCTCCGGTTTCTCCCCCTGCCTGGTCGTCATGTTGGGATGAAGTTCGTAGAACGTCCGGGCAATGAAAGCCTTCGGGGACACCACAAACGCCCGTGCCACATGGCCAATTGCCGGCCAATAATCCCCGGCCGCGACACTTGCGTTGGCGAAGCGCATCTCCTCGCGAAATCGCAGAGTCGGCACATTCACAAGGCCACCGAGTATGCCCTTGACCGAGTCATACGGTAGCGGCTCGCGGCCCGTCAAATGAGAGATCAGAAGATACTGCACATATAAGGCGTTCAACACCTGGCTCCTGAGACGCTGCGCGGAGCTGCTTGCGAAATTGTGGCGAACGCCGACTGTGACCTCGGGGATAAACTGTATGTCATGCATTAATGCCATACGCCACCATAGGTCGACGTCCTCGACATACAAATCAAATCGGTACCCTCCCGCCGCAACCGCCCTCTGAACGTTCAGGGTAACCGCGGGATGACAGATTGCCAATAAATACCCGGCTTGGGTAATCTGACGCAACGCGTCAGGCGTGCCCTGGGTAGTGCGAAACCTGCCAAACCTTCTGCCCGCCGAGTAGTAATCGGCCAGCGAATAGAACATTCCAGCTTCCGGGTAGCGATCGATATACTCGAGGGTGCGTCGCACGCGCTGGGGATACGCGATATCATCCGCATCATGGCGCATAAGCCACGGCGTATTCGCCTCACGCAACATTCGATTCAAAGTGGCGGTTAAGCCGCGTCGGGTTTGCGAGATTACCCGCACTCGCGTGTCGTGAACCGAGTATAAGTAGGCAAGGCTGTCGTCGGTCGAACCGTCGTCGATGACGAGCAGTTCAAAGTCAGGCTCACGCTGGCGGAGCACACTCTCCATAGTCTCGGGAAGGTACGGCATTCCGTTATGGACGGGTAGTCCAATCGTGATCAGGGACGGCATTGGCCTGTTCTCTTTAGTGGCAATTCAATTCCGGGCGGCGGCATTCGTCAAACAGTCGATACGCGATGCAATGGCAATCACCGGCTTAATAAACGTGCAAGCCGCCTTCGGAGTCCCGCCGGCAACCACATTCCCAGGTACAGCGCGTAGTCGAACAGTTTGGGCGCGCCGTTTCGGCTCATTTCCCACAGAAGGCCCAAAAATGCGCGCCACGCACGCTGCGCGGAGGCCTCAGAGGCCACCGTCGCAGCAATGAATCCGGCGTAGGCGCGCGGCGTCACTCGATCCTTGTTCCTGCGAATCCAACCAACGGAAAACTCCCAGTCGAAGGTACGGCTCACACTCGGCCGGGATCTCTCAATTTGCCAAATCGCAAGTGGTTCGGCAATAAACTCAAGCCCAGCGCCGGGCTGCTGTATGGATCGCAGCAGCCAGTCCCAGTCCTGGTAGCGCTTCAAGCCTGCTGTAAATCCACATCGCAAGAAAAGTTCCTTTGGCGCGAACAGCGTTGTGGTCTGTAAGACGCCCTCGCCGTATGACCACGAGTTGCGAGCAAAAAGGTACTCGCTCAACGGTTGTTCAGGGCGCCTCCGCGGCCAAATGTGGTCGCCGTCCGGTGTGCGGGCAATGACCTGAGATGAGACGATCGGGTACTCAAAGGCCGAGTTCCGGGCCACCGCAACCTGTTGGTTCACCTTTTGCGGCAGCCATTCGTCGTCGTCGTCGAGGAATGCGATCCACTCGCCGTGCGCGGCACAAACTCCGGCATTTCGCGCGCCGGATCCGCCGACATGTTCGGGCAGGACCAGCACACGCAGACGCGAATCGGAGACGGCACGGAGGGCCGCCTCGGTCGCCGGGTCTGGCCCGTCGATCACCACCACGACCTCCAGGTTGTTGAAGGTCTGGCCTAGCGCCGATGCTACCGCGTGCTGGACGAACTCCGGCCGATTCCGCGTGGGAATTACCGCCGTAACTAAGGGCGACTTTTCGATAGGCATTATTGACGCGTTCACACGACGATTCCCTGGCGCCGTTTAGTTAGTTAAAACGCTGACTATCCACAACCGATGCCGGCGCTCTAGCCGCACCTCGTCGACCACGCGATAACACGCCTTCAGTTGTCGTAAGATTGCGAGCGCCCGAAGAGAGCTGGCATATGTCTCAATGAGGAGGATACCTCCCCTGTTCAGTCTACCCGCATACTGTTGTACTACACCGAGCGGGTCCGTCAAATAGTAGAGCACTTCGTTGAACACAATCGCATCGAACAAACCCTGCGGTAAATATGTCTCGGCCTCGGCACGCAGGAAGACAGCCGTCGATGTCTGCTCCTGAGAAAGCTTTGCGATGGCGGCTTCAGCGATATCGATGCCGACGTATCGGCAATAGCCATACGGTTTGATGCGCTTGAAAAGTAATCCTTCGCCGCATCCCACGTCAAGAATGGCACGGCTGGCCTTGAGTTGCTGAAGGTAGCCAACGATCACGCTGTATCGGTTCTGTTCCTCGAGGCCACTCATGTACGCCCAATCGCCCCGCGCGTACTGCACCTCCCAATCCCCCCGCGGCACCGGAACGCCGCCCCTCGTCGCCGGTTCCCCCCGGGGCGGGCGTCTCGAAGATTTTGCCGGTTGGGCCAGCATTCGGCGAGAAGCAGGTGGATAGTACGCGTGATAAAGCTGCCTTGAGAACAACGAAGCCAGCACTTCCTTGAAAAATCGCATCTGCAGATCTTGACCAAAAAGCGTTAAAAGGTTCCAACTTGCGAATATTAGTGTGTCGTAACGCTGTAAGCATACTATAGGAAGTATGGGATAAATCAGTTAACCGATCCGGGTGCCCGGCGCGGTTAGTCAAGTTAGTTACGCTGTGCGGCGCGCAACTCGGCATCTCGTAAAGCAGGGCACTGATCGCTCGGATTCAGTTGTCTGCCAAAGTCCGGGAACCCCAGAAGTTGCTCATAGGCAAGGGTGGTTCGCAATGAGATCTTCGGCCACTCCAGATGCCCGAGCGGCGCCTCTCGGGGCCGGCGTGTCCCAACTGCCCAGGATAACGCGTCCGCCAGTCCGCCGCCAGTAAGTCTGCCAGAATAGGTTCGGACCCACTCTGGCCCCACTTCTTCCGCAAGTTCACTCATTGCCCCCAGTTGAGGCACGAGGACTGGACGGTTGAACGAGAGCGAAAGAAGCGCCGAGCCTGAATTCAGAACATCGAGGAAGGGCAGGACGACCAGATCCGCTGCCCTGAAGTACCGGCAGACGTCCGCGTGTGGGATCGCCCTTACGGATAGCTGAATGCGGGGGTCCGTTCCGGCGCGCCGTTGCAGGTCGCGCTGCGACTCCAACGATGGAGCCTCCCCCGCGACCAATAGCACGGTCTTCCGGAGTTCGGCCTGCTTAAACGCTTCGATTAGAGCCGGCACGTTCTTATAAGGACGTATTTTCCCGAAGAACAGAATTACCTTCGCTTCACCGGGAAGGCCGAGTTCCTGACGTGCGTCCGCTTCGCCGCAATCGGGGTATTCGCCCCGGTAATGCCCGTGCGGTATAACAAAGCCAGGAATACTCCGAAGACGTGGAAATCGCTCCTGCGCTGCGGCGCGGCCTCCAGCAGTTAGAGCAATGTACCCGTCTAACCGCGGGATGAATCTCTCCCAGAACCAAGCTTCAAGGCGAGGATGAAGTCCATCGTGCGCCTTTAGATTGTGAACGGTCCAAACGAGCTTCGCCCCTCGCGCCCGCAAGACATCGATAGCGTAGAGATTCGCCTGAAGTCCGAACAGCGTCCTGATCCGACGCCCGGAGTAACCCAGTTGCCACTCAGGCCAGTGTATATGTACGATATCGTACTTTATCGACAACGCTCGAGAGTAAGAAAAGCCCTCGACACAGCTCCGCATATTGCTGTAAAGAAGCCGAGTGTACGGATTACTCTCCCCAGGGTCAACGCCCGGATCGGCTAGAACTCTCAACCTTTGATTGTGCGCGCCTGGGTCTTTTCGAAATTCCATCTTGATGGTATTTCCGCCGAAACCCCATTCGCGTTCCAAGAAAAGTGGCCGTCGATAGCGGGTCCCTTGAGCTTGCATTTGCAACATGCCAAACCCCTTACTTACTGACCCTGCCGGCAATGATGCATTTTGGCAACCTACTCATGACTAGGAGCGCGCCGCCAGCAGAGCAGCTGCGACAAGTTCAGTCCGGCGGAAGGCCCCTCGCGTGGCGAACAGCGCTACCAAAAGCGTCAGAAGCGAGCGAGCGAAGTGTTTCCCGACTACCGCTTTGAAATCGCCGAAGGCGACAACTCCACTTCATCTACAGCACTGATCACAGCAATACCTGACTTACCGGGAATCGAACGAGGCCGAAGCGAAAGAGACACAGCGGCCGAAACGTACAGAACCCAAAAAATGGCATTAATTCTCAATAGACTGCTCTCGTCCAGGTTGTAGCAGAACAGGAACAGCAAATACAAAAGCGGCCAAAGCTCCTCCTTGGACCCCACTAACCGGGACGCCGCAATCCCTTTGCCAATATATTTGAAATAACCGGCCAAGAACAAGATGGCTCCTACTACGCCCAAGTCGAGAGTGAGGTCCAAGAGCCCGTTATGAGAGTGTGGCGTGGCCCATCCAACTTGTTGCACAATGAACGCACCAACCGCGCTATGCGCCTGCCACCAGACCGCACTGTAGCCGTCGCCAAGCCACGGGCGGCGAGATATGGCGGCAAGAACCGCCGCCCATAACTCGTCCCGGCCCGTCAGTGTTGCGTCCCGGCCTACAACCGCGCTCACGGTTTGTACGTCAAGGCCCACCCAGCATATGACGCACAAACACGTCAACACGATTGTGAGGCCGACAAGCGCGGGAAGCGTCATGCCGCGCCGTGTTGCACGAAGCGCCAGGTACGCGACAATCAAGGTTGCAGCAACCGTGATTCCCGTTACTGAACCCGCGGCGAAGACTAGCGCCGCTGACGCTAGCAGTCCAAAGGAACGCAGGACTCTGTTTTCGCCCGGCAGCATCATAAACACAACGCAGGAAAGCGCCATGGCCCTTGCCAGTCCGTTCTTCGTGTCGAAGATTCCTTGCCAGTCACCGTCGTGGAGCCCATCGGCGGTAATCCCAAATGACGGAAGCAAGACTACACAAAACAGGCTCATTACGGCAGTAATGCCTAGAACGATCGCGAGGAACGCCACCTGTCGCCTGAGTTGAAATCTGGTTCCAAAATAGATTCCGAATAGCGTCGTGGCTAGCAGGATCAGGCTTCGCCTGAAAGTGGCCGCCGGAAACTCGGACCACACCGTCGAGAGCAGCGCAAGGAACGGCAACGCCATCACCAACTTAATGCTGGTGCTGGCGTCACACACTCTTTTCCAGTAACGATGTATACAGACACACACCAGTCCGTAGATCAGACACTGAATAGCGATCTCCGCAACGTCACCACCTTCAGGCGCCGCGTCCACCGGCCTGCGGAACAAGAACCCAAAACCGTCAGTGCACAAAAACAGGAGAGTGAGACCGACGGCGATGTTTTCAAAGAGAAGAAACATTCGGTTGTAGGACGAGGCGGCCTTGAGCCAGGTACGATAGTTAGAGATTCTGATAGCTGCACATTTCGGCGGACGGAATACGCAGCGCACCGACCAAAGACTGCAAATCCTCTCCATACAGGTCGATCAGCCGCCCGTTCTCATCCACCGTAGGATGAACCATCACCTCAACATCGGAACGAGTCGCTCGCAGAATCGGGGCAGTGTCCACGGCATCGCCGAAATAGTCGGTTCGGGCCAGGCCATGAACCTGAAAAGTCAGATTTCTCACGCGCCGGACGATTGGAGTCAATATGCGCCGCGCCATCGACGGGTCCTTTGGCAACGGCCCGCAGTTCCGGCGGATCCGGATACCGGTAATGCCGCAACGCTTCGCCATGCGAATGACTACCGGGGTAAAACCGAGTTGCCAGTGCATATGATTGTGGGAGTCCCAGTGAGTAAGCGTGATTCCCTGTTGCCGACAAGCTTGAAATTGGGCTAAGATCTCTGCCTCCAGGAGCCGTGCCTCCTTACCGGTCAGGCTGCGTACCGTTCTGCGCGGGAGCCAGTACCCGCGCGCATCGCAGAACCCGGGGCAATCCGCGATTGCGGCCGTCAGAGGCTTGCCCTCGGTAAAGTTAAGGTGAAGGCCGATCTTGCCGTTTAGCCGATGCCGATGAACCAACTGACAGGCTTCTTCGAAGCCCGGCATGCTCGACATGATGGTCGCGCTTGAAATAAGGCCCATCTCGAAGGCTTGTAAAATACCGGCATTTGTCTGCCGCGACAAGCCGAAGTCATCGGCGTTGACGACGACGTGCCGGTGTCGCATCGTGTTGCTACGTGAACTCACGTTCGTCCTCATACTTATCAACTCCTGCCGCCCCGCCACCAGCCATAGACTCACGCGCGAATCTTACCGCACTCCCCGTCTGCCGGATAACCCTACAGTGAATTTATAGAGCCGGTTCACTGGCGGTGACGGCCGGCACCGTCCTGCCGCTCAGGGCGAGAACGGCGAGATACATCGACACAGCAAGAAGGGCATCGCTTGCCAGGCTGGACCAGGCCGCGCCGCGCCATGAATATGCCGGTATGATCCACAGATTGACCAGCACATTAAACCCGGCCACCATCACTTGAATGAGGGCGCGAGGGCCTTGATGACCGGCGCAACTAAGTGTATCCGCCATGAAATAGTGGATAGTTTTCAGCAAAGGCAACGGCGCGAGCCATCGGAGCGCTTCGACACTTCTTGCGTACTGAGGTCCCAGCACGTGCGGCACGACCGGGGCGCCGAGAAGAAGGCAGAAGAACGCCAGTAACGAATAGCATACCGATTTTGGCAACATGCGCCGCATGTAGGTGAGCGTGCCCCGCACACCGTCCTGCCCGGCGCGAAAGAACCCTGGGTAAGCCGCGTTTAGAAGCGATTTCACAGGGATAAATGCAACCTCGATCAGACGGTAAGCGGCCCCGTAAATGCCAACGGCGTCGAGGGTAGCCATTCGCGCCAGCATGGTTTTGTCGATATCGTTGTAAATAGTCTGGGCGGACAAACCGGCGGAGAAATAGAACCCTTCGATGAATTCGCCGCCGATACGGCCCAGCTCCAAACGAGGGCTGCCGATGACTGTTTGTACCCAAGCGAGTCCTAGTACTGCACCAACGACCGTGGTGAGTAGATACACGAATGCCCAGTGCGTCGCAACCGGGTGATGGACAATCGCGGCCAGCAACGAGATTCCAATCAGACGCGCCAGAGCGGCCCAGATGGTCAATTGAGCCATGACGTCCAAGCGCTCGATAGATTGAAAGGCCATTCCGGCGCAGTCGGCGAGCCGGGAGAAATTCAGCTCGGCCACGCTGACCAACACGATGACAACCATCGGAATGGATGCCGGCAAGACCAGTCGTGCAACGCCTACGACCAGCACTGCCGCCGCGGTGCCAGAGGCAAGAGTCATGAAGAGTAGGTTGCCCCAATACACCGGAAAGGCCTGCCTGTTCCTGGCCACGCTCCTGACGAGAAGATTGCTTCCGCCGAAACCGACGAAAGGCGACAGAATCTGCGTAAGGGCCACAGTCGCGATGAAAGCTCCGTACTGCTGCGATCCGAGGCTGCGAGCAATGATGACAAAATACGCGGCTTGAATGCAAAGGCACAGTCCTTGGCCGACGAGCATCCAACCCGCATTGCGGGCCAGGTTGCTGCCGCGGTAGCCGGCGATCCAGTTTCTCATAATCGTTGTGGGTTATCGGCGGCCGCGACGGTAAACGCCGTCCCGCTCAGGCGGCCCCGGTGCCTTTCAGAACGACGGGCAGCGTTTTCAAGAGGATGGAGAAGTCCAGGCTAAGCGACCAGGTGTCGATGTACATGAGATCCAATTTCACCCACTGTCCGAACTCGGTGTTGCTGCGGCCATGAATCTGCCATAAGCAGGTCAAACCCGGTTTCACGCTAAAGCGCCGCATCAACGCCGCGTCGTCGAATCTCGAGACGTCCCGCTTGGGAAGCGGTCTTGGTCCGACAAGAGACATTTCGCCCAAGAGGACGTTAAAAAGCTGCGGCAGTTCGTCCAGCGACGTCTTGCGTAGAACGCGTCCGAGCGGAGTAATTCGCGGATCGTTGCGGATTTTGAAAACCGGGCCTCGCGCCTCGTTTCTGGCCTCCAGGGCGGCTTGTCGATTCTCCGCGTCGGGGACCATCGTGCGAAACTTCCACATCCGGAAGCGGCGTTTGTTCAGCCCATAACGTTCCTGGGTGAAGAAAGCCGGGCCCGAACTGGTTAGCTTGATGGCGACGGCAATGGCGAGCATCAGGGGGCTGGAGATTACCAACCCCACAACCGCCCCGACGATGTCGATGATACGCTTCACGATCAGTCGGTAATCGTCCTGCACCACTTTGAGGGTTACCAGCGATGCCTTTTCGTCAGGTTCAAAGCTTGGTCTCGCAAGCGATAACTGGAAAATATCGGAAGGGTATTTCGCTTCGACGCCAACACGTTCGCAGGTCAGGATGGCAGTCTGAATCTGGTCGTAGCAGGATTTGGCCGGCAACGCGATCACCACCTCATCCACCGACTGCTTCATGAGGATGCTTTCCAGGTCTTCCAGCCCGCCGAGCATTTGCTGGCGAATTGTATCGGTTATCAAATGGCCGTTTGGCGAGTCTACAAAGCCCAGAATGTTTGTGTAACTGTGGGTCGGCGCCCGGAGGAGGCGTTCGTACATGGCTGAGGCTCGCGGACCGCTGCCCACGATTATTAGGTCTCTGCGGCGGCTAAGAACCCGGGCGAGGCGGCCGGAAAAAACGCGAGCCGCGAGCCGGCCGCATAAGGATGCCACAATCGCAACCGGAAGAAAGTACAGGACGACTCTCTCCGTGAAGGCGCCACTCTGAGAGGTGAGCGGAAGTAGAAATGCAAAGGCCGACGCTGCGACGCAAGCTTTGGTAACCTGAATCAATTCGCTCCACAGCGGCAGGGCCGGCGACGGACGGCTCAGGCCGAAGGAGCGGAAAGTGATTGCCCAAGCCAAGATAAAGAGCGCCGCCAGGCATAGGTTCTTGATTGTTACACGGAGCGCCAGGAAGGCGCCTACACCGTGTGGCATATACCCCCAGTTCGCTCCGGTGAATACGCAGAGCAGAACAAACAAAACGACAACGGCATTGACGAGCGTGTAGACACGACTGGCTATCGATTTAGGTGTTCTGGGCATGGCAGTGCGTTGCGACGATGAACCCGATGCCGGACTGACGCCGGCTGTTGCGAAGTTGAGATGAACTGGGGGAGGAAGCGGTTGGCGAGGCTGCCGGGCGCAACTACAGAACCGATTGACGACTTTCCCCGCCTTCCAGGCCTTTGGTCCGGAGCTTTAGAACCCTGGCAGAGCGCCAGGGGTTAGGGCACGGGGCTAAAATACATCCCGATATTCGCCCATTTCACAAAGCGTTCGATCTTGCTGACAGAGTTCTGCGGGACGACCAGCATATCGCCGGGGTGCAGGTCGGCCAACGGTTCCTTGGCTGACGGCTTCATTGCTGCCTTCAAATCCAGAATCTCGGCTTTGGCTAAGTCCGGCCCGACTCTGCGGAACAGGATCACCTGGGAGTGTTTCGCACTAGCCGTATTGAAACCGCCAGCCATGGCAATCGCCTGGATGGCGGTAACTTGGCCACGCATCTCGAACTTACCGGGATGCGCGACTTCGCCACCTACCACGAAGTACGGTTTCTCGAAGTCCTTCAGCACTAACGTGATTTCCGGGTCTTTTAAGCGTTGACTCGATTTTTCGAGAATGGTGGCCTTCGCCTGATCGAGCGTCAGCCCTTGCAACTTGAGGTCACCGACGATTTGCAGCGTGGCGAAGCCGTCTGGTTGGATCGTGACGGTCTGGTCGAATTCCGGAGTGTACCGGTAATGCACCTCGACCACATCCGTCGCCTGCAGCCGATAACGGGGTTCGCGTTCGGCAAAGGAAACCGACTGAGCGAGCGCCGCGCTCGAACAGATCACGGGCAAAAGCAGATAGTAGATTCGCATTGAGTTACCTCTTCCGCATCAGAATGCAGCCAGCCAATTTGACCCCTCTCAGCCGTAGCGCTTCCTGGTCGCCTTGGATCTGGCGCCTGGATGTTTTCCCGGCTTCGACCACCAGTACGGCCGCGTCGGCTTGGGCTGCGATGGCGCCGGCCGATGGCGCTGTCTCGACACAGGGACAGTCAAGCAATACCGAATCGAAGTCGCGGCGTAGAAAACCGACCCAATCGCCGTGTGACGGCACCGACGCGGGAGATTGGAAGAACTCGATGGGCGCACCAACTGTGGAGGGCCAAAGGGATACGTTAGCTACTCGTCCCGGCTGATAGGCCGCAACCTCGGGAATCTCGCTCATTGCAAGCAACGCCCGCACCTGGACGATTACTACCCGGTTGCCGGAAGCGGCCAGTTCCGCGGCGATGCCTCGGCAGGCTTCCGCACTCCGGGTCCCCGTCCCGCTCTCCACCAGTGCAACAACCGAGGGCCCTCGAAAAAGCTGGCGAATCAAGCCCAGATACTCACCGGTATGAGTGACGGTTTCCGTCAGCCCCGGGGTGGTTCTCTTCAGGGTTGCCCGTTCTAAGATCAGGGAATTTCTACTCAATGTATGCTCCAACCATCAGAATCGGCCCAAGAGAAAAGTCCCGGCCGCAAGTAGGGCGACGCCCGCGGCGATCCAGACCAGACGGGAAGGTTCGGCCGTCTGCGCAAAGGCCGGCGACCGCTCCAGAACCGCCTGCGCCAGTTGTGGCTGCGGTTCGCTGAGCGGAAGGGCGAGATCGCGGAGTACCTCGGCCACTTCCTCCGAACCTACGCGTTCCTTTTCTAGAGCGTAAGCCAGTGTCAGCGAGTTGAAGCCGATCATGTTGATATTGCGCGGAACGCCTCCGGACGCGGACGCTATCATGTCGATCGCTTCCGGCGTGAATAGTCCGATCGACCCGCCCGCCACTTGTAGACGGTGGGCCATGTATTTTCGAATTTCATCGCCGGCCAGCGGTTCCAGACGGGCGATCGCGCTGAAACGCTGCCGAATCTGCTCGCAGTCGTCCCGCCGGAGGGTCGCCGCGAGTTGAGGCTGGCCTGCCAGGACGATTTGTAGCAGTTTCCCATCCGGAGTTTCGAAGTTCGATAGCATGCGGATCGCTTCGAGTGTGCCGCGGTTCAGATCCTGGGCTTCGTCGAATACGGCGACGACCGTTTTTCCGGCGATGTGCGCTTTTAGTAAGTACTGGTAGAACAATTTGTGAGTCGCGGCCGGGGAGTCGGCGGGTTCCAGCCCGAGGGACACCATAATCGATTCCAGTACAGTGTCGCGATCGTAATATGGGTTGGGCAAATACGCAATTTGGGCCTTTCCCTTGAGCATCTGGACCAGGGTGAAAAGTACACTGGTCTTGCCTAGGCCGGCGTGGGCAAGCAGTAGAGCGAATCCCCTGCGCTGTTGAATGGCGTAAAAGAGCGTAGCCGCTGCCTCACCGTGCTGCGTAGTTTGGTAGAAGAAGCGGCGGTCGGGCGTCACGCCGAAGGGCTCTTCGCGAAGACCGAAGTGGTTGTGATACATGAAGCGATCCGGTGTCAGTCGCCGAAAGAAGTAGCCAGCACGGGGAGGCCGGTAAGCTCCTCCAGTTCACGTGGCTGCTCGACGGTATCGAGGAAGTAATCGGCGGCGAACGCACCGCCAAGGCTGAGTATGGCCGCCAGCATGGCTCCTAGAGCCATGTTTAACGGTACATTGGGCTTCGAAGGCACATGCGGCTCGACGGGGGTTTCGGCGATGGCCACATTCGAGATCTTTTGCTTGTCGAGCGATTCGGCGATTCGCGCTTCTTCCGTCTTCTTTGCGTAAAGCAGGTAGTTGTCTTCGGCCTTCTTCTCGGTTCGGACCAAGTCGTCAAAACTCGCCGTGGCGTCGGCCAGCCGCGCCAACTGGCTGCGATAAGCGGCTGTCTGATTTGCCAGCGCATCGCGGCGGGACTGCAGCCCCGCCAGTTCGGCCTGCTGGCGGTCGAGATCGAGTTCGAGGGCTTGATGCACGGGGTTGACATCGGTCGCCTGCTCGACACCAGTCAGCTTGGTCGCCTGCTCGAGCGCGACCTGCGTGTCTCTGAGTTCCTGATCGACTTCCTGCACCAGCCGGTCGTCCGGGCGAAACTTTGCTAGAAGCTCCGTACGCCGGTTCTGCAATTCGGCCAACATGGTGTGCAGCTTCTCCACCGAGAACTGGTTAGTCAGAGTGCGGCTCTGCGTTACGACGCGTGGCTGGGCCGTACCGAGCGCGTGACGGGTGTCGGCGATCTTGCGCGTGTACTCCTCGGCTGCTGCCTCGGCCTGTAAAAGAGCGGATTCGGATTCGGTGGCCTTGTCCAGCAGGGCATTCTTCTGCTCCGGCAGCATGACGATGTTTTCGCTGCGCCGAAAATCAGCCAGTTTGGCGTCCGCGTCCTGCAGCTCGCGCTGGTATCGTTCGGCTTGGCCCCTGAAGAACTCGTAGGTGCCCGGCGTGCCATGGACCTTCAGATGTGCTTCCAGGTAAAGATCCGCCAAGCTAGCGAGGACCGCGACGGCGCGGTGAGGGTCGGTGTCGGCATATACCACTTCGATGATATCGGCTTTGCGGACCGGGGATACTTTGAGATCTCTCCCCAAACGCTTCGCAGCCTTCTCGATGGACACGGAATGGTCCTCGCCAGCGGATTCGGCCCCCTGCTGGCGCCGATCCAGCCCACATTGGGTGACCACTCCCTGGAGCAGATCGTTGCTCGTCAGCAACTCGATCTCGGAATTGATCTGGGTTTCGCTGACCTCGCCAACATAGCCGGAGCTGCCGTTTCGATCGGCCGACACAATCATGTCGGCGCGCTCGTTTTTCACCAGTACTTTCATCCTGGTTTCGTATTGCTTCGGCATCAAAAGAGTACCCGCGATCACGGCCGCGACAACCAGCACGAACGTGATCAGGATTTGCCATTTGCGGCGCGCAAGGATAGCGGCAAGGTCTTTCGCGGAAACGGCTTTGAAAGAATCGGTTGGCATATAGAGGCTCACCCTTTAGTTACGAACGAAAGCTGAGTTTTGAGAGCTCGCTAGCTTTTCGTGCACCGCTTGCACGATGCGCTGCGCGGAGTCACGATTCAGGAACAGGAAATTGTTTACGTATTCAGGCGTTCCCATGGCTGCCAGTGCCTGATGAGTTCCAAGGTTGAATTCGCTGAGCGGGTGCAGCCGGCGCTGCGCCGCGTCATAAAAGAAGCCGGAATAGCCCTGATCGAGGACCCATCCGAAGATGGTGGAGATGGGATCCCGATGATGCCTTTGTTCAATCTCGACCTGCAGGATCGGCCGCCAGTTCTTTATCGTCTGACTCGCCCCAACGAGCGCTTTTTGTTCATGACCTTCGACGTCGATCTTTATATACCGCACCTTCTCCAGGCCCATGGTTACACATAGCCGGTCCAGCGTCTGAAGACGGGTCCTTTCCAGCATCACTCCAGTCTCGCCGAGGTCCTGGAATTTCTCCAGCGTAGCCCTGGTCGGAAAAGGCTGGCCATTGATAATGGGGACCTTTAGCTCCAACTCGCCTTCGTGATCGGACAACGCTAGCTGCAGGACTGTGACGGCGGGGAATAATCGTCTTAGATGTCGGCATTCAGCAGAGAGCGGCTCGATCGAGTAGATGCTGCCGGGTGCCACAACTCTCTGTATGGCGTAGGTATAGTCGCCTTTATTGGCGCCTACATCGAAGACGACCCCGTCGCCCTGTCCTAAGAGCGGCTCTACCAGTTCTATTTCCGGTTCCACGGCTCCTGCAAGGCATAACTCTCGTATCGACACGCGGTTGTAGCGCCGGAACTGGCACGCCCAAACCCACTGGGTCGGCAGGACACTTTTGACCGCGTCTCGGATTATGTTTTGCATTTCGCGTTAAGCTCCACGCCGGCTCTCCCGGCCCGACTCCTCGCCCCATCGCTCTCCCCGGCTAAACGCAACCGCGGCAAGGTCCCTCGCGGCAACGTTATGGGAGGGCTCTGTCGGCATCATAGGGTTCACCTCTTAGTCTCAGACGCTAGCTGAGTTTCGAGGGCATATACCCGCTCATCCAATTCCGCCAGTTTGGCCGCCAAATTATCCAGCGGACTGGACGATTGGTTCATAATCCGCTGCAAGGCCAAGCGGGCTAGATCGGAGACGTTGCGCGCTCCATAGGTGCGGTAGTGCATCTTGAGCACGTCGTATTCCACCTCGGAGAGGCGGAGGCTGATCATCTTCCTTCTGCGATTCGTGTCGAACATGAACGTAACTTCCGCCTTGTTGTAATCCGCCGATTCAAACCCAGGTGCGCGCCGGTCCGCACACGCCCCGGGCTATGGGTCGAGCCCACTCACGATCGATCTCGACCGCAATGGAACGTTGCAGCAGACTGACGGAGACTACCAGGCGAAAGGCTTTATCCGCGTTGGTAATGATGCCATCCATGCCTGCCAGGGGCCCATGCTCGATGTGCACTCTGGAACCGACACTGAGAAATGGCCAAGGCCCCGCCGCAAGCCCGGAGCGAAGAATCGTTTTGATGGCCTCGAGTTCTTCATTGTCAACCGGGATGGCGCTCTTACCCGCCCCTACGACGCTGATCACCCCGGGGGTGGCCAGAACGGGTAAGCGATTACCCGCGTCGAATCGGCAGAACATATAGCCCGGAAAAAGCGGCAGATCCAACTCCTTCACCCGGTCGGACCAACGGCGCCGAGAGCGATACAACGGCAAATATACTTCGTATCCCTTACCGCACAGTGCCGCGGACGCGAGGCTCCCAAGCTTGGATTGGACTCGGAGAGCATACCAAGCCCAGCCGTCGCACGCGCGCCAAGTGCTTTGGGCCGCTTCGGATCCGCAATCGTCACGTGCGTGAGTCAGCGACATTGTCCACCTTGGCCGGCTTTCCGCCATCGAGCAAGCTACCGCCACTAGAGTCCCAGTGAGGGAACCGAGCCTAATAACTAGTGAAACCTCGGGAGTGACTAAACTGATGCAATCTTAAAAGTGCTAAGGCTCTCAGTCAACAAACCGCCGCAGCATAAAGTACTAGGACCCGGAGGAAACA
Source organism: Bryobacteraceae bacterium (assembly GCA_049509915.1). Classification (GTDB taxonomy): domain Bacteria; phylum Acidobacteriota; class Terriglobia; order Bryobacterales; family Bryobacteraceae; genus JBEKYD01. Next base: position 7,396 of record JBEKZL010000034.1, on the reverse strand, counting down.
GCGCCTTCTCATTGCTTTACATTGTGATACGCTTCAGCATTCCAAGCGCCCGCGGTCCCAGTTGTAGTCATTTTCCTACGTTCTCCAGATTCCAACCCGTACTCAGTGGCTCATTCAAACCATTGAGCCGCCCGGCTTTCGCGCGTTTGGGATGGACTGTCTTGGGCGTTCTCCAGAATCCGCAACTTCAGCCCGCTGCCGCCATTCCGCAGCCGTCGGTTTACGCGCCGAAGAATCGCGGCGATGGCGGTCGCGCGGGAACAAATGGCTCCCTCGGTCGGGGCGGACGCCGGTGCCGTTTTGTGGCTAGGGCCAGAAAGTTCGGCCGTCGAGTCCCTCATGGTCGCCACCGTTGCCATCGGCCAGCCCGATCCGGCAGCCTCACGACGAAATCACGTCCAGTCCCCGGGCGCCCGGGCGTTCGGAACAAGGCCATTCCGATACGGACTCCGCCCCGGAGCAGGATCAGTTGCACCAAGCCTGATGAGCGCCCCCGGCCAGGAGCAATTCGCCTTTATTTTCAGCTATTTATATGGAAGGCATGACTCGGGACTGGCCCAACAGAACCCGAAACTGCTGGAATGGAGTGGTGCCCGCAAGAGAACTCGAATCTCTGACCTCCGCTGTGTGAAAGCGGCGCTCTAACCAACTGAGCTATGCGGGCACGCCGCTTTCCGATTCTACCACGGTCGTGTCCGGGCCGTATTCGCGTCGCTGCTGCGCCGCTCCCGACGGAGTTGTAAATGCACGGCGTCGTTGCCCGCCCGGCCCCCTGCGTCCATATCCGCGAACGCCCCCGTCCTACGTGTTCCCGCAAGCGAGCCCCCAGTACTTTAGCACTAAGACAACTTTCCCCTCAAGTCGGCGCGGCAAGTGTCCGATAAACAAGTTTTACAAGGAGCCGTAGTGGGAATACGGAAGAACAAAGGGGTACCGACGTCCGCGCTCGGCAAGCCGTCATTGCTCTTAGCCGTGGTTGTGTTAGCGGCCAGCACAGGCGCCGTCCAAGCACAAAGCGCGTCACCACTGACTGTCGCGGTAACAGGCGGATTCCCAATACAACTGTCCTGCCAACAGGGAGTGGCGTGGAACACGCCAACGCCGATCAATATTACGGTAACGGCAGCCGCATCGACATTCTTTTATCTGGACACCACCACCTACAATGCGCCGGTGTGGCTTACCGTCGGCTCGAGCAGCGGGCTGGCCAATTCGTCGGGTGTCACCGTGGGAGTGTCCGCGGGGCAATACTGTTTGACGATGCTGCCGGGAGTCTACAATGGCACCATTGCATTCGACGTGCTGCCGAGCGGCTCGACGAACTATTTGCCCAAGACGGTCGCCGTTAGGCTGACGGTCGACGCAAGCCCTCCGGGTCTGACCGCTACGGTGACTGCGGGTACGCCCGCCTCGATGTATCCAACATGCGTGTTCGCGGCCAACGCCACCGCACCGTCTGTGGCCTGCAATTGGAGTTCCGGCATAGCGCCGACACTGATGGTATCGCTCGCTTCCAGCGGCGCGCCAGTCTCCTTTACCGTCGCCAGCGCCCTGGTCACCGAGACATCCGGGGGGATCTCCGGCAGCAGCACTTTCTACGGGGTCGCAAACCCCGCAACGGTTTCCCCGACCAGCAGCATCGGCTACTCATGGGGCACGCCTGTGACGGTAACCTTCAGCACCCAGGCGTTCATTCAGACCCAGCCGGGCGACGCCGTCCAGGAAATGATTACCATCACACCTGCGGCTGGTTCGGTAATCACACTTAGCATTACGATCAGCGTAACCGCCCCTGTACCCTTGCTCACGAGCACTTCTCCCGCCCTGGTCCCGGTGGATTCCACTCAAGGCGATACCACCACGGTGGTGCTCAACGGGAGCGGATTTGTTCCCTCCTCGGTGGGCAACAGCCAGTCGACCCTGGTCTATTACTGTACCAGCTCGGACCCGACTACCTGCCTTACCAACGAGGTTAATATCACCGTGGATAGTACTACGGAGCTGGTCGTCTCATACCAAGTCACCGGCAGCGGATACACTTCCACTGCGGGCCCCTGGTACATAGGAGTCTGTAACCCTATGGGGACCAGTTCCTGCTCCGTGAGCGCTGGATCGGTGGCTACCGTCACGGTAACCACCTCGCCCATCATCACCGCCGTGACCAGCGCGTCGACTTTCCAGCAGGGCGCCACCGCCTTCGCCCCATACGATATCATCAGTATTTTCGGGTCGAACTTCTGCCCCGGCTGTCTCACGCTCGCTAACCCGACGCTGACGCTCACGCCGAACGCCGGCAACGATTACCGCTATCCGACGACCGCCAGCCCCGACACCACCAACTTCCTCACAGTGGGGTTCTACAATAACGCTGCTACTCCCAGCGAGATCTCCCCCGGCTATCTGCTGTTCGCCAACAATACCCAAATCAATGTGCTGGTGCCATCCGCGGTGGCCAGCTCGCTTGGGGCCGGCAACATCCAGGTCGGGTACGGTGCCCCGCCGGCCTATAGCACTTTCTACCCGGTCACATACGTCGCTACCGATCCCGGTGTTTTTACCGTGAATTCGGCCGGCACGGGCCAGGGCGCTATCCTGAATTACGATTGGACCGCAAACAACGCGACCAACCCGGTGGTCATAGGGGCGAAGGCCACCTCGACACAGGTCGTTCACATCTATCTTACCGGTTTGGGCGTGCCCAATAGCACGGGCAGTATCAACACTGCCGGCGCGTCGACTATGGCCTCGCCCGGCAGTTGTGTCGCCATCTCGGGAGCCAATGGCCTGCTGGCCGCCGCCAACACCGTATATGGCTTGTCCGGTGAAGCCACCTGGACATCGCTCGACGGCGTGGTGATTAACAACGCCGTGCTCAATGGCATCAAGCCGAATCATCTGCCGCCGTGCCTTACCCCCGAACCAACCGTCACCATCGGCGGAGCCGCGGCTACCGTCACTTATGCCGGATGGGTTACGGGCTCGGTCGCCGGGCTATACCAGATCGATGCCCAAGTGTCGAGCAAGGTGACTCTCACTTCTCCGCCCAACGCCCTGCCCGTGCTGGTGACCATCGGCACCAAACCCGCAGTGACCAGCCAAGCCGGCGTTACCGTTGAAGTAACGAACTAGGTCCTTGGCCGCTTAGGCGGCGCAAAAGAATAATCTGTACAAACATATTAACGGGTGTATGTTCTACGTAGGTGAAGAGCTACGCAAAACGGACAGTACTGCCGGCCTCTCCGGCGGAGCGCCGGTGGTTGCGGGTAATGACTACATTGAATGAGTATCAGGCGCGACTCTTCGTTGCCGAGAAAGCCTTGGAACGGGGATGTCGCGCGTTACCATTACCAGCGGCCTCAATGAACTCCGCGGCGGCAGGAAACTGCGGGAGGCTGGCGTCGGCAGAGTGAGGGCGCGCGGCGGCGGTCGGAAGAGGGTAGAGGACACGGACCCGGGCGCTGCAGATCCGCCTGCAGGCGATCGTCGAAGAAACACCGGCTGGGGACCCGATGAGCCCGCTGAAGTGGGCGAGCCGCGACGAAGTGCTCGGCCCCATGTTGATCTGCGTCGGCTCATACCTTCCCTTTCAAAACCACATACTACATCAATGGTCACGAGTTCATGGCCGGCGAACTGCGGCGCCAGGGCGTCGGGTTCCGCAAGGATGACAACGCCTTCCTATCGACCTCCGATCCGCAAGCGCTGCAGGCGGCTGCCGATCGCCTGAGCCCCCGAGATCATCCGCAAGCGTCTGGAGTACTGGACCCTGGTGTTGCGGCCGAAGTTCTCCAAAAAAGGACCGGACAGCCGTCAACCTGCACCGAGACTATTCCTTGAACCAAGTCGAGTACTGCCGCAATTTCATCTTCCGGAGATACTTCCCGATCCACAAAATCTTCGAGCATTCCTGCGAGTTGGGTGTTTCGTCTCTGCGCCGACAAGGTTGCCCAAATCTTCGGCGTCCGCAAACATAAACGAATCCGCGGCAAACTCTATAGCCTGCTGGAAAAGCTCGACCATGGGCATCCTGTGCTGCGCATCGATTGCAAGGGCATGCTCGCGCGCATGTACGAGAAGTTCTCCACCTTCCTGCGCCTGGAAATCTGCGTCAATCGCATGCAAGACCTCGGGCTGAGGAAGGGTCTGGAGAATCTCGACGCATTGCGCCAGAAGCTGGTCGCGATCACCGATCGACTGGCCGGTTTGAGGCCGAGATGCTCAATGTCCACGTGGATTTCCCGCTGTTCCAACGCTCGGCCCTGCCCGTCATCGCGGGCCGCACCAAAATCGCCGGCATCAAAATCCACGACACCCGTATGCTGCGCCTCATGGAGGTACTCCTCCACGGCGGCAGGCAACTCGGCGGCTGGCGAACAGCCCACAGTCATCGAGCCATCCGTGACGCCTTCGGCCTTTCCGTCGAAGCCTACACCCTGACCCAACTCCGCTATGATTCACGCAAGATGAAGGCCCACGGCCTGCTTGAACGCGAAGGCCGCGCCTATTGTTACCGCCTCACCCAGAAAGGGACCAAAGTGGCTGCCATGTTCATTCTCTTCCGCCATCGCGTTTGCGGTCCCCTGGCCAACACCCTCTTTCATCACCGGCCCAACGAAAAATCCAAGCCCACCACCAGGATCGAAACGGCCTATCACAACGCCGACGCAGCCATTCAGAATCTAATTGGCCTCCTCGTCGCCTGAGAAATGTCTGAGAGATGAATTCTCAGATTTGCCCGGCTAGAATCTAGGCTCCGCGAAGCACCAGCGTTGTGCCCCGCAAATGACTGGGTTGATCGGACGATAATCGGCCATGCGCTCTCCTTGCAGGCCAGCTCCCGCAAGGTCAAACAGGACCGAAAGCGCCCCCTACGAAATAATCCCCTTGCGCACGGCGTACAGGATCAGTTCCGGCACGCTGTGCAGGTCCAACTTCTGCAGGATGTGGGTGCGGTGGGTTTCCACCGTGGTGAGACTGACGTTGAGTAGCGCAGCGACCTCTTTGTTGGTGCGGCCCTCTGCTACTAGTTGCAGGATTTCGCGCTCGCGGTCGGTGAGCAGTTCGTATGTGTCGTCAACCCCGCGACGCTCCATCTCGCGGACGTAATCTTCCTGCAGAATCCGGCTCACCTTGCGGGTAAAATAGGAACGGCCCTGCGCGGCGGCGCGGATGGCCTCCACCATGTCGCTGCGCAGCGAATCTTTCAGCAGGTAGCCTTTGGCGCCGGCCTTGAGAGATCGCAACACGTAGCTCTCGTCGTGATGCATGCTCAAGATCACGACGGCGGTCCGCGGGTTCGCGGCCAGAATGCGGCGGGTGGCCTCGATGCCGTTCATGTTGGGCATGGCGATGTCCATGATGATTACGTCAGGTTCGTACTCCCCAGCCAGGCGCACGCTGTCGCGACCGTCGGAAGCTTCCGCGACCACCGCCATGTCGGGTTGCTTCTCCACCAGCGCGCGCAGACCGTCGCGGACCACTGTGTGATCGTCAGCCAGCAGGATGCGAATGGCCATTTCGGTTTCCGTTTCTGGCGCCCAGGTCCGTCAGCGGCAGCTCTGCCGCAATCAGAGTGCCGCGGCCCAGTTTCGAATCCAGCCGCAACTGCCCGCCCAGCCGCCGCACGCGTTCTTCCATGCCTATCAAGCCGAGGCCGCGGACGAAGCGGGGATCAAAGCCGCAACCGTCGTCGCGCACGCTGAATAGCACGCGTGAATCCTGCCGCTCCACCACAACCTCTACCGTGCGGGCGCTGGAGTGGCGGGCGGAATTATTGACGGCTTCCTGCACCAGCCGGTAGATGCAGGTCTTGTGCTCCTCGGGCAGGTCGTCGGCTTCCCCGTCCGCTCGTACCAATACGTTTAGACCGGTGCGTTTGCCGGTCTCGCGAGCGTGCCAGTTGAGCGCCGGCACCAGCCCGAAATCATCCAGCATTGAGGGACGTAGCAGCAGCGCCAGGTCGCGCACTTCGTTCATGGTCTTTTCGGCCAGGCCCTTTACCGCGGCCAGGTGTTCGCGGATCTCGTCGGGCTTTTCGGCGCATTCGGCGTTTTCGGTTTCCATCAGCATCGCCGAGAGCGATTGGCCCACTTCGTCGTGGAGTTCGCGCGCCAGCGTCCGCCGTTCATTCTCCTGGGCCCGCACCAGCCGCGCCGAAAGCTCTTCCAGATCGGCCCGCGCTCGGCTATTTTCCGCCAGCCGCCGCTCCAGTTCGCGCTCCAGCCGCACGGTGTGGCCGATGGTCAGCAGAGTCAGCAGCAGGCCCCCGGCCAGGGTCACGCCGAAAGTTAGCTGCAGCGTGCGCCGCAAGCTGCTGGCGGAGCCTTCGATGCTCTCCTCGGCGCGGGCCAGCCCCCGTTCGTTCACCAGCGCGATGCGGTCGGCAATCTGCAGCATGGCGGTGCGGCGCGGTACCAGTTCGTCATAGAAGAACTGGTCGCGCTGCCGGTTGCGCTGCTCCGGCGACCAGGTTTCCATCCGGTTGAGCACGCCCCAATAGTCTTCGATCTCCGCGCGCAGTGTCGCGAACGGCTGGCGCTCGGCCGGATCGAGCGAGCGGGCATAGCTATCCAGCACCTTCCTCGTGTCGGTCTCCAGCGTCTCCAGCCGCGCCCCCTGCGCCGCCGCGCCGCTCGAATCCGGCGATAGCAGCAGGTCGCGCACGTAGGTGCCCGAAAGGTAGATCTGCGCCCGGATCTGGTCGAGCGCGCCCACCCTTTCGAGAAACGTCTTCCCGGTGCGGGTTTCCTCGCCGCTGACGCGGTCGAGCGCCGTCAGAGTGCCGATCGCGGCGGCCAGAATGCCCAGCAACAAACCGCCGAAACCCAGCCACAACACCAAAGACGCGGCCCTGGGGCGGGCGACGCCCCGCGCTTCCCGCATGGACTCTCCTTAGCTTAAAGTGTAGTAAAGGCGGTGCCCGCCGAGAATCCTGTATGAACAGGATGGCCACGGCCGCCGCAAATGGAGTAACAATAGAAGTGCAGAAGGGATTTATGAAACCTACGAGACTTTTGATTGTGACGATCGCGGTGAGCGCCGCTATCATTTCCGGATGCGCCAAGAAGAAAGTGGCCGCCACACCTCCGGCCCCGCCCGCTCCCGCGGTGAGTGCGCCTGCCGCTGCGGCGCCCGCCCCGCGGAGCACCCCGGCTCCCGCCGCCCCACGGGCTGCCGCCGAGGCTCCGGCCCGGCGCATTCCCGACGCTCCAACGCGCGCGCGTATCGACGAGTTGCTGGCCAAGATCGAAGATGCTTACTTCGACTATGACAAGCACACCTTGCGCCCCGATGCCATCACGGCGCTCGAAGCCGACTCGAAGGAGTTGCGCGACATCATCGTGCAGTATCCCGATTACAAGCTGACTATCGAAGGCCACGCCGACGAGCGCGGCTC
>JBEKZL010000339.1:0-6796 GCA_049509915.1 Bryobacteraceae bacterium | reverse complement strand
CAAGAGTAAATTACCTTCTTTACATGGGTACACAATCGCATCGCCGCAAATCTCTATAACCAAGCTTTTCAAGGCCTTACGCGGGAAAATGCATCATAAAGAGCGGGAACTTCGGTCTAGAAGGGAGCTATGCCATGAGTGTGGCGGGTGAGTGCTGGGCAAACCACAAAAGAACGATGGTCGGCCCCACCAACAGCCTCCTATGGTTTCGGCCCGGCCACGGCACTGCGCAGCTTATATCGATTCAGTCCCCGGTCGATTTCCTTGGCCAGGATCGTAGCGATGATCTTGCCGCCGGCCGGGTAGGGATGGATCAGATCGGCCGAGACCAGCCGCGGTTCGCCCGTGTACCAGCGCGCCATGGTTCCCTCGCCGCCCATGGCGTCGAACGTGTCAAAGAAGCCGCAGCCCGTCTCCCCGGCCACACGCCGCTCCAGCGCCACGATGCGCGGAATGGTAGGCATGGTGACGATTCCGTCGGCGCCTTCCCGCGCGCCACGATCCATAGGGCTCATGATCAGGATCGAAGCCTGGGGCAGGGCCGCGTGCAGCCGGCGGATCGCCTCGCGCAGTTCCTTCTCGTATCCCTTGTCCACGAACGAGGCGAAATCCGCTTCATTGGTGCCGTAGTTGATCACCACCAGATCCGGATTCCGATGGCGCAGTTCCTCGGCCCAATACGCTTCGTTGAACATGCGCGAAAGCACGGCGATGGAAGCGCCATTGAGGCCGGCGCTATCGTAGACCAGGCCCGGGCCGGCCTTCTCCGCCGTGATGCAAAACAGGCGAACCCGTCCCGATTCCACCGCCAGGTCGAGCTCGTGCGCACCTCCGGGTACGGCGATGGCGGCAAATGCGGGGCCGGCCGCGCCATCGGTGGCAATATGCGCCACTTCGCGCCCATCGGCTTCCGCCGTCACGACGCCGCCATCCGGTTCGGCCATGTACCAGAGCTCGAAATTCGATTGGCCGGGATCGGCCAGCACCAGCTTGCTGTGCGCGCCGGCCTGCCCGATGAAGCTGACGCCGCCCAGTCCGAAGGCCCCGTCGAGCGCTTTGAAGGAGCTGGCGGGCGACATTTGCCAGCCGCTGCCGCTCACCTCGACGCCGCGGTGCTGATACCACGCCCACGGCTTCGAGATCAGCATCAGCCCGTGGCCAGCGTCGCCGTAACGCTCCTGGAGGAGATGGCGCGTATCGCCGGTAATCAGGTCCGCCGTAGTGGGCGAATCGCCGTAGTGCAGGATGCGGGTGGTTGCGGCGCCCTTCTCGGTTCGCCACAGGTACGAGTAGAAATGGTCGAGCACCCCGTTGCCGTCGTCCAGCAGAGGAGCGTGCATGGCCGATCCGGCGGCCGCGGCCAGCCGCTGGGGAGCTACAGCCGGCTCATGCCGCTCCACCAGGGGGCTTGCCGGCGTCGACTCGGGTGAGAAATCGAGAATTGCGCCTAGCAAGGTTTTCGGAGTATCGATCGCCGCCGGCATCCACACCCGCAGCAGCATGAGCAATGCGCCCAGCGATGCAATCGTCAACGCGGCGGAAATGGGAAATCTGCGCATCGTCTAGAACCGCGAGTACACGAACGGCACGTTAGCCCTTCCACCGAGCAGCCGGATCGCCACCGTTACTATCAGCAGCGCCGCCGTATGCACCCAGAACGGGCTGCGCGCGAAGCGCTCTTCCGCCCATGCGTACCACTGCTTGCGCACCGCGAAGGTAGCCGCGCCGATCCCCAGCGCGGCCAAAAGAGTCAGCGATATGTTCTCGAAGCCCAGTGAAAGCGAACCGATCCGGCCTAGAATCGCCCACGCGTTCTCCATGCTGGAGGCGCGGAAGAATACCCATGTCAGACAGACGAATTGATAGGTTCCGAAAACGGCCGCGGCCCTGGCCCACGGGTTGGCGGGCTTCCGCTTGCGGCCGCGCTTCACAATCCAGGCGCGGGTGGCCGCGAGGCCGGTGCCGTGCAGCAGGCCCCATGCGAAGAACGTCCAGGTCACGCCATGCCATAGCCCGCCCAGCACCATGGTGATGGCCAGGTTGACGTACGGCATCAGCCTGGTGCGCGCTCCGGGCAGGGAAAAGTAAAGGTAGTCGCGCAGCCAGTTGGAAAAGCTCAGGTGCCAACGCCGCCAGAAATCGGTCAGGTTGGCGGCGATGTAAGGGCGGTCGAAATTAATCGGCAGGCGGATGCCCAACAGCATGGCCACGCCGCGAGCAATGTCTGTGTAGCCGGAGAAATCGAAGTACAACTCCAGCGAATAGGCGTAGACCGCAATCAGCGTTTCGGCGCCGCTATAAAGCGTAGGCGTATCGAACACGCGATTGACGAGGTTCTCAGCCAGGAAATTTGCCAGGAAGGCTTTCTTCAGCAACCCCAAGCCGATCAGAAAGAACGCCCGCCCGCCCTCGGACCGATCGAGCGCCGGCGGTTTGGCCCACTGGCTCACCAGGTCGGCCACGCGTGTGATCGGCCCGGCCAGCAGGGTGGGGAAAAAAGCCACCGAAGCCAGGTATTCCAGCAAGCTGTGGGTGCCTTCCGCGTCTCCTCGATAGAGATCGATGGTGTAAGTCAGCGCCTGCAGGGTATAAAAAGAAAGCCCCAGCGGAAAGACCCAATCCCAGTGCGCCGGGCCGCCGCCGAGACGGCCCAGCACCCACCCCAGGTGGCGCGATCCCACCAGCAGGCCCAGGTTCAATAGCAGGCTGACTCCCATGAGCAGCCTGCGCGCCGCCGGGGCCCGAAAACGCATCAGCCCCAGGCCCACCAGGAAATCGATCGACGAGCAAAGCGGCAGCAGAACCACATAGAACAGCCCATAGCGCGCCGCGAAAAGATAATTGGCGAGTAAGACCACACCAAGCCGCGCATGCCGCGAACCGGCCAACGCCCAATACAGAAAGAAGACCGCAGCTACAAAAACGTAATAAGTCCCCGCCGACACTTGCACAGGCATATTGTAGCCAGCAGACAGCAATCGAACAGCGAGCGGGTCGCCGCAACGGGCAGGATTCTTTTGTGTTCCTCGCCCAGTTACTCAAGGCCGCCAAAACTAACGCGTCGGACGGATTTGTAACCGGGCCACGACCGTTACGGAGCGGTCGCCGTCGATTGGCGCGGTTGTTCCCTGCCGTTCCCTACGGCAGCGTTGCCGCCAGCAGCTCTGTCAGCTTCCCAAACGCGCGTTCGGCTTGCGGCTGGTTATACACCGGGCTGTCGGGCACCGTCCAACTGCGATAAGCGCCCGCGTAGGTTTCGCTCTCGTAACGGCCGCCCCACGCGGCCAGCGCTGCCTCGAATTTCACGATCGCATCGGCCGGCATGGCGCGGTCTTCCACTGCGTGGCCGAAATAGAGCCGCGCCCGGATGCGCGGCAAGAGAAGATGCGAGCTATCCGGCGCATCCGTAAACAGACCGCCGCCATGAAAGGAAGCAGCCGCGGCGGCAATGCGCATCGCGGCTGCTCCGGCAAAACAGAGCCCTATCACGCCGATCGGCCCTTTCGCCCGCCCGCTGTGCGCCGCCAGAAAATCGGCGTAGCCGGCGGCGTCGCGTTCGATCGCGTCGGGCGGAAGGGCGGCCTTCAATTCGGCGAATCTTCGCCGCGTAACCTCATCGGCAAAGTTCATCGGTGGTTCGAACAAAGGCACACGGTGCGTCCGGTAAAACAAGTTAGGCAGCAGCACCGTGTACCCGGTGCCCGCAATCCTCGCCGCCATCTCGCGTTGCGCCGGACGAATGCCGCCGATATCGGCGAGAAGCAGAAACCCCGGTCCGCGGCTCTCCTCGCTCCTATACAGAAACCCTTCGGCCGCCCCATCGACGGTCCGAATCTCGACAGGCTCTTCCCTCATAGCAAAGCCCCCACTTTGGCGATTATAGCCGTGTATCCAACAACCGCTCCCTTACGGTCGCGGCTCTGACCCAAACGTCCGCAGCTTCCCCGCCACGTCTTCGCGGAAGCGATCCACAAATCCCAGCACATAACCCGAGATCGGCAAGTTGGGATTCTCCACCAGCGGCGTCAGGTCCATGGCGAAGTTCAAGGCGGATTCCTGGTCGGTGCCATGCGAAGCGAAGTAGGTGGCATGAGCCAGGCGCCGGCCGGCCGTGGCCAGATCGTAGCGTTTGCCCCCGGTCACCTGCGAATCGAAAACGCCCACCAGCGCGGCGGCGATATTGGAGCGCTCGCTCACCGCCAACACCTGTTTATCGGCGTCCGGCAGCCAATCCAGATCGCGCCATACTTCGCAGCCGTAAACCTTGCGCGGCTTCAATTCCGCCGCCGCCGCTCGCAGCGCCGCGATCGCGCGCAGCGCGACGCTGACGTGGGTATCGTGTTTATCGGCCAGGTTGTGCAGGTACACCACTTCGGGGCGGGCCGCGCGGAAAATCTGGACCAGGTCCGCCACTACGCCGGTTTCAGCCGCGTTCTTCACCTGCCCGCTGGTAAACCCGAGCTGCAACTGGCAGGCGTAGTCGCCCACAAAGGCCGCCTTGCGCTGCTCGATCACGCGCACCTTCTGCATTTCCTCGTCGGTGTAATCGCCATAGATCCCGCTGCGCGGGCTGCCCGCTCCATTGGTCACGACAACGCCGGTGAACCACCGGTCCTTCCGGCCGAAGCAGGCGGCGATGCCATGGTACGCCATGATCTCGATATCGTCCTGGTGCGCGGACACACAAAGGTGCGTGGTGCGCGCCAGGGCCTCTTCCGGCGCCGTGCCGTCCGGCACGAAGAAGTCCACATTGGGTTGATGAAAGTGCATAAGATTTTATAGCTCCTAAAGAACCGCTCCCTGACGGTCGCGGCACGGTAACTTACGCTCTTAGCGCCGGCAAACTGGCCGCCGCGATGGCCTGCCCGTGGCGTTTCTCGAGTTCCCCTGGAATATGAAATCGGATGCGCTCGGCCAGCTCGGGAAACTCGGCTTTCAAAACCTGGGTGGCTACTTCCAGGATGCGGTCGCCGCCCACGCCGGTCAACACGCGGCCCAGCACCAGCAGATTGCGTACCTCGTAAAACTCGGCATAGTGCGCGATGTTGTAGCCAAAATAAACGCCGATGGTGTCGTAAATCCGTAGGGCGCGCGCATCGCCCGCGGCCGCTAGCTTCTGCACCTGTTCCAACTTCACCGGCAGCGGCATCTCGGCCGGCAGTTCGATCCCGGCCGGTTGCAACAGCCGCCCCACGGCCTGCTGCGAAAAATACTGCGCGCCCACGCCGCCATCCCCCGACCACTCGTCCACCGGCGCGTTTTCGCGGTAATCCACGGGCACGAACGCCAGTTCGTTGAGCCAACTGGTAATGCCGCCCCGCGGGGTGACGTATCCGGCCGCCAGGCTGCTACCCATGGCGATGCCGAGCACCGCGTTATCGCCAAGCGCCATCGAGCCCGCCAGCGCCGTCACCTCGCCATCGTTCACTACTTCCAACGGTACCCCACCCCAGGCCGATTGCAGCTCGAAAAAGAGGCGGCGAACGCGGGTGTCGAATAGCTCCCGCGGCACGGCCCGGTAGAGCGAGCCCACACGCACTTCGTTTGCCACGTATACGCCCGCCGCGCTTCCGCCGATGGCATCCACCCGCGGCAGATGGGCGGCGGCACGGCGCAGCGAATCGTGGATGCCGTCGAAGTGGTAGCGCGGGTCGGCCTGCGTACTCGGGTTCCATGCCACTTCGTCGCTGAATATCACTTTCCCATCCACCACCGCCGCGCATTTGCGGTCGCTCGCCCCCAGGTCGAAGCCGATCCGGAATCCGTCCAGGTGGCGGCCCAGCGGCGCTGCCCGTTCGCGTTCCTCGGGCACGGCTTCGAAGCCAACGCGTTCGATGGCCATGGGCCGGCCGTAGACACGCTCACCCATAAACTGGGAGTCGAACGCGCGCGCGCCCGCCGGCGAATAAACCGAGCGCAGAAAATCCGCCAGCCGCGGCTCCCCGCCTACCCAAACCCGCCAGCCGCCTTTTTGCCAGAGCAGGAATTTCAGCAGCCGTTCCGCGTAGCGCTGGTTCAGCGCGACGCTCGCGCCTTCGTGCGGCAGCGCGGCCGTCCGCAGCGTGCTGACCGCGCCATCGGCCCGCTCGAGAGCCAGCGCAAACGGGATGCCACCGCCGCACGCCGCCAATCGATCGCAATAGGCACCGCGCCACAGCGACGCCGGCACGAAGTCCGGGTCGAGCACCGGACGGAACTTGGGCGACAAAGCAAAGGACATGGACATGGTCACTCTTGTAAACCTCCATGGTCGGACGCGAAACCCCCGCTTGTCCAGTTGGCCCCTCCGTCGTGCTTCGCATCGCGGCTTCCAGTTGCGTCATAGACAGCGCGAACCGAAGTGCGCCGTTACACTGGAACCATGGTGCGTCCTGAAAGACGCGTTCTTCTAGCAAGTGCAAGTCTTGCCCGGGTAAGCGCCGGAGCGCCCGGTAGCAGGCCTCAGCCGAAGGCAGAGATGCCGCCGGCCACAACAGGGCGTCGAAAGCCGTTGAGAGAGACGGGAGCAAGGAAGCGGGCCGCAACATTTGGTCGGCGTTAAATAATAATCTGTACAAAACGTATTAACGGGTGTATGTTTTGCATAGGTGAAGAGCTACGCAAAACGGACAGTAGTGCCGGCCTCTCTGGCGGAGCGCCGGTGGTTGCGGGTAATGACTACGTTGAATGAGTATCAGGCGCGACTCTTCGTTGCCGAGAAAGCCTTGGAACTGGGCCGAGGGGGGACAAGCCATCTGTCAAAACTGACGGGGATGTCGCGCGTTACCATTACCAGCGGCCTCAATGAACTCCGCGG
>JBEKZL010000338.1:0-6808 GCA_049509915.1 Bryobacteraceae bacterium | reverse complement strand
CGGAGCTTCACCCTTACTGCTCCGGCGAGCGTTCCCGAAGGTCCGCCGCCGAGTCCGGCCGGCGTGAACGATGCCAGCCAGCCGCGGCCGGCAACGGTGTCGCCGCCTCCCGCAGGGCCTTCACTGTCGCCTCGAAGGGGTCGCCCCTCGCCACGTTAAGGGAATCGAATTGAGTCTCGAGCTTCGATTCAATCTCGACACCGGCAGGCACCTCCAGCGGCAGGGGTTTGGGTTTGTCGGGCTGGGGGGAAGCCGTCTCACGAACGTCCGGAAACGAGATGGCGGACTCCGTCTTGTACTCGCGGCAGCCGGAAAAGTTCGTCTGGTTGCGCGCCTCCATACCACTGCTGACGAAATTCTGCTCCACCGATCTGGGCAGCAGAAAATCGCTGGTGCCCACGCGCATGCGCCCGTAGTCGATCAGGATGCGGCCAGAAGTCAGCGCCAGATGCTTGGGGATTTCCTGCACCAGGATCTCCAGCCGTGCGACGTCGAGCGAAACGGCATCGATCCACACCGAGCCCCCAAAACCGACCGTATCTTTGCTGGTGGGTAACTGTATTTCATAGCGACTGAGTGCGCGCGGAACATCGTAACGAAAACGATAGCGCGAGGGCTGCCACCGGAAGCAGCAACAACGAACTCAAGATAGTCCATCGCATACCGGCTCCTTCGAGTCCCTGTAAGGTATCTTAAGCCCTATTCGGCGTATCGATGAGCACGCCGCTAAATCAGGTCCGGGTAGATGCTCTCCCGGCTCATCGCTTCGTCCGAGAGAACCGGGATGTTAGGATCGTGGCCATCGGCCCAGGCGCGAAATTGCCGCACCCACTCGCCGGGATTGGTCTTCGGCAAGTGAGCGATCGAAACAGGCTGCACCTGCTGGTCGGCAACTTCCAGCATCCACGGTTCGAGACTCAAGCCGCGGGCCTGCGCCTGGGCCTTGAACGCGGCTTCTTTTTCAGGTGGCAGCGCAATCGGTGTACACCGGGGTCATTGCTTCACCAGCGGCGCGATAACCGCCGCCAGCAAATCCGGCTTGCTCTCGTCGCGCACCAGGTGCGGGTAGCGCTCGCCGCCGCGGTAATCGATGCGGTGGGTCTGGTAGTATTCCCCGTTCTTCACCAGCAGCTCGATCGCCGGGCCGCCGTGGGAGGCGGCCTTCAGCGCGTCCCGCAGCACGCCGGAGGAATACTGGCGATTGTTTACCGCGATCAGCTTCACTCCGGGAATGATGCCGGCCCGTTGCACCGGGCCGCCGAAGACCACGTCGGCCACGCTGCTATCGTCGTCACGAACCCGGAAGCCTAGTGAAAAAGTGAAATCCGATTGCTTCGAAGCGTCTTCCATGTACCGCAAGAATTGCGGGCGCGCATCGTCGTAGACCAGCTTCCAGCCGGCCGATGCGACGGCTTCCACCGGCGTCGCCGCCGCCACGGACGTGAGGCGCTGGTTCAGAAACGCGGCCCAGTCGAAAGGCGCCACGCCGTTGAGCCCAGCCACAAGGTCGTCGAACTCGTAGGTCTTCATGCCCGGCGGCGTGGAGGGGGCACCGTGGAAAGCCTTGCAGAAATCGTCGAGCGATTTCCTCCCGCTGGTCAACTGGCGGATGTGGGCGTCCACGTCGAGCCAGAGCAATTCGCCCTCGGGGTAATAGTCCACCCCGCGGCGGTAATCGATATAGTCGTCGTTCACAAAATAATAAAGCTGAGCGGCGATGGCGGTATCTTCCAGGGGACGCCACTTGCGGCCCGACTCGGCATCGAGCGTGGCGGCCGTATATGCCAGGTCTTCGCGGTATTCTTCCGGCTTCTGCAGTCCGGCGCGCGGGGTCAGAATGCTGCCGAGGTATTCGGTCAGCCCTTCGTAGACCCACAGCAGGTCGCCCTTCATGGGAGTATCGTAGCCGCCGTCGCGGCCGCCGCTGGTCAATCCCGCCGGGCGGCGATATTTGCCGTTCCAGGAATGCACAAATTCGTGCGGCAGCAGGGACGCCTCGACCACCCGCTGCCCATCGTCGATCACGGCCCGTTCGCCCAGCCGGTCGTCGCTCGATTCGTGGTGCTCCAGGCCAAAATGCGCCAGGTGGTCGCTCAGGCTGTAAAGGAAATGATAGGAGCGGTAGTGGTGGGCGCCGAACAGCGCGTTGGCCTCCACTGTCAGGGCGCGGTAGTGGGCGATCTGGTCGTCGCTCATATCGATAGCTTTTTCGCTGTCGCCCACCAGGTGCAGGAAGTGCGGCACGCCGCCCGCTTCGCCCAGCTCGATGGTGCGGTAATACACGCCGGCCGAAAGCGGCGAATCGATCAGGGTGGTCAGCGGCACGGGTTCGAACTCGATTTCGCCGCCGTTCTGGCGGGCGACCGGCAGGGCCGTGCCGAATTTCCAGCCCTCCGGCAGCCGCAGCGTAGCCTGGTAGGGAAGCCGGTCCGGATCAGCGCCCTGGGGATAGAGAACGAATTGATTCCAGTTCAGCACCGCCAGTTCCGCGGTGGTGGAACTGCCGGAGGAGAACTGGCCCTCCGGCGGTGCCAAAAAATCAAACGCAATATCGAGGCCGCCCGTGCCCGGCGGCGCGTCCACCTGAAAGGCGTACATGTTGACGGAATCGCGCCGCCATGGCAACTTGTGGCCCTCCGCCTGGATCGCCAGGCCGGCGAGCTGCACCACCGGCCCATCCGGCGAGTGGTCGCCCGGAATCCACTGCGGATAGAGCAGCGTGGTCGGGCCGCCGGCGGACGGAAGGTGCATTTCGACGTGAAACACGCGCCGCGGCGCGGCGGTAGCGTCCACACGCAGGCGAATGGGCGCTTGCGCCCAAACCGGCGCAACCGTAAGCAACAATAACAGGGCTCGACGCATTTTTCACGATTGTAACGTCGTTTGCGCCGGCGGGCGCCGGCCTCTCCCCTTGTGCTCCGACAAATCCTGTCGTACACTGTTCCTTGTCGAAGTGAAAGGGGAATAAAACTTGGGGGAACGGCTGGAGCTACCGCAAGGAACGCTGGACCTGTTGATTCTGAAGACGCTCGCTTTGGAGCCGCTCCATGGCTGGGCGGTTTCCGAACGTCTGGAACAGATTTCGCGCGACGCGTTCCAGGTGGGGCAGGGTTCTCTCTACCCGGCCCTGCATCGGCTCGAACGGCGCGGCTGGATCAAGGCCCGCTGGGGCGTCTCGGAAAACAACCGCAAGGCCAAGTATTACGACCTGACGGGCGCGGGACGCAAACAACTGGGAGCCGAGGCGGCCGCCTGGCGAAAGCTTTCCGCGGCGGTCGGATACGTTCTCGACCTGGCGTGAAGGGGACGAGAATGCCGCTGGCCGACCTGCTTTACCGGCTGCGAGCCATCTTCCGCGAGGCCGTGGAGCGCGAACTGGACGGCGAACTGCGCTTCCACGCCAACGAGACCGTCGGGAACCTGATGCGCTCGGGGACGCCGTCTAACCCGCCAGCACGTCGTTGTAAATGGCGGCCATCGCCGCCATGCCGCCTTCGACCGCATCCCGAACGGTCATCTTGATCCCCCTACGATCATAGGATTGTCTTTATACTTGCTCTTATGACGCATCGCCGCAGATTCCTGGAATCAATCTCCGCTTCCGCTCTGGCCGCATCGTGGTTTCGGGGCGCAGCCCTGGCTCGCCCGCTTCCCCGCCCCGGCGACGACGCCTACTGGGACAAAGTGCGCGACCAGTTCATGCTGGCCCGCGACAAGGTCTTCTTCAACAATGGCACGATCGGCGCCATGCCCCGCGTAGTGTTCGAAAAAACCGTCGATCACCTCCGCAAAATGGCCGTCGACGTGGCAGATTGGGACTATCGCGGCGAGAACTGGATCGCGGGCTACGGCGATCCCGCGTCCCTGCGCGGCAAACTGGCGGGGTTGCTCCATGCGGACGAAAAGGAGGTCGCGCTCACCGAAAACGTCACCTGTTCGAACAGCTACGTGGCCGACGGGATCGAACTCGAAAAAGGCGCCGAAATCGTCATGAGCGATCAGGAGCACCCCGGCGGCGAAGGTCCCTGGCTCACGGCGGCCAAACGCCATCGCGGCGCAGTCACCCGGGTGAAGCTGCCGAAGCCGGCCCACTCCGCCGACGAGTTGGCCACACTGGTCGCCGGCGCGTTCACTCCCCGAACCCGCGTGTTGTTTCTTTCCCACGTCATCACCGGCTCGGGCGCCATCGTGCCGGTGAAAGAGATTTGCGCCGAAGCCCGCTCCCGGGGCATTTTCACGGTCATCGACGGCGCCCAGGCATTCGCCCATATCCCGGTGGACGTGAAAGACATCGGCTGCGACGCCTACGTCGGCTGTCTTCACAAGTGGATGCTGGCGCCGGCCGGCACCGGCTTCCTGTTCCTGCGCCAGGACAAAGCCCCGGCGGTCTGGACCACTCTTCCCAGCTCCAATTGGGACAACCACGCCGACGACGGCTATCGCCTCTCGCAGCGAGGCACCGGCAGCCAGTCGCTGCTGGTGGGCGCGGAAGCGGCCGTCGACTTTCATATGGAGCTCGGCCACGAGCGCGTGCTGGCCCGTGTGAAGTACCTGGGCGACCGGCTGCGCGCCGGACTGCGCGCAATGCCCAAAGTGAAAATCTACTCTCCCGTAGACAACGCCATGTGCGCCGGCATCACCGTCTATGCCGTGGATGGCGTTAGCGGCGACAAGCTGCAGGACGAAATGTGGAACCGGGCCCGCCTTCGCCCCCGATCGAGCGGGGGCGGCGTGCGCCACTCGACGCACATCTTCAACAGCCCGACCGAGATCGACAAGGCGCTGGAAGTGGTACACACGCTGGCGCGAGGGTAGGGACGGGTAAACCGAGTACGTGATCGGTCAAGTAGCTTACTCCTGACCGCTCACGTATAATGAACGTATGGCCGTAATCAGGAAGAATCCAGCCGCGGTTGCCTTAGGGCGAAAGGGCGGCAAGAAGGGTGGCCCTGCCAGGGCCGCCAAACTTACTCCGGAACAACGAAGCGAGGGCGCCCGAAAGGCAGTTCAGGCCCGCTGGGCAAGAGCCAAGGAGAGCGGCGACCATATCGTAAGGAGAACGAAACCGGCCGCCGGGACGCGCAGCGAACGACCCCAGAAAGCCCATGGATCTTCGCCTGCCGGCACTGCTCTTGACACTTCGGACGCCCCGCTTCTGGCTCTGTTGAAACGCCTCAAGGAAACCAGCGATCCGATTGAGATCCGGCAGATTTCCGATCGGCTGGAGCGCGTGATTTTTCATAAACAGTTTCAGCACGCCTAGGATTTCGTCCACGCCACTGTTCTTGCGCCACCCGAGGTACCCACAATTTTCAAGATGCCGAAGATCGAGAAGCCACCTCCGCCGGGAATTCTGGGCCACCTGACCAAGCGCTACCGGTGACGGCCGGATCGCCGCCACCGATTTTCTGGAACTCGAACACTGGCGGGAATCGGACCCTGACGTGCCATCCGGCAAGTGGTATAAGCTCTTCAAGAAATTCACTCTTGCGGGCAAAGGCGAAATGCCATCAACTTTCCTGACGCCAGGGATGGCTGTCGAGGGGGAAGAAGTTCAGTGATAGCCCTATCGCTGGACCGCTTCCAGCCTGGTCCAGTTTCCCTGCAGCGACGAGTTGGGATTGAAGTTGGCCGAGTCCGTTACCACATATGTGCCGTTCGGCCCCGCCCAGGCGTTTCCGTACTGATTGCTCAACTCCACCGTATCGCCGGTCGAGGGATCGCGGAAGGTTTGCACGCCGCGCATGTACTGGCTCCAGCTTTCCATGGAATGTTCGCGGCTGTTGGTAGCGTTTTGATAGGTGTCGTGAATGATCCTGGCGGTGTCCTGGCCGGACTTGGCGATGATCGCCGAACGGTCGGCGGCGCTCTTGCTGTCCTGGGCCTGTAGGTTCGCAATCACCTGCTGCACCCGCGCTTGCCACTGCGCGTCGACACGCACCGTGCCCGTCACCAGGCGGAAGAATTTTTCCTCGGCGTCGAGCTGGCCCTGGGGAGCGCGCATACCGAACACGTGATCGGCGGCGCTGCTGTAGTACACCGCTTGCCCCATGCGCCCGGTACGCATGCTGAAGGAGGGGCCGGCCATGCCGATCGAAGTCGTCATGGCAGTGAGCCATTCTTCCACCAGTTGGCCGCCCAGTGTATAGCTCACCCTCACGCGGGCCGCCGAGGTGCGGACGTTAACCCGCAGCCCCTGTCTGGCGGCGGCTTGCTGCGCTTCGCGCGCTTCTTCCTGCAGTCGCGCGTCGGCTTCCGCCATCGCCTCCGAGCCGGAGACGCCGGCGCCCGTCCGCGCGGCGGGGAGAACCTGCCGCCGCAGAAATTCGTCCCCCGTCATGGGCGGCATGATGTCGCAACCGCGCTGGCCGAACCGGGCCATCTGCTGGTTGCTGGTTTGCATCATGTTCCTCATATTGGCATCGTCGGTCCACTGCCAGGTGTTGCCCGGCAATAATTCGACGGCGAGGCGCCCGTCCGGGCTGGCGGCCCGAAAGACCAATTGCACGATGTTGGCGTGGCAGCCGCCGGTTTGCGCGTACTGCACGCTGCCCTGAAACTGCCAGTCGGTGGGGAGCAACAGCGTCAGCGCCGTCATGGGCCGTTCGAAGCCGCGCTCGTCGACGATCTTCACCAGTTTCATGCGATAGAAGTTGGCGCCCGCAGGCGCGGCGGCTGGCGATCCGGAAGGCCCTGCGGGAGGCGGCGACACCGTTGCCGGCCGCGGCTGGCTGGCATCGTTCACGCCGGCCGGACTCGGCGGCGGACCTTCGGGAACGCTCGCCGGAGCAGTAAGGGTGAAGCTCCG
>JBEKZL010000337.1:0-6833 GCA_049509915.1 Bryobacteraceae bacterium | reverse complement strand
CAGCCGCTCCCCGTTCTGCATGCTGATGATCAATCCCTAGCATGCGGCTTCCCCCCTTCAGGCTCATCCTGCGTTAGAAACGCGCCCCCTCCCCAGGCTCATGCTGCGTTATACAAGACTTGGAGTGTCTTGACCGTTTGCAAACATGTTACCCAACACGTTCTGGGCACGAACGTAGCCCTGCTGCGCGGACATGTTGAGCCATTTGTCTGACGTGGAGATATCCTTCGGCACTCCCAGTCCTTTTCGGTACATCAACGATAACCGATACTGTGCGTCAGCAATGCCGCTTTCCGCCTGCCGCTGCCACTCAGGGACTGCTGAGGCGGATCGAAGAAACCACTTCTCTGCTTCAGTCTCGTCTTTAGGAAAGCCGTCCCCACCAACCAAGTAAATCAATCCAATCTCGAATTGCGCTTTTGAGATTCCTTGCTCAGCGAGCGGGCGAAGTTCGCGTATGGCAGTCACCAAATCCCCGAGGTCCTTCGACCGCATGCCACTGTCCAAGTCGGCTGCGGTCAGTGTAGGCGCGCCTATCAACAGGGTTGCAACCAGCCAAAGGAGCGAGCATTCAGGTCGAGCGCGTTTGGATACTGCCCGGCGGTTTCCACAGCAGCCTAGTTTCATGGACGCCACGCATTTCCTGTGATGCTGGTTATAACCAGTATGGTTAAAACCGGACTAGCCCCACACTGCTGTTGGTGCAAGCCATCAGGAAAAGGTCGGGGCGAAGGTGCGCGCGCTGCGTAAAAAGCGCGGCTGGTCGCAGGACGTCTTCGCGGATCGCACCGGCCTGCACCGCGCGCACGTCGGCGAAATCGAGCGCGGCGAGAGCAACGTCACCCTTCAGACGCTCAAGATCCTGGCGGATGCGCTCGACGTGCGGATCGAGGATCTGGTCCGCGGGATTTAATCGCGCCTTCCGGCCGTTCGCCGGAACGCATCTGGCAATTCTTCGCATTGGATTAGCCCAGGCGCGTGTCGCACCGCGGTTTGCCTGAGCGCCGCCAGAATATCCCAAGAGAGGATTGCCGTCAACTCCTACTTATCCTCCTACTTATCCTCCGCTTGATGGCGGAGAAAACCGGCCCTCGGCTCCGGGCGAACCGAAAGCAGCAGGAGGCGCTTCTCTCGCTCTTCCGGCAGGCTCGCACGGGCGCCGGCCTTTCCCAAGTTGACTTGGCGCGAATTCTTCGCAAGCCGCAGTCGTTTGTCAGTAAGTACGAATCGGGCACACGCCGTTTGGATCTGCTCGAACTCCGGGACGTATGTCGGGCAATGGGGGTCTCAGTGATCGAGTTTGTCCGCCGCTTCGATAGGCTCGCTGGCCATGATCCGTAGGCCGGTCAATAATGGATCGCGGGCCTCATTTCAGCCGCGCCTCCACCTTCCGCACCAGCTCCCAGGCCGGGATCTTCAGCGTCTCCGCAAGATCGAGTATCGTTGCCAGCGTCGGGTTCTTCTTCCCGCGCTCCAAAAAGCCGATGTACGTGCGGTGGCAGAAATTTGCCGTTGCCCTGAGATGATCCCGTTTACCGGGGTCCTCACTTCTCTACTCCCTTGAAGAGGTCCACAATGCGGATTTCCAGCGTCTGGGCAAGCAGGTGCAAGCTGGTTATCGTGATGTTCATTTCGCCTCGCTCAAATGCTCCGACTTGGGCGCGGTGAAACCCGCTTTTGTCAGCAAATACGTCTTGCGTCCATCCGCGCTTGAGGCGAAGCGCCCGAATTCGTGCCCAACCGCCTTTTGAGTTCCGGTAGTTGCAACAATAGCAGTTTGGAGGTACGCTACTTACCCGTATACTACTTATACGTAGAGGTGAATGCGACATGTTGCGTATGCGAAATTTTGCGAGGATCGCGTTCCTGAGTGCAGCTCTGCGGCTGATGCTCGCCCAAGTGCCAAATGCAAACCCGCAAACAAAAACGTTCGCTTGGCAGAACGACCCGCAGTGCTGCACGCAAGAAAGCCACGTCGAGCCGAATGGAGTCGCCATCAATACCAAAACGACCAGTGTTCCAGAACTCGGGTTTCGCGTGTTTGCCAATGTTGAGGGGTGACCCTCAACTTCATCACGCGGGCGGTTAAGATGGCTTCCGGGCGCTGGCAGCGAAGCACTGCGGCCCGCGGCGGCGCAACAATCGAGGCAAACTTCGGACGCCCCGCATGCGGTAGTGCAACTTGCTTTTCGGGAGCCATTCACTCAGGTCTCGGAAGGTGGCGTTTTCCTTGAAGGAAGTCATTCAGGCCGCCCAGCCACACTGAAAACCCGCGATCAAGATCGGCCCTCGGAGTGCTCATGATCGCTCGGCAACGCCCGGCATCGGCCGGGCTGACCTGTTGCGCCGCCGCGGGCCGCGGCCAGCGTCGTCTTTGACCCACCTCTTCCAGTCCCGTCGTGATCGCGTTTCGGCAGAAAGCTGCTCGA
The DNA here is from genome assembly GCA_049509915.1 of Bryobacteraceae bacterium. Taxonomy (GTDB): domain Bacteria; phylum Acidobacteriota; class Terriglobia; order Bryobacterales; family Bryobacteraceae; genus JBEKYD01. Next base: position 4,404 of record JBEKZL010000337.1, on the reverse strand, counting down.
ACCGCTGGACAGCGCCTTTGATCGCTCGCAGTTTGGCCTGATGTTCCTTTTTCCGGCGTTCGCCTGTGGCTCGGATCGCCGTCGCGGCTGAACCGCATCTGGAATTGCAGTACGTCTTGTCGGCATGACCCCAGCGATTCCAGAAATACTTCCGGCATCGCTTGCACCGCCCGACTTCGCGCTGAAACGGTCCGGTGATGAATTGGAAGAACAGCGACACCGCTTCCGTGCGACCGGGCCTGGCGTCCATCGAGAATCCTCCGCCCAGCCCGAGGTCGGTCTCCTGGCGAATCGGCTGGCTGAACTCGTGCCCGACTCTGCCGTCGCGATCCGCACGAAGACTGATTCTCCTCCGGTTCAGGTCGTCTTCGAGCTGCTTGCGCAACGGCCAGCGTTCAAGCCGGCATCCCGCAGCCAGCCACGAATCCGTCAGCTCGCTAAGCTGCCGTGCGCACTCGAACAGGGTCTCGTAATCCAAGCCAGAACGCGGGTCGCCATACAACCGCTCGCGGGTTTTCGGCGGCCGGAAATTCAGAATCCTCAGGATTTGCGCAACTGCGGGTTCGGCGGCTTGCCGCTCGCGCTTGCGCAGGAGCGCCCTCGCCCGAGCTTCGATGAGAGTGCGGCTTCCTTTCATTCAAGAATCGTGAGAGCACAAACTACCACGGGATAACTAGCGATGATATTTGAAAACCCGCGCACGCCCGTTTGATACTGAGACTCAGAGGAGGACTTTATGCAGCAAAAAGTGGACATCGGCGAAGCTGCCCGGCTCAGCGGAATGTCGATTTCGTGATGGAGGCAGAAGGTGTTTCGCAAGGAGGTTCCGTTTTACCGGGTCGGGCGCCGGATCGTATTTGACCCGCAGGACAACGCCAAGGTCCTTGATAGTTGTCGCGTGGAAGCCCGGACGGAGAATCGATAGGCTATGGACGGCCATGGGGCTGCCGCTCATTCGAGCTGAAAAATGGAAACCGCGGGCCAGCAACAGGCGCAATCCGGTCGCGACGGGCGCCCTCGGGCCAATCGAAAGGCCCGCAGACCGCAAACATTGCCTCGCCTTCGCTCCACGCGTGGTCTGCGGAAGAATCCCGCCAGTTCCCGCCGAAGGAACCTCTGCTGAAGGGCCTTCTCCATCGGCGAGATTTGGTAGCTTTCGGCGCGCGCCGCCGGAATGGCAAGACCTCGTTCGTCACCAACCTCGCGGTCGCGGGCGCCGTTCCGGTTGCGGACTTCCTCGGTTACGAAATCCCCGCTCCATTTCGCACGCTGCTCTTCATTTTCGAAGATGATCCAGGCGAGTACCAGGAGAAGCTTCGAAAGCTGATCGGACGGCGCGAAACCGCCGGGCGACTCAAAATCGTGACGCGTGAGGATTTCTATGCGGCCAACATCCGCATCGACGTGCGCGAGCAGGCATTTAGGGACGCCGTCGAACGAGCATCGAGGGACCATCACCCCGACCTGATCGTCCTCGACAACCTGGCGCAAGTGATTGGTGCCGAGTACAACAAACCCGAGTTGGTACACGTGCTGATTCAGTTCTGTTACAACAGGCTCGCCAGTGTCCACAACGCCGCGGTGATCCTTCCGGCGCACCCGAAAAAGGATGATCCGAAGAATCGCCTGGACCTCCAGTACCATCCGGACACCTTTTTCGAGGCAATCATGGGCAGCTCACATTTCATCAACAGCACCGGCAACCTCTGGGGCCTCCAACGGTATTCGGATCTTGACCGCGTAGTGTTCCTGGGCGGCCGGCAACGCGGCGACGGCCAGCAGGGCGGGTCTCTCCTCACCATGGACGACCAAGGCTGGTTCAGCCTAATCGACGAAGCACAGAAGAACCTGGAACTGGTTCTCAATACCCCAATCCGAAAGCAGGCGTGGCCGCTCCTGCCAGACCCGCCCGCAACCTTTGGATACCGGGCCGGTGAAGCCCTTGTGAGATCAGTCATGAGATCAAGTGGGACCTACCACGACTGGATCAAGCATTGCCGGCGGTTGAAGGTCATCCTGCAAGCGCCCGACGACAAGCTGACCAAAGCCGCGGGATTGAAGCCATGAATTTCAGGGCGGGCGGGAAAAGGGCCATTTCCCCCCGAGGCGGCCGAGTATAGAAAGAAAAGAAAGCTCTTTCTTACAGAGGCACTTCACCGAGGCGCACCCGAGGCAACCGAGACACTCCGGCCGCCTCGGTCCGCCTCGGTTGGGCGCCTCGTCTCTAACTCATTGGTTCTACGTGATCGCCTCGGTGGACTCGGCTACTTTCCCGCCGGGGACCAGCCGGGCAGCCTTGGAAGGGCTTTTTCGGAGGTAAAGTCGGTGCACTGCGTGATGGCGCCGAAATCGCAAGGGTAGTGCGCAGCGGGAACGTCGATGTTTGTGTAAAAACTCGGAGCCGATATAGTGGCCTGCACGGACGGCGTAGCATCAACGCGCACGGCAAAACGATCCATATGGTCCTCATCGCCCCGACCCTGACCGAGATTTCCATTTCGGACACCTGGGCCTGATTCAGTGTACACCGGCAGCTTTTCTTGGCTTTCTTGCCGCCGTGGGCGTAGTCCCTCCAGCGGAGGGGTTGTGGACAAACGGGCTATCCTTCCATTGGGCCAGCACGCCCACAGAAATAGAGGGTACCGGGCTCTATGTACGCGGCAACTCTGCGAGCAGCGCGCCGAACGACCGCAATCGGGGAAAACATGAGCCGCGGTGGCGAGGTGTCACTCTCCGCCGAAAGCCGGAATGGGGCATGGATTCCAAGGCGAGCGGGTGCCCTGAAGAGTGCCCGGCGCGGCCATTTTTTCGAGCTTACTTCGAATGTGCGACACAGGTCGGGTCGGCAATCTCGACGCGGCGATTCTTCGCTCTGCCCGCCTCGGTTGCGTTATCTGCGATCGGCTTGGTCTTGCCAAAGCCTCTGGCTGTAAGCCGGTCGCCGGCGACACCATGCTGTGTGAGCCAGGGGACGATAGCCTCGGCGCGAGTTTCAGACAGCGTCTGGTTGTAGGCATCCCCGCCCACGTTGTCCGTGTGTCCCTGGATCTCGATCTTCTGCATGGGATTCTTCTTCAACAGATCCAGAATCTGCTGCAACACCGGATCGCTGGCAGGTTGGAGATTTGACTTGTTGAAGTCGAAGAGCACGCCGTAGATTGCTACGTGGCAGTTGGTCTTAAGATCGCTGCCCATGTCTTTGTTCACGGCGCCGGCGTCGGCTACACGAATGTCGAAGGTGTCATTCTTGTGGAGGGACGCCCAAAGATTCCGGCCATTCCTGGTGAAATGCGCCGAGATGGCTACGTCGGCGCCCATGCTTTCATTGACGATTGTCCAGCCCGCCGCGGTCAGCGCGTCGTGATATGCGATGCGGAAAAGCGAATTCGAGAGCCCATCCTTCGGTGGGTAGTATGCCTTGATGATCGAGCCAGAAGCAACCAGTTCCGGCTCGCTGGCGCCCTTGATGGGGACGTAGAAAGGCGCGGTGTCCGGCGCGCTGCTTCTGAATTTGGAACCCGGCAGGGAGCCAAGCCAGGGAAAATCGCCTGCGGCAGGGTCAACCGGCTCAGGGGTTGCGGTGGGAGCCGTGAGCGTGAACTTGAATGGCATCGGAGCAATCTCAACGATCTCCACTCCGGCGCGTTCCGCGCCGCTGGTATCGGTGTCGGCCCATGCCTCGACCCCATCTTTCTGGTAGTGAAGAAGCAGCTCGATTCCTCCCGCCGACCACTCATGCACTGCGGTCCATCCGTTGGCGAGGAAGGCCGGCTTGATAGTGGCCCAAACGGCATCCCCCGTCATGGCGCCGGTAACGATGACGGGAAACTGCCAATGCTTTCCGCGCGCCACCTTGCCGACCCCGCCCATTCCCCGATTTCCTTGCGGGATCTGCAATTCGGTCCAGGGCTCGTAGGTGATGCGGTACGGCTTGCCTATCTTGTTAAGGAAGCTGAGTTCGGCCGGGATCGGCTGCTCTTGCGCCAGCAACGGAAGGGCCGTGAAAGCAAGCAACGCGGGAATGACCATGAACCGCAAAGGGGACACAACCGGCCTAAAGAGCGAAACAGCACGTTGGCGCATGTACACCTCGTAGCTTTTGAAGGGTAACACACGATCTCCGTTTGTCCGTTTGTCGATTTGTTTTTTGGGCTCTGCGCGAGAATTCGAGAAACCGCTAATTGGCGTGGACTTGAGCGTTTTGCCCCTCCTGGGATTGCTGGCCTTAGGATTTCCGACCCTGAACGCCGATCTGAGGCAGCTATGTGCTGCGAACAGCGCGGTCTCTGAGAGGCTGGAATACCGGAATTCGGGGATTGTACGGAGCTGCTGGCATCCGTAACCCCTTATTTGACCGTATGTTCCGGGCGGTTTGGTCTTTCCGGAGCGCCCCCGTGAGGACCG
>JBEKZL010000336.1:0-6836 GCA_049509915.1 Bryobacteraceae bacterium | reverse complement strand
CGTTCGTCCAGCCAAGCCTCCAGCCGGGAGAAGCGCTCTCTAATCTCACCTTCGCTGGCCACAAGAACATTCTAGGCCAGAAATGGTTTTATTGCTACACTTATTTTTTTACAAACGCTTAGGCATTTCGGCAATCGCCGCTCGAGTTGGGAAGACACCAGCACAGGCTCCGCTAGCATGGGCGGTCGAGCGTGGGACGGCTGTGCTCACTGCCTAAGACTGCAGCCCGTGCGCGAGAGAATTTCGACATCTCCGCCCTTCGCAACGCGCGTTTAACTTAACCTATCTGGGGATTTCACCGTTCAGGCGCGGAAACCGCTCCCTCGCGGTCGCGATCGGTTACGGGTGCCGCGTGTCTCAAATCACTGACCGAGCCGGCGACCGTGAGGGAGCCGTTTCCCGAAACGGATTTCCTCAACATCGGTTAAGCACCCTCCTTCGGCCCTTCGGCTCACGCGTTATCTTTTTAGAGTGGACGACCTCAAAGGAAAAGTTGCCCTCGTCACCGGTTCGAGCCGGGGAATTGGCCGCGCCATCGCTTTGGCACTGGCCGAAGCCGGCGCCGACATCGCGCTCAACTTTCGCAGCCGCGCGGCGGAAGCGGAAGCCGTGGAACATGAGATCCGACGGTTGGGACGGCAATGTATCAGCATCCAGGCCGACGTGTCGGTCTCGGGCGACGTGACGCGTCTGGCCGGCGCGGCCGAGGACCGGCTGGGACCCATCGGCATCCTGGTAAACAACGCTGGCATCTCTCTCCCGCAGCCGATCGAGGAGATCGCCGAGCGGGATTGGGACCATGTCGTCGATGTGAATCTGAAATCCTGCTTTCTGGTAACGGCGGCGATCCTGCCCACCATGAGGGCCCGCCAGTGGGGCCGCATCATTAACTTGTCCTCGGTGGCGGCGCAGGTGGGAGGGGTGGTCGGCCCGCATTACGCCGCCTCCAAGGCCGGCATGCTCGGCTTGACCCATTTCTACGCCCAGCGACTGGCGAAGGAGGGCATCACCGTCAACGCCATCGCCCCAGCCCTGGTGGAAACGGAGATGGTGACATCCAATCCCAACGCCCGCGCCGACCGCATCCCGATTGGCCGATACGGGCTTCCGCACGAGGTCGCCCAGGTCGCGGTCATGCTGGCGCGCAACGGGTACATCACCGGACAGACCATCAACGTCAACGGCGGCTGGTTCATGAGCTGAAAAATCAAAACGTGAAACGAACGCCCATCTGGATGCGCCGGTTGTTGGCCGTCGATCCGGCCGGCCCGCCGCCGCCAAAGCCCCCACCGCCGAAACCGGTATTCACCGAGGTCGGTTGCAGAAAGAGCGGATTGGTAATCGTTCCCTGATAACCGCCGGGGTTGAAGTGGTTGAACAGGTTTTCGAAATTCAACGACAGAGTAACGTTGTAGCGATGCTCCGTGGTGTCGTTAAACCCACCCCCGCGGCCGCCGCCACCGGGTCCCATGCGCATCCCACCGCCGCCGCGGCCGCCGGGACCGCCCGGGCCGCCACCGGGACCGCCCGGCCCGCCACGGCCGCCACCGCCGCTCGGTTGCGCCGCATTGCCGCGTATGGGGCCGAAGCCGAACACGCGATAAACGCGGAGATTGACCGATACCAGGCCCGGCATGGTCAGGTAGTTGCGCGGTACCAGGCTCGGAAAAGCATTGGAACTGCCGACCGCGTAGCTGGTGAACGTGCCATAAGGTGAGCACACGTTGTTTCCCGAGCGCACCACGGCGGCACAGGTTGCATTGGAGGCGAACTCCGCGCGGGCGTTGGTTTCCGTATCGCCGAACACGTCTTGCCCGAGCAGCACGTCGTAGGGCTGACCGGAACGCACGGTCACAAATGGCGCGAAGCGGATCATGCGGGGCGCCAGCACGTTGCCGATCAATTGGAAGTTGTTGCGGCGGTCCAGGTTAGAGCGGCCGTAATCGAGCGCAAAATCGTACGGGTCGGTCGGAGTGGAAGGAAGATCCTTGGCGTAGGTCAACGCATAGTTCCCGAACAGCGAAATCCTGGGGCTGAAACGGGTGTTGAAGTTGAGCATCATGATCTTCTGGTTCAGGTGGCCGCCGGATTCATACTCAAAAATGTTGCCGGCGGCGTAGCCATACGGGAAAACGCCGTTGGTAGCGCTCAGCGGCAGATTGGGATTGAAGGTGCCAGGGAAAGGCGTATTGAGGGGGATCGTTTGTTGCAGATGGACCGCGCGGTTATCAGTGAAAGTCGCCGCCACGGTGGTGTTGCGGGGCAACTGGCGTTCGACCCCGATGGCGCTCTGCAAACTGTAATCGGCCTGCAGATTGGGATCCACGCGCCAGATCAGGTTTTGGCCCGTGTTCAGCGAGGAGAGCGGCGGGATGTTGGGGTAAAAAGTCGGATTGTAAACCGTGTAGTCCACCTGGGCGGTGCCGTTGTTCAGCGCCGCGGTCTCGAACAGGCTGGTGCTGACGCGGTCGTAGAAAATGCCGAAGCCGCCGCGAATGACGGTCTTCTGCCGGCCGTTCTTGGCAGTACCCGGTGCCCAGGCGAACCCGAGGCGCGGCGCCCAGTCGTGATAATCGTGGATTAAGGTCTGATTTTCGTAGCGCAGCCCGAGGCTCAGGGTGAAGTTCGGCCGGACGCGCCAGTCGTCCTGCGCGTAGGGAGCCTCGTCCCAAACGTCGCGGCTGACATAAGATTGCCCCGCCTGAATGCCGAAGCGCGACGGGCCGCCACCCAGGGTTTGAATCTGAGTTTCGCTATAACCCGCATTGGCGAGCATCAATTGACGCTCGTATTGCTGCAGCGAGGTCAGCGTGACGGTGAGGGGGTTGCCGTCGGCATCATATTCGATGTTATTGTTGGCGTCCAGCGCCGGTTCCACGCCGCCCAGAAAAGTGAAGGTCCCGTTAAAGCCCGTCGGCTGATTGCTGCGATCACTGTTGCGGCGTATCCGCACGCCGACTTTGATGGTATGGGGGCCTCTCAAGATCGAGGTGAAATTCTGCAACTCGTAATGGGTGGAAAGATCGTGAGTGTCTCCCAGGCCGTTGCCGCCCACCACGAAAGCGCCGCTAACATTGGTCTGCGGAATCTGGTTGCCGTCTGAAATCGTCCAATTTCGGGTGAACTGGAAGCGCGTTTCGTTCACCACTCTGGGACTCAGAACGGAAGTCTCGGTTACCATTACATTCTGGCCGTCTCCGTTGGTGTTGTAAGCCAGATCGGAATAGGGAGACGGCAGCTTGGTTCCGCCCAAGCCTGCATTGTCCTGCGAATTGAAGCGCTCCTCGACACGCACCGTCAAAGTGTTGGTGCCCGAGAGCGCGTAGTCGACGCGCGGCGCGATGATGGTGAAGTTCGAAGGAGTGAGGACGGCGGTATTGATACTGGACTGAGTCAGGGTGGTGGGACTGAAGTAGTCGGCCACCACGATCGAGTTATTCTCAACATCGCGCCGGTTGAAATCGACGAAGAAGGACGCTTTCTTGTTGATCGCGCTACCCACGTTGGCGGCTACCTGGCGGTTGGAAAAGTCGGGCTTGTTGTTGACCAGCGGATTGCGCGAATCGAACACCGAGTCGGTATCGAAAAAGGAGATGGAGCCGCGCAGCTTGTCGGTGCCCGGCTTGGTCAGAATCTCGATGCGCCCGAAGCCGAGCCTGTCGAATTCGGCGGAAAAGGGATTCTGGTTGATGCGGATTTCGCGGATGGACTCCTTGGGTGGCAACTGGCCGCCGCTGAAGCCATCGATGTAGATCTGTCCGCCATTGGGCCCGGCGCCGGGGCCGGCCAGGGCCTGCAGTGCGTCGGATAGATCGTCGGGGTCGTCCGGCAACGCTTCCAAGTCGGTGCCTTTGATCACCAGGGCGGTAGCGTTATTGTCCGGCTCGACGCTCACCGTATTGGTGTTCTCTTCCTGGACCGTGACTTCCTGCTTTTCGCTGCTGATGGCGAGTTGGATGGGGAGTTGCACGGCGTTCCCGGCGTTCACGGTTACCTGTCTGGAGAACGCGGCGAACCCGGGGAAAGTGACCGAAACCGTGTAATTGCCCGGCGCCAGGCCGGCAAACGTGTAGCTGCCGTCCGCCTGGGTTTGCGCGGCCCTGCTGACGCTGCCGCCCGCCAGGGACACTTTCGCCGCCGGAATCACCGCGCCGGAATCGTCCATCAGCACGCCCTTTAGCGTGCCGCTGGTCTGCTGCGCCCATGCGGAGCAAACTGAAAGCAGAATACCGAGAACCCACAGTTGTAGCTTTCGCAAATTCACTTTGCTTCCCCTGAATGAGACTTCGCTAAATTGTTCCCAAAGCCGGCAGTTCGCGCCGCCGCTAGTTGCCTTCGCCGCCGCCACCGCCGCCGAGATTCCAGCCGCTCATGATGTCGCGCGTTGCCGAAGGAGACGCCCTGAGGAGGTCGTCAACCCCGGCGAGCAACATGATTGCCGTGGCGTGACTGGAATCGGTCCCTTCGGTCGTCGTCACCATGATTGCGTCGTGAGCTCTAAGGTCGGTGAGGGGCACGGCCGGCAATCGGTCGAGCACCTGCTTCAGATCGCCTCGTCCACCACGCGCGCCCCGGCCTGGCATACCGAATTGGCCAGAACTGCCGCCGCGCCGCCCGCGCTCGCCAGCGGCGGTGTCCTGCCCTGCGGCAGGCTGGTATCGCCGCGCCAGCATCGCCGCCAGTTCAGGTGGCAGCTTGCGCATGGTGGTGTCGGATGTGACGCGCAAGAACCGGTTCTTCTTGGTCGCCAGATCCTTCACGGTGAGGACGCCCGCGGTGGCGTCCACTGAAACCACGGTCGCGGCCAACTGCGGAAACGTGCCGGAAACTACTTTTTCCGCCGCCACCGATGTGCCGTCCTCGGTCTTGTCTCCCAGCACGTTCACCTGATCGCCGACTTTAATCTGCTCGAAGGTGCCGGGCTTGGCGTCGCTCATTTTGGCGGATTCCGCGGCATAGCGCTGATATTCCGTCTTGGCCGACGATACTGCCGTCAATGTCCTGGAGTTGACTTTGACGGCGAGCGTCTTGGCGCCCGGGTCGATCGAAGCCACGATTCCGGTGGTGCCGCGCTTCTGCCAGTCTTCCAGTTCCTTCTCATGAACCTGCGCCACGTCGGCGCGAGTCATGATGTAGATCGTGCGCGCTTGGAAACCCTTTCCGTCGGCGGCAGTCGTTCCTATCGCCGCGGCTCGGTCGCCCGCGTTCACGCTCTTCAGTTCGATCGGCAGGGCCTTCTTGGTGTCGCTTTCACCGGGCGGCAAGCGCCGGATAAACGAGCGGTCCGTGGTCGTCACGGTCACCTCCTCGCCTTTATCCGTTTTGATGGCCAGTTGCTTGCTCTCGGCATTCACCGACACTACGGTACCTGTTACTCGCGCGCGAGCGGCATCCGCGGCCGCGCTCTGGGCCTGTCCCCGGAATGAGACAGTGGAAACCAACGCTATCGTTCCGACTATCGCGAGCTTCCCTACGCTTGAGTTCCTTCGCATTTCTTACATCCACAAGGGGCGTTGTCGAAAACATCAAGGTTACAGCCTTCACGTTTCCGGGATCCGGTGGTAGGTCGCGCGTGCCTCTAAGTGGCCGCGTTCGGAATTGTGGTCACACATCCGGCAACCGCTCTCCCACGGCGACTCGGACTGGGGCAATTCCGGGCCGCGACGGTGAGAGAGCGGTTGCCCTCGAATACGTCACCGAACTTCCAAAACGGTTTACTAAGCGCTTGAGCGTTGACTTGGGATGAAAATTGAACTCTAACCGGAGAAGTCTTTAAGAGGAGGGCGAAACCGAGGGGGAAAAGCAGGAAAGCCGCGCAAGGCTTAAGCGCCAGACGCGGCTCTCCGAATTTGTCACGTAAGACCGGGCAGCCTAGTAAAGGCTCTTCTTCGTGGTGTCGGTATTCTTCTTGCTTTTCTTTGCCTTCTTCGTCTTGGTGGTGGCGGTGTCTTGCGCGAAGGTCACGGCCACGGTGGTGGTCAGGAATGCCAGGCCCAGCATCAGCGTCATCAGTTTCTTCATTGCGGTTTCTCCTTTGGATTGCGACGATTTTATCTCGTCTTGGTACCTAGCATAGCGGACGGCACATGAAGCGCGGCTTAAATGGTAATTAAAATCACTTCATATAGCGCCGACTCTTCGTTCCCGACGTGCTATTTGCGCCGCGTCCAACCGCCAGCACGGCCGGGAAGCGTTGGCGAGGTTCTGGCCGCACAAATGTGCTACGGTAGTAGCTTCCTTTCCGAGTTCGCATTCGGAAGTTTGGAGGATCAAATGATGGAAGCCCTCGGCATGATTGAAACTAAAGGGCTGATCGGCGCCATTGAGGCGGCCGACGCGATGGTAAAGACCGCCAATGTGGTCCTGACCGGTAAAGAGTTTGTGGGCGCGGGCCTGGTTTGCGTTACGGTGCGCGGGGACGTGGGCGCGGTAAAGGCTGCGACCGATGCCGGCGCCGCGGCGGCTCGCCGGGTGGGCGAACTGGTCGCGGTCCACGTGATCCCGAGACCCCACGAAGAAGTGGAGAAAGCTCTCCCCACGACTTTCAAGAAGTAACTCCCCATGCTCGATAAAGACCTTCTCTCCATACAGGAGGTCCGGACCAAGGTGGCCAAAGCCCACGCCGCCTGGCAGCAGCTCCGCACGTTTTCGCAGGCTCAGGTCGACGCTATCGTGGAGCGCATGGCGGCTGCCGCTCGAGCCAATGCGCGCCGTCTGGCGGAAATGGCGGTGGAAGAAACCGGCTACGGCAACGCACCCGACAAGTACATCAAGAACCTGCTCGCGTGCGACTGGCTTCCGCGCCGCATGCGCGGCATGAAAACCGTGGGTGTGGT
>JBEKZL010000335.1:0-6857 GCA_049509915.1 Bryobacteraceae bacterium | reverse complement strand
TCGAAGCCGTCGAGGGCGGCGTTGGCCTTGTCCGTTATCGGGGTGACCTGGTCCTCGGCTTCGAGGATTACGCGTTCCGCTTGGTCTGCCATTTACGCTGCCTTGAGCATCACGAAGGGACGAGCCTGAAATGCCGCGAGCACGGCCTGGCGGTCGCGCGGCGATACACCCCACTGCGCCTCGCGCCGGTTGTTGAAGGCGGCGATCTGCGAGGCGGTCATCCGCCGGCCAGGCAGAGCCTCGTCGAGAAACCCAATCGCCGCGCGATTCTCGTTTGCGGTGAGGACCTTGAGGCACCGCAGAGTGTGCCCGCTCCAGGTCCAGTCGCGGATGGGCTGGAGACCCCGCGCCGCCTTGGAGTCGGGGTAACCACGGCGACCAGACAGTCCGGGCTTCAGTGGAGCCGCCGCTTGATCGTAGATGTTCCGCCCGCTCTGAATGCGCGCCCGGATCGAATCTGCCAGCACCTGCGCGAAGCCCTGCATTTCGGTCGCGGTGTAGGGCGAGTAAACGAATCGAGCGTGTTTGATGACGGTTTGGAATCGAACCATGGCTGGCTTGAGTGAGAAGCAGGATCTGAAACGAGAAGGTTGGCGGCCGGCTTCCTCGGAACCAGTTGGAACAACGAGGAGCTATTTCGTTGGCCAGTGCTTGCGGGCCAAGGTGAACTCAACGGGATCTAGTTCAGCATCGCTTTCTGATTCTTCTAATTCTTCGACAGGGTCACGGATGTACAACAGAGAGAGGACCGAATCGTAATAGGGAACCGGCACAGATTCTTCCCAGATCCGTGCGCCCTCGATCAACTTGCTGCCATACAACCACGCCGTAGCTGGCACGCTTTCAGGATGGCCGGGAACAGCTTCCCCACGAAAACAGTCGGCTGCGAAGCTATGCGGCGAAACGGGACCGATTTCAACAGCTCTTCCGAATTCGTCGGAGGGCTTGTACCATATGCGTCTTCCCGCAGTGCACCAAACCATCGCAATGCGGTACGAGGACAGATCGACCAAACGGTAGGTCGATGCCGTAAGGCTTGTATGAAAGCGTTGTGCGATCAGTCGGATCACGCGAAACGAAGGTTCCATACGCACCTGCGTCGATATCTGGTCACGGGGCATCAGAATCTCGGCGGCAAAGCGGTTTGCTTCTAGTTCCTTCTCGGGCAGACCAGGAGCCCAGTTCTGAATTTCGCGGGTCCGACAAACGGAACCGGTCTTTGCGTGCGACGGCAACACATAGTGACCGATTTCATGCGCAAGCGTGAAGAGCCTTCTGCCTTCCTCCCTGATATCCGCGTTAAGCACAACCTTCCCCAGTGGTTTCCCCGCAACTCGGAGCAGCGCACCATCGAATGTCTTCGCTGCGACCTCATCTACGGTGAGGCCGATTGTTTTGGCTATTGCATCGAGGCGGATGCCGCAATCTGACCCGAAGAACTCGACGAAGCTTCGGGCATATATGACAACTGCGTCACGGTCTTTAGCCATCGGACTGCTTCTTGATCTGGTTCCGCAGTTGTTCCTCAGCCGCATCCAGCACTCGTTGATCTTCTTCGCTCAAGTCGCCGCGGCTGCGGTATTCCCGGATGATCTCGAAATCATCAGTCAGATCGCCTGGGCCGACAGTCATGGATTGAAACCAATCGCGGGCTTTCTGTAGAGCGGTCTTCTCGTCTCTCGGCAATTGATCGGGCGGGCCGGAGAGATCGATAGCCTCCTGTAGATAGTCCGGCGCCGGCCTACCCTTTGCCCGTTGGGCATCTGCGAGCTGCCTCGCAGTTGCGTTGAGCCATTCGCGGAGTTTTTCCGGATCGGACCCGGCTGCCCGAAGCGCATCCTGTACCTCAGCCCGCGTCAGCGATTCTTCGTTCGGGCTGAAGCGCTCCACTTGCTCGCGAAACTGCTGCAACAATCGCTCTCGCGCTTTTCGTGACATCCGTCGTCCTCAACCTTCACTGCGCCCGATTGAGCGCTCTTTTTGGAACCGCAGCAAGCGGCGTTCCAGTCGTTTCTTCCGGTTTTCAATCTCACCAACCGTGGTATCCAGCAGTCGTGCCATCTCTTGGTTGGTGTACGCCTGGTAACCGTCTGGGCTCAGTTGAACGGTGAGCAGGTCGTGCAGATCCGGCTCGTCCCTGAGGTATGAGAGTAACTGCTCGCAGCACTCATTGCGGATAGCGATAACCTCCGGCGTCTCCCACTGCACCGCCAGATCATCCAGGGTGATGCCGTTTTCGTCGTCCGTTCGTGCCGATGGCAATTCGACTTGCGTTTTGTATCTCTTACTCCGCTTCTGGTCGAGAAAGTCGTTAGTAAGGGTCTCTTTCAGATAACCCAAGAGCGCAGCCTTGGTTGGCTTCTCTCGGTTGGAAGGCCATCGCACCGTTGCGTCTTCCGGATCGAGAAACCGGGTGATCGTCTGTTTTGCAAGGTCCTCGGGACTGTCGCCGGAACCGCGTATCACCGACGAGAAATTCGGGGACGGAAACCCACCGCACAGCGTATACGCATGGCGCGTTAGCCGCTCGAGTAGTTCGACGACGTTGATGTCGCCAAATGTGAATTCGGCCAAGTCGATCCTGGTCCCCTAGTATAACTGCGATCAAGCCAACGCATTTTTTCCACGCTGCGAAGAAAAAGTCGAGCGTCATGGAAAAACACGCGCTCCTGAATCGCTTTGGAAGTGGCGGACAGTGCGGCTTCGGCTTGGCTGGACCGCGAAACGATTTCTTTTCAGGGAGATACATCATGCAAGAAACAGTTGAGGTCGTCGAGGAGATCAGCCTCGGCGCCGTTGAAGTCATTTTGATCGAAATTGAAAAACACGGCGGCCATCGGGGCCGGCGCCACCCCCACCTTGTGTGCGTCACGGTCGACGGCGACGAGAAGCAGGTTCGTGCCGGCCGATATAGAGTCGATGTATTCAAGAGGGCCGTCGGCGTCGATGCGACCTACGAACTGGAGGAGTTCGAGGAAGGAAAACTCTTGCCTTTAGCGGACGACGCTCACATCCGTATTCGTTGTGGCGAGTCGTTCATCAGTCATGTCCGCTGCGGAGCATCTTCGTGATCCCCCAAGACCAAATCGAGGAACTCAAGCCGCTATGCCGCAGCGTTGCTGAGATCATCCAAGGAGGGCAACCGTTCCTATTCTTCGAAGGGCTCAAGCTTCCACCGGCGTGCCAGTCGGTGGAAGTGGACGCCCTGCTCGCCCTCCACGGCCGCGACGGATACGCCACGCGACTTTACCTCTCGACGCCAATGCCGCAGCGCGGTGCCAACTGGTCCACGGTTTGTCTGCTTGATCGAGCGTGGCACACCTGGTCGTGGAAGGACATTCTTCCACAACAACGAGCCGCACAAGTACTGGCGGGGCACATGCGAGCACTGAGATGACCATTCACTTTAAGATGCTGGAAACGCTGCGACAAGCTATCATTTGCGATTTGCGACGCCCCCACACCCACGCGGGCGAGCGGGTCGGTTTTGTTACCAGCCGCTACGGAAATTCGCATCGTGATTTGATCATACTGGCACACAGCTTTCATCCCGTTAGCGACGAGCACTACGAAGTAGACCCCCAGGTCGGCGCGAGATTCAACTCCGCCGCCATTCGGGCCGCCTTGCAGATCGCGTACTCAGACGATGTGGGCATTTTCCACGTTCACCTACATAGGCACAGAGGGATACCGGGCCCAAGCAGCACCGATTGGAGTGAATGGAAGAAGTTCGTGCCTAATTTTTGGCACGTCCGACCGAACCTTCCACACGGCGCGCTGATTCTGAGTGAAGACCGGATGAGCGGCTGGTGCTGGTACCCCAAACGAAACCAGCCGATCCCCATCCGCCGCTTCACGCTGGTCGGCTGCGGCATGCAATCCTGGAGGCCACCAACGTGAGCAGGCATGAACGGCAAAGCTTTCTGGGCAAAGACATTGAATTTATTCTGGAAAGGGCCTGCCCTGGCATCGTAGGACTCGGCGGAGGGGGCAGCCACATCGCGCAACAACTCGCGCACATTGGAGTGGGACATTTTGTCCTGAGCGATTTCGACCATTATGAGGAGAAGAATCACAACCGTACAGTGGGCGGCTTGGCGTCGGACATCGACAATCGCACTCCCAAGGTGCGAATTGCGGAGCGAACGATTCTTGCAATTAACCCGCAAGCAGATGTCTTCGCGGTCCAGGGTCGCTGGCAAACTGCTTTGTCCCGATTGCGGGAATGCGACGTCATATTCGGATGTGTTGACAGCTACACGGAACGCGATCAGCTCGAAAACCTCTGCCGACGGTATCTGATTCCGTACATCGACATTGGGATGGATGTCCATCGGGCGGATAGCGGTTATGCGGTCCACGGCCAGGTCATCCTCTCAATGCCCGGAGACCTCTGTTTGCGCTGCTTCAATTTCCTGAGGCAGGGCCTCCTCGACCGCGAGGCACAGGAATACGGTCGTGCCGGAGGTCGCCCCCAGGTCATCTGGCCCAATGGTGTTCTGGCTTCCACGGCGGTCGGCCTTTTCACGGAACTGATGTCACCTTGGCATTCGGGGAGCCGTGGGCGCTCGTCGATGTACGACTATGATGGAAATCGCCATACAATCACGGTGAGTTCGCGCGTCGCAGCGTTGGAACATGTCGTTTGCCAGCATTTCGGAAATGTGCACGATATTGGCGATCCATTCTGGAGGCCTGACTGTACTGAAAACCTGTCGCCGCCGGCGGACGCCACCTGGCTGGGGCTAGTCATCCACTGGCTGCGAGGAGTCCGCCACCGCCGACAGCAATAGCCCGCTACCGCGAACGCCTGTTGCCGCCGTCCCCACTGTTGATCTGCTCCTGGCGCTCGGCTTCGATCAACTCCAGCACCCGGAACTCCTCCTCCGTAATGTCGGCCAGCGTGATCGTCAACCCGATACTCTTCGCGTTGAGGATTCGGAAGCACCGTCGGACCAGAGCGCCGTTCGGCGTGTCCATCGCCTCTTCGAGCAGGTTCTTGGGACAGGCCGGCCCATGGCTGACGTCGATGGCCTTCCAATCCGCGCCACATCCTGGGCAGCCATCCAACTCGGTCTGCGCCGAGTGTCCGCACAGGCGACAGCGGAAGACGCGGTCGGGACAGTCTTCTTCAGGCCCACATAGCCCACCCTGGTGCAGCACCGACCGGATTAGGAAGCGAACGCCCGGCTCCTCCGGCCAATCGCCGGGCGCGGCTATTCCGGGTCTTCGTCAGCATCGATGGCCAGTTGCGCGATGACCTCGGACACCGCTGCCGACTTGTGAACGATGGGCACGGTGCCGGCATAGCCGTCGTGCGAGATGTGCAGCTTGTCGTAGAGCGCGCCGCTCGGTTCCAGGAACGCGCGCGTCTCGACCGACCTCCGCGCTGCCACGACGCTGGTCGAGGCCCGCTCGTGATCCTGCATCTCCTTCGCAGTCGGCATGCGCAGAACGTGAACCACACGCGCGCCGGGGACTTTCATTTCGATCCGGTAGTTGATGCCTTCGCGCTCGACGTCGGCCACCGCGCACCGTTCGATGCGTCCGATCACCATGCCGGCTTCAGCGTCATCGAACTCCAGACCGTCCTTGTCGGTGCGGATCTTGGCGAACAGTTCCGCGTTGATCTTCGGCAAGTCTACGTCCTCGCTCTGCGATTTCCCGCGCCCGAGAAAATGCCGCACTGTGCGCTGCGCGCGCGCCCAGGCACACCACTCCTCGTCCGAAGGGAACCGCACCTCGCAGCTCTTCTCGCCGCCCGACAGGATCGGCACCACAAACGGCTTCGACGCATCGAAGCCCGCTTTCTTTTCGATTTCCATGTGAGTCTCCTACTGGCAGATTCCCTGTAGCGGCGTGGTGACAGTCATCGTCACCATCCCGTTGGTGGGGTCGTAGAGTTGAACGCCGGTGATCTGGAGCGTCACGATGCCGTCTGTGTTTCCGAGTTCGGCGACGTTGAAGCCCATCTTCTGGATGAGCATCGTGAACGAGTTGTTGACGTCGCGGGTCATGGTGAACGTGGCAGTCCCAGTGGTCAGGTTGATCAAGTTCGCGTACTCGGTCGATCCCGCCTGTACGCGCACCACAAACTGCACCGCGAAGGCGCGGTCACCCCACTCGAAGCGCCCCTGGATCTGATAGCCGTCCTGCGCTCCCGAGCCGGGGAAGAAGCCGGGGCGGAAGTTGTTCTCCCAGGAGGCTTCCATCGACACGAATTGCTTGGCGCTGCCGCCGGAGAGGTAGTTGATGCCATTGAAGGTCAGAGCGCTGATCATGCCTGCGTTGAATTCATGCGGCGTGGAGATGGCTGGCAGTGTGATGCCGCTGGGCGAAGTGTACTGGCCGGTGGTGACGCACTCCACCGAGCACGTCGCACTGGCGCGGCCAGGAGAGTTCTTGATGGAGAGCTTCCAGCCCTTGACCGCACAGCCTACCAACATTTCGTCCAACACCGCGGAACCGCCGGGCCGGATCTGCTGCACGAACGAGAAGTAGGGCAACTCCAGGCCGGTCGGGTTCGTCGCCCCCAACGCCGGAACGATGGTGTATGTGTACGGACCGCTGCCGCTCACGACGACGTTGCCCATGGAGAAGGACAGCGCCCACGCGAGGAACTCCGACGAGGCGTACTTCGAGAGCTCGTAGGCCGGCATGTTGTAATGCGACTTGAAGAGCTGGGTCGGGAACTCGTGGCCTTTGCCGATTTCCGCCCGGTCATCCTCGTTCACTGGGACCTTCGCCCACGGTTTGGTATTGAGATTCGTGTGACGCCAGATGGTGGCGACCAGATTCGCCGTTCCGATGGCGGTCTGTTTGCCGAATCCCCAACCGTTCAGCAATTCACTGATGTT
>JBEKZL010000334.1:0-6865 GCA_049509915.1 Bryobacteraceae bacterium | reverse complement strand
TGGTCCGAAATCCGGATCACCTTGCCATGCGACGATTCGGCTTTCTTCTCGAAGCTGTCCAGGCCGGCGTTGGCCTTGTCCACTATTGGCGTGACCTGGTCCTCGGCTTCGAGGATTACGCGTTCTGCTTGGTCTGCCATTTACGCTGCCTTGAGCATCACGAAAGGACGTGCCTGGAATGCGGCGAGAACCGCCTGGCGGTCGCGAGGCGAGACACCCCACTGCGCCTCGCGCCGGTTGTTGAAGGCGGCGATCTGCGAAGCGGTCAGCCGCCGGCCAGGAAGGCTCTCGTCGAGGAATCCGATTGCCGCACGATTCTCGTTCGCGGTCAGGACCTTGAGGCAGCGGAGGGTATGCCCGCTCCAAGTCCAATCGCGGATCGGCTGGAGGCCGCGTGCCGCCTTGTAGTCGGGGTAACCGCGCCGACCTGGCAGTCCGGGCTTCAGCGGCGCGGCCGCCTGGTCGTAGATGTTCTGGCCGTGTTGGATGCGGGCCCGGATCGCATCCGCCAGCACCTGCCCGAAGCCTTGCATCTCGGTTGCGGTGTAGGGCGAGTAAACGAATCGAGCGTGTTTGATGACGGTCTGGAATCTGGCCATGGTCAGCATCAGTGAGAGGCAGGGTCTGAAACGAGAATGTGGTGGTCGGTTTTCCCCGGAACGCGTTTACAACCAGGCAGCTATTTCACTGGCCAGTGCTTGCGGGCCAAGCTGAACTCAACCGGATCTAGTTCAGCATCCCCCTCTGATTCTTCCAATTCTTCGACCGGGTCACGGATATACAACAGCGAGAGGACCGAATCGTAATAAGGAACCGGCACAGATTCTTCCCAGATCCGTGCGCCCTCGATCAGCTTGCTGCCATAAAGCCACGCCGTAGCTGGCACGCTTTCAGGATGGTCGGGAACAGCTTGCCCGCGGAAACAGTCGGCTGCGAAGCTGTGCGGCGAAACGGGACCAATTTCAACAGCCCTTCCGAATTCGTCGGAGGGCTTGTACCAGATTCGTCTTCCCGCAGTGCACCACACCATCGCAATGCGGTACGAGGACAGATCGACCAGACGGTACGTCGATGCCGTAAGGCTTGTATGAAAGCGTTGTGCGATCAGTCGGATCACGCGAAACGAAGGCTCCATACGCACCTGCGTCGATATCTGGTCTCGGGGCATCAGAATCTCGGCGGCAAAGCGGTTTGCTTCTAGTTCCTTCTCGGGCAGACCAGGGGCCCAGTTCTGAATTTCGCGGGTCCGACAAACGGAACCGGTCTTCGCGTGCGCCGGCAACACATAGTGACCGATTTCATGCGCAAGAGTGAAGAGCCTTCTGCCTTCCTCCCTGATATCCGCGTTAAGCACAACCTTCCCGAGTGGTTTCCCCGCAACTCGGAGCAGCGCACCATCGAATGTTTTCGCTGCGACCTCATCTACCGTCAGGCCGATTGTCTTAGCTATCGCATCGAGGCGGATGCCGCAATCGGAGCCGAAGAAATCGACAAAACTTCGGGCATATACGACAACTGCGTCACGGTCTTTAGCCATCGGACTGCTTCTTGATTTGGTTCCGCAGCTGTTCCTCAGCCGCATCCAGCACTCGCTGATCTTCTTCGCTCAAGTCGCCGCGGCTGCGGTATTCCCGGATGATCTCGAAATCTCCAGTCACATCTCCGGGGCCGGCGGTCAGGGACTGAATCCATTCGCTGGCTTTCTGTAGAGCTGTTTTAGGGTCCCTCGGCAATTGATCGGGCGGGCTGGAGAGATCGATAGCCTGCTGCAGATATTCCGGTGCGGGCCGACCCTTTGCACGTTGGGCATCTGCGAGCCGCCTTGCGGTTGCGTTGAGCCATTCACGGAGTTTCTCCGGATCGGACCCGGCTTCCCGAAGCGCATCCTGGACCTCAGCCCGCGTCAGCGATTCCTCGTCCGGGCTGAATCGCTCCACTTGCTCGCGAAATTGCTGGAACAATCGCTCTCGCGCTTTTCGTGACATTCGTCGTCCTCAACCTTCACTGCGCCCGCTTGCGCGTTCTCTTTGGAACCGTAGTAAACGGCGCTCCAGTCGTTTCTTGCCGTTTTCAATCTCATCTACCGTAGTACCCAGCAGTCGTGCCCTCTCTTGGTTCGTATACGCCTGGTAACCCTCCGGGTTCAGTTGGACGGTTAGCAAGTCATGCAGATCCGGCTCGTCCCTGAGGTATGAGAGCATCTGCTCGTAGCACTGATTGCGGATGGCGATGGCCTCCGGCGTCTCCCAGTTCACCGCCAGATCATCCAGGGTGATCCCGTTTTCATCGTCCATTCCCGCCGACGGCAATTCAACTTGCGTCTTGTATCTTTTACTTCGCTTTCGGTCGAGAAAGTCGTTAGTAAGGGTCTCCTTCAGATAACCCAAGAGCGCGCCCTTGGTTGGCTTCCCTCGGCTGGACGGCCATTGCACCGTTGCGTCTTCGGGATCGAGAAACCGCGTGATCGTCTGTTTGGCAAGGTCTTCGGGGCTGTCGCCGTAACCGCGTATCACCGGCGAGAAATGCGGAGACGGAAAACACCCGCACAGCGTATACGCATGGCGCGTTAGCCGTTCGAGTAGTTCGACGACATTGATGTCGCCAAATGTGAATTCGGCCAAGTCGATCCTGGTCCCCAAGTATAACTGCGATCAAGCCAGTGCATTTTTTCCGCACCGTAAAAGAAAATTTGAGCGCCATGGAAAAACGCGCGGTCCTGAATCGCTCTGGAGGTGGCGGACAGTGCGGCTTCGGCCTGATTGGACCGCGAAACGATTTCTTTTCAGGGAGATACATGATGCAAGAAACGATTGAGGTCGTCGAGGAGATCAGCCTCGGCGATGTTGAACTGATTTTGATCGAAATTGAAAAACACGGCGGCCATCGGGGCCGGCGCCACCCTCACCTTGTGTGCGTCACGGTTGACGGCGACCAGAAGCAGGTTCGGGCCGGCCGATATAGAGTTGCCGTATTCAAGAAGGCTGTCGGCGTCGATCCGACCTACGAACTGGAGGAACTGGAGGATGGAAAACTTGTGCCTTTAGCGGACGACGCTCACATCCGTATTCGCGGCGGCGAATCGTTTATCAGCCATGTTCGCGGAGGGGCATCTTCGTGATTCCCCAGGACCAAATCGACGAGCTCAAGCCGCTATGCCGCGGCGTTTCAGAAGTCATCCAAGGAGGACAACCGTTCCTGTTCCTGGAGGGGCTCAAGCTTCCGCCGGCGTGCCGGTCGGCGGAAGTGGACGCCCTGCTTGCCCTCCATAGCCGCGACGGATACGCCACGCGTCTGTACCTTTCGACGCCAATGCCGCAGCGCGGTGCCAACTGGTCCACGGTTTGCCTGCTGGATCGAACGTGGCACACCTGGTCGTGGAAGGACATTCTCGCGCAACAGCGAGCCGCACAGGTACTGGCGGGTCACATGCGAGCACTGAGATGACCATTCACTTTAAGATGCTGGAAACGATGCGGCAAGCTATCATCTGTGACCTGCGACGTCCCCACGCGCACGCGGGTGAGCGGGTCGGTTTTGTGACCAGCCGCCCCGGAAATTCGCTTCGCGATTTGATCATACTGGCACACAGCTTTCATCCCGTCAGCGACGAGCACTACGAAATGGACCCCCAGGTCGGCGCGAGATTTAACTCCGCCGCGATCCGGACCGCCCTGCAGATCGCGTACTCAGACGATGTGGGCATTTTCCACGTTCACCTTCATGAGCACAGAGGAACACCTGGCCCGAGTGGCATCGATTGGAGTGAATGGAAGAAGTTTGTCCCTAATTTTTGGCACGTCCGACCGAACCTTCCGCACGGCACGCTGATTCTGAGCGAAGACCGAATGAGCGGATGGTGCTGGTACCCCAAACGTAAACAGCCGATTCCAATCCACCGTTTCACGCTGGTCGGACGCGGTATGCGCTCCTGGAGGCCACCAACGTGAGCAGGCATGAACGGCAGAGCTTTCTTGGCAAAGACATTGAATCTATTCTGCAAGCGGCCCGCCCCGGCATTATTGGACTCGGTGGTGGGGGCAGCCACATCGCACAACAACTGGCGCACATTGGGGTAGGACGCTTTGTCTTGAGCGATATGGACCATTACGAGGACAAGAATCACAACCGCACAGTGGGCGGCCTGGCGTCGGACATCGACAATCGCACTCCCAAGGTACGAATTGCGGAGCGAACAATTCATGGAATTAACCCGCACGCAGATGTCTTCGCTATCGAGGGGCGCTGGCAAACTGCTTTGTCCCGATTGAGGGATTGCGACGTCATATTCGGATGCGTTGACAGCTATACGGAACGCGATCAACTGGAAACTCTCTGCCGACGCTATCTGATTCCGTACATCGATATTGGGATGGATGTGCATCGGATGGACAGCGGTTTTGCGGTCCAGGGCCAAGTCATCCTGTCAATGCCCGGAGACCTCTGTTTACGCTGTTTTAACTTCCTGAGGCAGTGCTTGCTCGACCGCGAGGCACAAGAATACGGTGGTGCGGGAGGTCGCCCACAGGTCATCTGGCCCAACGGTGTTCTGGCTTCCACGGCAGTCGGCCTTTTCGCGGAGCTGATGTCACCTTGGCATCCGGGGAGCCGTGGACGCTCGGTCATGTACGACTATGATGGAAATCGCCATACAATCACTGTGAGCCCGCGGGTCGCAGCGTTGGAACACGTCGTTTGCGAACACTTTGGAGACGTGAACAATATTGGCGATCCCTTCTGGAGGCCTGACCGTACCGACAACCTGTCGCCACGGGCAGTCGCCACTCGGCTGGGATTAGTCATCCACTGGTTGCGAGGAGTCCTCCAGCGCCGCCAGCGATAGCCCGCTTACCGCGAACTCCTGTTGCCGCCGTCCCCACTGTTGATCTGTTCCTGGCGGTCTGCCTCGATTATTTCCAGAACCCGGAACTCCTCCTCCGTGATATCCGCGAGCGTGATCGTCAGCCCGATGCTCTTGGCGTTAAGAATGCGAAAGCACCGCCGAACCAGAGCGCCATTCGGCGTATCCATCGCCTCTTCGAGCAGGTTCCTCGGACAGCCCGGCCCGTGGCTGACATCGATGGCCTTCCAATCCGCGCCGCAAGCGGGGCAACCATTCAATTCCGTTTGCGCCGAGTAGCCGCACTTCCGGCAGCGGAAGACGCGGTCGGGGCACTCTTCCTCGGCTCCGCACAGCCCGCCCTGGTGCAACACCGACCGGACCAGAAACCGAACGCCCGGATACTCCGGCCAGTCGCCGGGCGTCGTTATTCCGGGTCTTCGTCAGCCTCGATGGCCAGTTGCGCGATCACTTCGGACACGGCGGCCGACTTATGCACGATGGGCACAGCGCCGGCATAGCCATCGTGCGAGACGTGCAGCTTGTCGTAGAGCGCGCCGCTCGGCTCCAGAAATGCCCTGGTCTCCACTGACCGCCGCGCGGCCACAACGCTGGTGGAAGCGCGTTCGTGGTCCTGCATCTCCTTGGCGGTGGGCATGCGCAGCACGTGAACCACACGGGCGCCGGGAACCTTCATCTCGATCCGGTAGTTGATCCCTTCGCGCTCGACACTGGCCACGGCGCAACGCTCGATGCGGCCGATCACCATGCCGGCCTCGGCATCATCGAACTCCGGGCCGTCCTTGTCGGTGCGGATCTTGGTGAACAACTCCGCGTTGATCTTCGGCAGGTCCACGTCCTCGCTCTGCGACTTTCCGCGTCCGAGAAAGTGCCGCACCGTTCGCTGCGCGCGCGCCCACGCACACCACTCTTCGTCCGTAGGGAACCGAACCTCGCAGGTCTTCTCGCCACCCGACAGGATCGGCACTACGAGAGGCTTCGACGCATCGAAGCCCGCTTTCTTTTCGGTCTCCATTCAAGCCTCCTATTGGCAGATACCCGTTTGCGGCGTCATGACGGTCATCGTCACCATCCCGTTGGTGGGGTCGTAAAGCTGGACGCCGGTGATCTGGAGCGTCACGATTCCGTCAGTGTTGCTGAGTTCCGCGACGTTGAAGCCCATCTTCTGAATGAGCATCGTGAACGAGTTGTTGGCGTCGCGGGTCACGGTGAACGTGGCGGTCCCGGTGGTCAGATTGATCAGGTTCGAGTACTCGGCCGATCCGGCCTCGACACGCACCACAAACTGCACCGCGAAGACGCGGTCGCCCCACTCGAAGCGACCCTGGACCTGGTAGCCATCCTGCGTTCCCGAACCAGGAAAAAAGCCGGGGCGGAAGTTGTTGTCCCACGACGCTTCCATGGATACGAAGTCCTTGGCGCTGCCGCCGGAGAGATAGTTGATGCCATTGAAGGTCAGCGCGGTGATCATGCCGGCATTGAACTCATGCGGCGTGTAGACCGCCGGCAGAGTGATGCCGCTGGGCGAAGTGTACTGCCCGGTGGTGACGCATTCCGCCGCGCACATGGCGCTGGCGCGGCCGGGACTGTTCTTGATGGACAGCTTCCACGATTTGACGGCACAGCCCACCAGCATTTCGTCCAGCACCGCCGAGCCGCCAGGCCGGATCTGCTGCACGAACGAGAAGTAGGGCAACTCGAGGCCGGTTGGATTCGTCGCCCCCAGAGCCGGAATGATGGTGTACGTGTACGGGCCGCTGCCGCTCACGGTCACGTTGCCCAGCGAGAACGCCATCGCCCATGCGAGGATTTCCGACGAGGCGTACTTCGAGATCTCGTAGGTCGGCATGTTGTAATGCGACTTGAAGAGCTGCGTGGGGAACTCGTGGCCCTTGCCGATTTCAGCGCGGTCGTCCTCGTTCACCGGGACCTTGGCCCACGGCTTGGTATTGAGGTTCGTGTGACGCCAGATGCCAGCGGAAGCATTCGCCGTACCGATGGCGGTCT
>JBEKZL010000333.1:0-6919 GCA_049509915.1 Bryobacteraceae bacterium | reverse complement strand
CGCTCGAGATCGAGCTTGCGGCCGAAGCGGCGCATGGTGATTTGAAACGGCTGCGGGCGGCCGGCGGCGGTGAGGCTGAGCACCTCGCCTTCGACAATCAGGTCGCCTCCAGGCAGCGCGCGGGCGGCTTCCACCACTTCCGGCACGGCGGCGGTAACGTCGTTGAGGGCGCGTGAGAATACCATCACGTCGCCGCCGGACCTGTGTACCTGAACGCGGGCGCCATCGAGCTTGAATTCGAGCGCCGCCTCGCCCAGATCGGCAAGGGCGGATTCGACGCCATCCGCGGTTTCCGCCAGCATGGGCTGAACCGGGCGGAAGAGCTGGACGCCGCAGCGGTCGAGCCCGGCAGAGCCGGATTCCCGCAACAGGCGCGCCACCCGGGTGAGGTTGCCGGTGAGCATAACGGCGCGGCGGACGCGGGCGGCATCGGCGCCAAATGCCTTCGCCAAAGCTTCCGCCATGATGCCTTCGAGCGCGCCCTGGCGCAGTTCGCCGAGCAAAAGAGAGAACAGAAAGTCCTGCTCGGGGCGGGTGGCGCGCGCCATCAGGGCGTTCAGCATTTCGCGTCTGCGCCGCTGCGCGCCGGCGCCTTCGATGGCCGAGACCTGTTCGATGGTCCGTTCCACTTCACCGACTTCCAGAATAGGTACTTCCGCCGCAGGCGCGGCCGCTTCGCGTAGCGTGGCGAACCCGATTCCGGTGCGCCGGCTCAATAGATTGCCGGAAAGATAAGCCACCACGGCTTCGACTTCGCCGGGTTCGAGCTGGCGCAGCAGGTTTGCGAGCAGATCAATCTTTTCCAGACGCCGCGAGGTTTCGGTCACAAGCCGCGAGGTTTCGACTACGGTGGCAAGGAGCATTCAATCTCATTGTGCAACGAAGGGTTGGAAACTTCGCTCGATCCATCGATCCCCGGACGCAAGCCGGGTCGGTACCAATCGTACTTCAATCCGGCGTCACACAAATTGCTGAACCCATTGGCTTCGCCAGGCGGGCGCCTCGAAGGGATCCGCGAAATACTGTGTTTCGTGCACGACCTTACCGTTGCGGAACTCCATAATGCTGACTGTGAATGCCGATCGCCCCTGGTAGATGATTGTGTATTCCGTGACCCAGAGGTCACCTTCTCCGAGAACTCGCTTGACGTTGAAACCTGACGGTTTGCCAGGGTGATGACTCCGCAGGGCCTGCAAATTGGCTCGCCCGAGGATTCGCTCGGCTGACTGGGGATAGTCGCAAATCGCATCGTCAGCGTAAATGTCGTGTTCCGCATTTGCATCGCCGATTGCCGACGCATGCCAGTGCGCATTCAGGGCTGCACGTATTTGTTCCTCTTCCATGGATTGCTCCATTCGTTGTTGGCTTAAAGTTCACTTGCCTTAGGAGATGAAACCTGGGACGCCTGTCTTCACTACTTCATTGAGCCTCTGCCTGGTTTGAATGCGATTGATTTCGTTAAACGCGCGCCCGACCGCCCATGCCAGCAGAACCTGTGCCGGTGTCTTCCCAACTCGTGCGGCAGTTGCCGAAATGACTGGATCTTCCAGCACCAGGATTCCCCGCCTTGCGGATTTCCCCAGTCCGTCTCCTTGTGACGATTGGTTGGGGCGATACGGGAGACAAGCGCCGACAACTCGTACCTTCGCCGGGTTGGGCGCGGAACGATGGCGCCATCGCTCGCGATGGCCAGCGCCGCACAATCTCCCTCATTGAGGCTCGCCCCTTTGGCGATTGCCTGCGGAATCCGCACCGCCAGGCTGTTGCCCCATTTTGAAACCGTGGTTGCGTTTCGCATTTGTATCTGCTTCGAATATACATCCGATTCCCACGCGATTCGAAGCGGACAACTACCTCAGCCGCTACTTCATGAGCGGATGGCCCAGTATCTGCTCGACGGCGAGGGACGGGTCGTCGCCTTCTACTGAAACATGGATCTCGGCCAGGCGATAGACATCGCGACGGGCTTGGTAGAGCGCGGCGAACTGTTCGGGGTTGCGGGCCAAGGGGCGGTGAGTGGCCTGGCGGACGCGCTGTTCGACGATGGAGAAGGGGCAATCGAGCCAGATGGTGACGCCGTTTTGGAACAACAGGTCGCGATTGGAGGGTGAGACGAAAGCTCCGCCGCCGAGGGCCATGACGGCGGGGCGGCCGGTTTCCACGGCACGCACGTGACGGGCGAGCGCAGCGGCTTCGATGCGGCGGAATTCGGCTTCGCCGCGGGTGGCGAAGATGTCGGCGATGGGAGTGCGCTCGCGGGCTTCGATTTCCTCGTCGAGATCGAAGAACGGCCAGCCGATCCGGTCGGCGAGCAGGCGGCCGACGGTGGACTTGCCGCTGCCCATGAAGCCGACCAGGTAGATGCCGGGAGTGCGCTTGAGGCGAAGGTTCATAAGGCACCGAGCATTCGCGCCATGCGGCCGTGCACCAGGGCCGGCGCCAGGCGCGCGGCCAGTACGAGCAGCCAGCCCGAGGGCGGCGCGACCACGGTGCGGGCATCGCGTTCCACTCCGCGGCGAATGGCGCGGGCGCATTCGGCGGCGGTGATGGCGAAACGGCGGGCGCGCACCACGGCCGGTGGCGGACCGCCGCCCAGCACGTGCTGTTGAAAGCCGGTGACCACGTAACCGGGGCAGACCAGCAGCGTGTGTACACCGTCGCGGGCCAGTTCCATACGCAGGCCGTCGGTCCAGCCGGCCAGGGCATATTTCGAAGCGCAGTAGAGCGTCATCCAGGGCAACGTAACCTTACCGCCGATGGAGCCGACGTTCACGATGGTGCCGCAGCGGCGGGCGCGCATTTCGGGCGCGACCAACTGGGCCAGGGCCAGCGGCGCGAAGAAATTCAGCTCCATCATGCGGCGTGTCTCGTCCAGGGGCGCGGCAAAAGAGGGACCATAGGCGCCTACGCCGGCATTATTGATCAGGATGTCGATTTGGCCGAAGCGGTCGATGGCGCGAGCGACGGCCTGGCGGCGGGCGTCGTCCTGGGTGAGGTCGCCGGGTAGAAGCAGGGCGCCTCCCGGGTCGCTCCGTGCCAGACCTTCGGCGGAGCGGGCCGACAGCGCCAGCCGGGCTCCGGCACGCGCGAACTCTGCGGCGCAGGCTGCGCCGATGCCGCCGGAAGCACCGGTGATGAACGCGACCTTACCATCAATCCGCATGGCGGGGCGAACTCACTGGCGGGGAGGGCCGGCAGGCCGCGATGCCTGTCCCACTACTAAGCGGCAAAGTACACATTGTCGGGTTTGGCCTGAAACGCCATAATGGTACCATGGCCGCCGCGCTGATCCCGTTGTTCCCGCTGGAAGTGGTGGTCTTTCCCCGGACCGCCCTGCCGCTGCACATTTTCGAGGAACGCTACAAGAAGATGGTGACGGAGGCGATCGCCGGCGCTTCCGAGTTTGGGGTGGTGCTGGCGAGGGCCAACGGGATTGTGAATGCGGGCTGCACGGTCACGGTGGAAAAGCTGGTGCAGACCTACGCCGATGGACGCATGGACATTCTGACGCGCGGCCAGCGCCGCTTCGAAGTGGGCTCCCTCGACCAGGAACTGGAGGTCTTGCGGGCCGAGGTGCGCTATTTCGACGACGACGATTTCACGCCGGTGCCCGAAGAACTGCGGCAACAGGCCATCGCGTACTTCGTGGAAATGAGCAAACTGGAATCGCCGCGCGACCGGGGCGAGGCGGACCTGAGCGATCCGCAGATCAGTTTTCAACTGGCGCGGGACCTGCCCGATCTCGACTTCTTGCACAGTCTGCTGCGGCAGCGGTCCGAAGCCGGCCGTCTCCGGGAGCTGAACCAATACTTCTCGCGCTACGTTCCACGGCAGCAGCGCATCGAAAAGGTCAAGAGCATCGCGCCGACCAACGGCTTTGCCGGAAAGCATCCGGGGCACTGACCGATGCCGCGGCGCAGCCGTCCGGTTAGCCACAGCGTGACTTCGTTTGCGTTTTCCGCCGGTTTGCACAGTGCCGTGCTGACCTGGCTGGTGCTGGCGAGCCATGGCCTGGAGGGCGAGAAGCCCCGGCCATTGTACGACGCCCAGGTTCGCCCGTACGAAACTCACCTGGTGTGGTACAACCTGCGGAATCGCCTGCCCAACGTGAAACCCGCCATGAAGACGGCGCGCGCGCAAGCGCCGCGCGCGGCGAAGCGGTTCGCGCAGCCTATCGTGGCGGGGCCGAAGGAAAGGCCCGGAGCGCCGCAATTGATCCGCGCGCCGGAGCCCAAAATTGAGCTTCCGAAGCCGCTGCCGCTTCCCAACCTGCTGGCGGCTTCGCCATTGCCGCCCAAGCCCGTGAAGGCGTTTGCGCCTCCGCCCGAGCGCGTCGAGCGGCGGCGGGCGACGGCATTGCCGGAAGCTCCCAAGCTGGATTTCAGACCGCGCATCGGGGCATTGGCAATGAAGTTGGAGCTTAACCGCCCGAAGCCGTTGCCGTTTACCGCGCCGGCCAGGCGGGAAAAGCGGGCGCCCGCTCTGGAGTTGCCGGAAGCTCCGGCGATTGCCGCGCCACTGCCCGCGATCGCTATGCCGCGCCTGCCCAACCGATTTCAGCCGCCGCCGGAGCGGGCCAGGAAAGCCGATGTGGCGGCCGGCTTGACGGAGGCGCCGCCGGAGCCGGCCACGATTCGGGCCGCACCCGAGCCGGAGCTGGTCATCGCCGGCTTGAACCCGGCGCGGATGGTGGAGATTCCCAAGCTGCCGGGGTCGCACGACGCGGGCTTTTCGGGTGGGCCGCATCCGCGGGCGGAGGGTGCGGCGGCCACGCCCAACGATGCCAAGGTGGTGGTGCCGGATCTTTCCGCGCACAGCGGCGAGCGCGATCCCGCGCCCACCCTGGTGGCCGGATTGGGGCCCGATCCGCGGAAGGCCCTGCTGGACGCTTTGCGGCCGGGCGGCTTGGTCGCAGGCATGACGACTGTCGGAAGGCAGGTGCATGCGGCCCGCGTGGCCGGCGTTCCGGACGCCCGCCTGGCCGGAAGGGAGACGTATAGCATGGCGATTCAAATGCCGAATCTAACCAGCTACTCGGGAAGCTGGCTGGTATGGTTCGCGGAACGGGGACCGCGCACGCAGGGGGACATCCGGCCGCCGGAGCCGCTGCGCCTGGTGGACCCGAAATACGTGCGGACCGCGGCCGAACAAGGCGTGGAAGGAACTGTGCGCCTGTTCGCCGTAATCCGCACCGACGGCAGCGTGGATTCGGTGGAGTTGCTGCAGCGGCTGGACGGGCGCCTGGACGCGGCCGCGGCCGAAGCGCTGGCAAAATGGAAGTTCACTCCCGCGCTGCGGGACAAGGCGCCGGTGGAGGTGGACGCGGTCTTCGAAGTGCCCTTCCACCTGGCCCCGAGGACAGCCCGATGACGCGCCAATTCCTGATTATCGACGCCGACGACACGCTTTGGGAAAACAACATCTACTTCGAAGAAGCCTTCGAGGAATTCTGTCAGTTTCTGGATCACTCGTCGATGACGCCGCACGAGATCCGCGACGTCCTGGATTCGATCGAGTTGGTCAACGCCCGCACCCACGGGTACGGCTCGCTCAACTTCGGGCGCAATCTCGGCGAATGTTACCGGCGGCTGGTGGAGCGCGAGGTGAAAGAAACCGACCTCAGGACTGCGATGGCTTTCGCCGAGCGGATACTGGAATGCCCGATGCAAGTGATCGAAGGCGTGCCGGAGACACTGGCGTATCTTTGCGAGCGGCATGAGCTGACGCTGTTCACCAAGGGACATCCCGAAGAGCAGACGTTGAAGATCGACCGCAGCGGGCTGGGAGGCTATTTTCATTTCACGCAAGTGGTGAAGGAGAAAGACACCGCCGCGTATCGCCGGCTGGTGGAAGAGCGCCGGATGGATCCGGCACTGACGTGGATGATCGGCAACAGCCCGAAGTCCGACGTCAACCCCGCGCTCGAAGCCGGATTGAACGCGGTCTTCGTGCCGCACGCGCACACCTGGGTGCTGGAAAAACAGGATCTCCGGCCGGGCGCCGGGACCTTGATGGTGGTGGAAGAGTTCGCCCGCCTGCGCGACATATTCTAGGGTGGCGGGGCGGGGCGGAAATTCCATAGTGAGCGTTGGCTTCTTCCGGGGAGTTTGCGCCGACACCACATATTGAGGGCATAATATCCGGTTACCTTTAACAAGGTCTGATAAACTCAATCCATGTCCGCCCTTTTTGAATCTCCTGTTCTCGTTTGCGGGACGTATTACGCGCGCGCAGTGGTGGGGCTATTTCGTCCCTTACCTTGTGGTTTACGTATGCCTCCTGGTGGTTGGGGCTAAATCGGAGAGCTTCGTTCTGCCTGTGATTTATGCGTTCGTCATGCTCTACCCAACGCTGGCTGTGAATGTTAAGCGGTGCCACGATAGAGGGCGCAGCGGGTGGTTCATATTAGTAGCTCTTGTCCCGTTCCTGGGTATCTGGTATCTGATAGAGGTTTGCTTTCTTCCGGGAACAGAGGGTGTAAATGAGTACGGCGCTCCCCCCGTTTAGAAACAGCGCCGCCCTCCGCCGATACCGGTGCGAGGTGGGCTTATCGGATCGGCGCCGGGTGCGACTTCTCATACTCGTCAATCGCGCCCGCCCGGTTCAGAATATATCCGAGCTCGTCCACGCTTTCCATCAGACAGTGTTTTGAGAACGCGGGGACAGACAGGGCGTTTCCAACGGCCTCTATTTGGCTGGTCTCGCTAGCGCCTTCGATGGAAACAGGGAACGATACGTGGCAAATCGCAGGATTGACGCTCACCCGGTCTCTCCAGTTCTCCATGAGTCTAATTCTACGCCAGCGCATCAATCGGCGCCGGGTGCGACTTCTCATACTCCTCAATCGCGCCGGCCTGGTTCAGAATGTAACCAAGTTCATCCACGCCTTCTAGCAGGCAGTGCTTGGAGAAAGCGTCGA